>CALBTC010000258.1 GCA_937967805.1 uncultured Anaerolineaceae bacterium
CGAAGTGTCCTTGCGCACGGCCCATTCACGGCAGGCGGCACAGGTGCGCAGGTGGGTTTGGTAAGCGGCCGTTCCGTCTGGTGACAGCACGCCGTCGCGATACGCTTCATATTGGTCGCGCACGACGGCATGGTTTGGTGGCGTCGGTTGGCGAAGCCGTTTCATCAACTTTCTCCTGGGGCGAGCGATAGGTGTACGGCCGTTTCTTGCTGCGCCGCCAATTTTTCCAACTGGCGGCGGCCTTCGTTGAGCTGCTGATACACCGTGCCCAGCTTCACGTCTAAAATATCGGCAATGTCGGCGCAGGGCAGGGCGTAGCGATAGCGCAAAATCAGCGGCAGCCGCAGCCGGTCCGGCAAGGTGTTGACCATCTGCCACAGCGACTGGCGACGCAGCCGCTCTTCCACCAGCCGGGCGGTGTTGGGCGCAGCGCCGCCGTTGTGCAGAAGCTGCCCCGGCCGCAACTTTTCTAATGAGAGAAAGCGGCGCACTTTTTGGCGGCGCAGGTGGCTGCGGCAAGTGTTGACGGTGACGGCCGTTAACCACGTTTCAAAAGCCGCATCCCCGGCAAAGGTGTCGATCTTCTCCATGACGCGCAAGAAGGTATCCTGCACTGCATCTTGCGCGGCGACGTTGTCGTGCAAGATGACGCAGGCAAGATCGTAGACATATTGTCGGAAACGGCGAAAAAGCTGTGCAAAAGCTTCCAGATCGCCCTGCTGGCAGCGGTTCACCAACTGCGATAGGGCCCGATCATCCGTCATGCATCTCCCTGGCTCTGCCCCAATTTAAGACGTTCTATCTATTAGACGGATGAGACGGTATTTCTTTAGTCAGTTAGGGGGGAAATCGTTTCTCAGCTTGTCTTTTCTGCTTTACGTTTGCCAAATGTGGCCAAACTTATTACGATTGGTCGGCAAACAATGACCGACTCAATTACCCAAGAAAAACTTCAACCTCATGCAAACCATCAAACAATTTAGCAAGATAGTGGATTACCATACCGGGCTTGTGACCCTGTTGGCGCTGGTAGTGGTTTTTTTGTGCCGACAGCTTAACTTTTTGGTTGATTTGCCCACGACGTTGATTGGGATTGCCGTGGTGTTTCCCCTGGTATTTTCGATCAACAGCGCCTACAAGCGGCGCGAGGATGCGCTAAAGGCGTTTGCCAGCCTGAAGGGGCACGGCGTGGCGCTGCTGTTTGCCCATCGTGAATGGCCCGAGGACAAAACCGGCCACGTGGAGCGGGCGGGGGCATTGTTGCAGCGTTTGTTAACGGCCGTTGCCCACCACTTCGCCAGCAACGGCCACGATCAAACCGATTCCAAAAAGCAAATTTACGCCCTATTTTCCGAGTTTTCTCGCTCCCACGAGGCATTGCGCGCTGCCGGCGTACCGGCCAACGAAATCTCCCGTGCCAACCAATACTTGCGCCAGATCATCATCGATTTTGAGCAGATGAACAACATCGCTAGCTACCGCACGCCGCGGGCATTGCGTGCGTACAGCCGCCTCTTTTTAAACCTGTTTCCCCTGCTGTTTGGCCCGTATTTTGCCACCATCGCCTACCCAGATCATCCCGTTGCCGGTTATGTCGTGGCCGTGCTTTATAGTCTGGTGCTGGTGAGCCTGGACAACATTCAAGACGATCTGGAAAACCCGTTCGACGGCGTCGGCGCCGACGATTTGCGCCTGGATATTGCCGAAGAATACGGTCAGCTTGTGAATGGTTAAATTTACATAATAACTCAGCGATTCCCCCTTTCATTTGTCATTCTGAAAGCCTCCACGCTGCAAAGCAGCGTTCCATGAGAAAAGAAACAGCCTCTTAATGGTCTTGTTTCTGAGTAGCGCAGCGAAGAATCCCTTTAAACTTGGCCGATTCGTGATCTGGCAAAGTGTTGAAAGATTTCTCGCCAAAAGCGGCTCGAATGACAAGGGTAGGTTTTTTGTGATGAGCAAAACTGATCAGATTGTGCTCAACATCTTGTTTTTAGTGGTTTAATAGATTTTCTCTTTTTTCTCTGTGCCCTCTGTGGCTAATCTCTAAGGGGAGATGACGAAGGGGAGGAAGACAAAATTGCCGTCGTCGTCGGTGATGGTGCCGGTGGCGCTGCTGCTGCCTAACGTGGCGTTGCCGGGATTGCTGAGGTTGAGCAGGAAGGTTTCGCTGCCCTCACTCGTGTCGTCGTCAGTGATGGTGACGTTGGCAGTTTGGCTAAGTGGTTCACCGGGGATAAAGGTGAGGGTGGTGAGGGCAACGGCCGTATAATCCTCACCCGCCGTGGCACTGCCATCACCTGACTGGACGTCCACCGTTACAATTTTGCTGCTGGGGTGGGAGAGGTTGATGGTGAAAACGGCCGTGCCTGCCCCTTCACTTACCGTCACATCGGCAATCGAAATGACGGGCGGCGCATCATCGTCGGTAATCGTGGCCTGCCCCTGGTCATTGGACAGTGTGGCGTTGGTGGCTCCGGTTAGTTTGACAAAAAACAGTTCATCATTTTCATCGATGGGGTCGCCAATCACCAAAACGGTAATGGTTTTTTGCGTCTCGTCGGGCGCGAAGACGAGGCTGCCGCTTGTCATCGTGTAATCGCTGCCCGCGGCGGCGCTGCCGGCCTGCGTGGTGTAGGTGACGGTGATCGGCTTGCCGCTGGCCTGGTCCAGGGAGACGGTGAAGGTGGCGTCAGTCGTGCCGCTGTCACCCTCGCTCGCAACGACGTCGTTGATGCTGACGTTGGGTGGATTGTCATCATCTGTGATTGTGCCAATCGCTTGCCCGTCGCTCATGGTAGCATTGTTGGCATTGCTCAGATTAACAAGGAATGTTTCCTCGTCTTCGTCAGCCAGATCGCCATTGATGGTGATTTCGATGATTTTTTCGGTTTCGCCCGGAGCGAACTTGAGCGTGTTGCTGTCTGCCAGAAAATCGGTGGGGGAGACGGCCGTATCATCCCCCGTGGCAAAGTCAACCTCAATCGTTTTGCCGCTTTCAGCCGAAAGGGTGACGGTGAAGGTGGCCATCGTTGTGCCACCGCTGCCTTCGGTAACGCCGGTGCCGGCGATGCTAAGGCTGGGAGCCGTGTCATCGTTGCTAATGGTGCCGACGCCCTGCCCGTCGCTGATGGTGGCTTCATTGGCGCTGCTCAGGTTGACCAGGAACGTTTCGTCCCACTCGTCTTTGTTATCGCCATTGATGGTAACCTCGATGATTTCTTCGGTGTCGCCGGGGTTGAAGGTGAGCTGGCCGCTTTTGTCCACGTAATCGTTGTCGGCGAAGACGGCCGTTCCATTTGCCGTGGCATAGTTTACTGTCACCGGCGCCGGGCTGGCCGGCGCCAGGGTAACGGTGAAGGTAGCAATTTTGCTGCCGCTGTTGCCTTCGGTAATCGTGACGTCGTCAATCGTGAGCGAGGCCCCCAGCTCAAAGGCGCCAATGTCGCAGGTGGCGGTGGTGTCTTCGTTGCCGTCGATGGGGCGGGCCACGCCGCGCTGATCCGTGCCGGCGCAGGTGGGGTTGTCGCCGGCGTCTAGCGCGGGGCTGCTGCTGTCGATGGCGTGGTTGAGGGTGCTGCCACCGTTGAGCGCCAGCGCTGCCAGCAGCGGATCGCCGCCAATGTGCCCTATCGTGCTGCCACTGTTGGTACAGTTATCATTCTGGATGAGGTTGTATCCTTGCGACACAATCGTGCCGGCGCAGTCTGTCCCGCTGGCGCCGCTGTTGCCTGCCAGGATGCTGTTGACGACGTTGAGTGTGCCGCTGCTGCCGTTGAGGCCACCGCCGTTGGCTGCGGCCGTATTCTCATAAACGGTCACGTTGGTCAGCGTCGCCGTGCCCTGGTTTTGCAGGCCGCCGCCGCTGCTGGCCTGATTGTTGCTAAGCGTGACGTTGGTGAGGGTGAGGGTGCCGGTGTTTAAGATAGCTCCGCCGGTTTGGGTAATGGTGCTGTTGCTGTAAAGGACGCTGCGGCTGATCAGGTTGCTGCTGCTGCCGCCGGTGGCGATGGCCCCGCCACCCAACACGCTGCTGTTGCCCGCCAGTGTGCCGTTGGTGATGGTGATGAAGCCCTGGTCGTTGTAGATGGCCCCGCCCCAGTTGCCCGCGCTGTTGCCACTGATGGTGCCGCCGTTCATCTGGAAGCCGCCCATGCGCACTTCCATCGCGCCGCCAAAGTTAGCGGCCGTATTGCCGCTAATCTCCCCACCATTTTGCACAGCTTGCCCCTGAAATATGTACAATGCGCCGCCGCCAAAGATGCTGGCGACTGAACGATTGCCGCTGATTGTGCCATCGTTGATGGTGAGCAAAGCACTCGTAGTGCGTACGTAGATGCCGCCACCGTAGTCTGATTCGTTGTCGGTGATGGTGCCGCCGTTCAGGGTGAAGCTGCCTGAGCTAACCAGGGCCCCGCCGCCGCGAAATGCCGTGTTGCCGCTGATGAGGCCGCTGTTCATGATCACAACCCCGGCGCCAGAATTAATGCCACCACCTGTAAAATTATTGGGTCCGGGTGCCAGGCCTGCATTGCTTAAAATCTGGCCGTTGTCAATGGTAAGCTGCGCGCTGGCCTGATTTAAGGCGACGCCACCACCAAATTGGGCGCTGTTGCCGGCGACGGTGCTGTTGCTGAGGTAAACGGAGCCGTTATTGCTGTAGACACCGCCGCCGCTGCCGTTGGTGCTGGCAACGGCCGTATTCCCCAAAATCTGGCTGCCGTTCAAGACGTTTAACGTGCCGCCCGCCAGGTAGACACCGCCGCCGCTGCTCTGCGTAACGCTGTTGCGGATGACGCTGTTGTCCAGCGTCACGCTGCCCGTGCCCGAGGTGAGAATGGCCCCGCCGTTGCCGCCGGCAGGATTGCCGTTCTGCAAGGTCAGGTTGCTAAACGTTACCGTGCCGGAACTGATGTTGAACAGGCGAATGACGTTGCCGCCGTCGATGATTGTGTCGGCGGCAGTGGCTCCCTGACCGATGATCGTAATCGTTTTGGCAATGTTGATCTCGCCCAGTGCAGAGGAAAGGATGTAGCTGCCTGCCGGTAGATAAATCGTGTCTAACGGGTCGGCCGTGGCGATGGCATCGCGCAGGGAGCAGGTGGGATCGGCACAGCTGCCGTCGCTGGCGTCGCTGAAGGTGTTTACGTTTAGATCGGCGGCGTGAACGGCCGTTGGCTGCCGCAGCAGTCCAAATAATAAAAACAAAATAATTGCTACCTGGCTCAGGGCCAGCGTGAGGGCAAATAGTTTTCGTTTGGTTATTTTTTTCATTATGGGTAGCGTTGCTCCTGACGGCCGTCGGCAAGATTATTGGGGTTTACCCGCACAAAGTTAGCAAGGGCGAGTTACAATGAAAGTTACAAACTTGTGCTAAGGAAAAGGGCCCACAGATTGCTCAGTTGAATAACCTGTGGGCTTGGGGAGGACCGTTATGTGTTACGGTTTAATGACGAAGGGCAGGTAGATAAAGGTACCGTCGTCGTTGAGAATGGTGCCAATGCCCTGGCTGTCACCCAGCGTGACGTTGCCGTTGCTGCCGGTGAGGTTGATGAAGAACTGTTCATCCGGCTCGGTGTCTTCATCCCCATGAACCGTGACGCTGATGGTTTGGCTGAGCGGATCGCCGGAGTTGAAGGCGAGAATACCGGATACGGCCGAATAATCCTCACCAGCCGTTGCCGAGCCGCTGGCGCTGCTGTAGTTGATCGTAATCGTTTTCTCGCTGGCGTGGGAGAGGGTGACGGTGAAAACGGCCGTGACCGTACCGCTGTCTCCTTCCGTCACCGTCGCGTCGCTAATGGTGGCCGTGGGCAGCGGATCGTCATCCAGAATGGTGCCTTCGGCCGTACCGTCCAGAATGGTAGTGTTCCCTGGATTGCTCAGCGTTACCTGAAATGTTTCGTCAAACTCGTCAATTGTGTCGCCAATGACGGGAACCGCCACAATTTTTTCCACTTCGCCTGGGGCAAAGTTGAGCGTGCCGTTGGTCATCTGGTAATCAACGCCCGCGGTGGCTGTGCCTGCCTGCGTGCCATAGGTTACGGTGATTGGTTTGCCGCTGACCGATGACAGGCTGACGGTGAAGAGCATGTCGGTTGTGCCGCTGTTGCCCTCTGTTCCGCTGGCGTCGGCAATGCTTACTGTCGGCGGATCGTCATCATCCAAAATGGTGACCTGGCCGCTGCTGTCGGCCAGGGTGACGTTGCTTTCGTTGCTCAGCTCGACGGTGAAGGTTTCTTCGAATTCGTCGATATTGTCGGTCACGATGTCGATGGTGATGGTTTGGCCAACTGCACCGGGCGTGAAGGTAATTGTGTCGCCGGCTGTGAGATAATCACCGTCTGCTTCAGCGGAGCCTGGCATCGTGACGTAATCTACCGTGATGGTTTTGCCGCTGGGTGTGGAGAGCGTGGCGGTGAGAACGGCCGTGCCGCTCCCCTCAACAACGGACACACCATCCATGGTGAGCGAAGGCGGATCGTCATCGTCCAAAATGGTGCCAGTGCCGATGGTGTTGCCGGGCAGTGTCTCTGGCGATTGGGCGATCAATTCTACGGTAAACTGCTCATCTACCTCATCCAGCGTGTCGTCCAAAATGTCGATGTTGATTATTTTCTCGGTGTCGCCGGGGTCAAAGGTGAGCGTGTCTGAATCGGTTAGATAATCCTCGCCAATGCCGGCAACGGCCGTGCCATCCATTGTGGCGTAAGTGACCGTGTACGTTGTATTGGTAATGAAGGATCGGGTGACGGTGAAGCTCATCTGGGTGGTGCCGGCGTCCGCTTCGTTCAGGCTGGCGTCGCTGATAAAGAAGCCGATGCCATGCTCATAGGCGCCAATGTCGCAAATATCGTTAATGGGGCGCAGGTTGCCGCGCTGGTCGGCAGCGGGGCAAAGCGTGTTGCTGCCCGCGTCGATGGCCGGGCTGCCGGAACCGAGGGCATAGTTGAGGGTGTCGCTGCCGTTCAGGGCCAGCGGTTCCAGTACAGGGGGATCGCTTATATCGCCGCTGCCGCCCAGGCCACAGTCATTGACGTTGTTGCCTGCGGAGGTGATGGTGCCGTTACAATTGGCGCCGACTGGCGCGGCATTGCCAAAGATGATGCTGTTGCCCACGGTGAGCGTGCCGCTGCTGTTGCTGAGGCCGCCGCCGTTGTTGTTGGCGCTGTTTTCAGAGATGGTGACGTTGGTGAGTGTCGCTGTGCTGCCTTGCGCCGTGGCTAATCCAGCCCCGCTGCCTGCCAGATTGCCGCTCAGGGTCACATTGGTTAGGGTGATGACGCCGCCAAGAGACCCTGATACATTATTTACGGCAATACCGCCTCCCGCCGCCGTACTGCCAGCTTCATTGGCAATAATGGCGCTGTTTTCAATTAAAGTTTGGCTGGGGCCAGTGCCACCCTCGCCAGCCTCATAGCTGGTGGCAATGCCACCGCCGCTGCTGGCCGTGTTGCCGCTGATGAGGCTGTTTTGAACAGTCACCATACCCCCGCTGTTGTAAATGCCGCCGCCCATTGCCCCCGATTGATTATCTGCAAAGGTTGTGCCATCAACGAGCAGGGTCCCAAAGCGTACTTCTACGCCGCCGCCGTTGAAGACGGCCGTATTTGTCACCACGCTACCGCCAAGTAAGGCAGCATTTCCGTTGAAAACATAGAGACCACCCCCGCCAAAATCTGTGGCCGTCGATTGGTTGGTGGCGATGGTGCCTGCCGTTTGGGTAAACCAGCCAGCGGTTTCGCGAACGTAAACGCCGCCGCCATAAGAGGCCGTATTGCTAATGATTTGAGCATTGTTCAACGTAACCTGACCGCTGCTGACCAAAACACCGGCGCCGCGGAATGCCTGATTAAATTTAATTTCGCCACCGTTTAGAGTGGCCGTGCCAGAACCAACAA
This sequence comes from uncultured Anaerolineaceae bacterium, assembly GCA_937967805.1. Next base: position 7,902 of record CALBTC010000258.1, read on the forward strand.
AAAGGCCGCCACCAGGGAAGGTGCTCGTTAAATCACCTGTATTGAAAGCAATCTCGCCGCTGTTGAGGGTGAAGCTGGCAGTGTCTTGGTTAACAAAAACGCCACCACCCTGATCGGCGCTGTTGTAGTTGATGCTGGAGTTGTCATTGGTGACAGCCCCGCGAAATATGTAGATACCACCACCGCCGGAAACGGCCGTGTTCGTCATCACCTCGCTGTTTTGCAAGGCAAGCGATCCACTTTGCAGGTAGATGCCACCACCGTTTGTACTAGCATTGTTGCTGATGACAGTTGAATTGTTGAGGGTTAGGTTTGTTGTGGCTCCAATAACAAAAATGCCTGCACCATTTGCCGTGGCTGCGTTATCAGCCACGTTTGAATTGTTGAGCGTCAGGTTGGTTGCTGTGCCACTGACACGAATACCGCCCCCCTCAGTTGCCGCTCCATTTTGAATCGTCAAGTTGTTAAAAATGACCGTTCCAGCCGTCACATTAAAGACGCGACTGTTGCCCTGGGCATCAATGAAGGTGTCTGCGGCGCTGTTGCCGTTGAAAATGATGCTTTCAGAAACGGTCAATGTGCCATTAGTGGCAGAAAGGGTGTAAGTGCCGGCCGGGATGGTGATGTCATCGCCATTTCCAGCTGCGAAAATGGCATCTCGGAGAGAACAGCTGCTGTCACAAATTTGATCGTTTTCATCATGAAAGATGTTGACGGTGAAAGTGGCGGCGTGTGCAGTTTGGGTGTGGCTAAGAATTGAAAGTAAAGTGGGTACGAGAAAAAGTGCCAACGCTGTGGCCAGAAATAAAGATAGTCCTTTGCGGTTCATAGTTCCAATACGCTCCCTAGGTTAAGTGTGTGTGTGATGTTGATACGGCCGTTACAATGCGTTATTTACAATCCATTACGTCTGCCTAGATTAGCAAGCGATGATTACAACGTGGATTAAGACCACTGCCTTTCAAATAAGGTGGCGTGAGCATCCTCAGGCTTGTGCTTGCCGAAGTATGCGAACGGCTGAGGCAAAACCCATTCCGCATCTGAGGATGCTCCACTCCCCGTAAGAGAGACTTTTTGTTCTCCACAAATAGCCTCGCGCTAAAATTTGGTTACAATGGCGTTATGCGTGAGATGAAAACGGTTTTGTTGCTAACCACGCCGCAAAGCTACCGGGCGGCTGCTTTTCAAACGGCCGCAGAAAAGTTGGGCATTGCCATTGTTCAGGGCGTGGATTTACCGGAGGCGCTGGCGGAGCAGTGGGGAATGCAGCTTAAGCTGGATTTTAGTCGGCTGGAGACGGCCGTCTCCCACATCATTCAATTTGCCCGGAAACGGCCGTTGGCCGCCGTCATTCCCGTTGATGATGCCGGAGCCGTATTAGCCGCCAAAGCGAGCAAAGCGTTGGGATTGCCGCACAACAACATCGCCGCCGCCGAAGCCGCCCGCGACAAACACAAAATGCGCCAGATGCTGGCCGCTGCTGGCGTGAACAGCCCGCAATTTATACGATTTTCCCTGGAAGAAGCGACTGAAAATGTTGTAGAGCAAGTCGAATCCCGAATCGGTTTCCCTTGCGTAGTCAAGCCGCTGCACCTGAACGGCAGCCGCGGCGTGATGCGGGCCAACGATGCGGCTGAACTGGCGGCGGCCGTGCGCCGGCTGCGACCCATGCTGCCCGCTGACGGTCACTTTTTGGTGGAGACGTATCTGCCGGGTGTGGAGGTGGCGCTGGAAGGGGTGTTGGAAAACGGCCGTCTCCATCCCCTAGCCATTTTTGACAAACCAGACCCGCTGGAAGGCCCGTTTTTTGAGGAAACGATCTACGTCACGCCTTCCCGCTTGCCAGAGGAAACCCAGGCGCAAATTGTGGCAACGGCCGCTGCTGGGGCCGCTGCGCTGGGTTTGCAGTTGGGTTCAGTCCATGCCGAGCTGCGGGTGAATGAGGCAGGGGCGTGGATTGTGGAGGTAAACGGCCGTTCCATCGGCGGCCTCTGCTCGCAAACGTTACGCTTCGACATGGGCATGTCGCTCGAAGAGTTAATCTTGCGCCAGACAACCGGGCTGCCGGTGAGCCATCTCCAGCGGGAGCAGCAGGCCAGCGGCGTGATGATGATCCCCATCCCCCACGGCGGCATCTTGCGCGGCGTGAAAGGTGTGGAAGCCGCCCGCGCCGTACCCGGCATCGACGAAGTGACGATCACCGCGCCGCTCAACAACCGCCTGGTCCCGCTGCCGGAAGGGGAAAGCTATCTCGGCTTCATTTTTGCTACAGGGGAAAATCCGGCCGAGGTGGAACAATCTCTGCGGCAGGCGCACGGGCTGCTTCAGTTTGAGATTGATGAGGAAATTCGGTTATCGGTAATCGGTGAACGGTAAAAGATCATCCGTCAAAAGCTATACTGATTACCGATTACTTCTTCCGAGGTGCCGCGGCCGTTGGCGGTGTCCAATCCTCCGGCATCTGGGCACCTTCGCCAAAAAAGAACTCTTCCATTTGCTCGAAGAGGAATTCAGTGGCGCGGGGATCGGCCATGTTGAGGCCGTAATGGTTGATAAGAATGGTGGACTGCTGCTGCCACAGCTCCCACGCCTGCTGGGAAATTTCGTTGTAAATCCGTTCGCCCAGCTCGCCGGGAAACGGCCGTCGCGGCAGCGCTTCCAGTTCCCGGTTCAATTTGGCACAATGGACAACGGTGATTGTTTTTTCATAACGAGCCATGTTGGCCCCCTTGTTTATAACTATGATTTCTGATGTGTTCTTTTAGCAAAATACCTATGACTTGTCATGCTGAGCAAAGCGAAGCATCCCTACGGAAAAATGTCCACTAGTAGCCTTGCACGCGAAGCGAAGATTCAATCCGGCAAAGTCCAGAGGGATTTTTCACTGCGCTGCGCTCCGTTCAGAATGACATTTGTTACCTAATCGTAATTCGTCAGTCGTAAATCGTCAATTATTGGAGGATTTTTTGCGCGTTTTGTTTTTTGGGATGTTGGGAACGCTGACGCGGCTGCCATTGGCGGCGCTGCTGGCAGCAGAGGTGGAACTGTGCGCATTGGTGATGCCGTCGGAGATTGTGCCGCCGTTTCAGCTTGTGGGGAACGGCCGTTCCCCCACACCCATCACCCCCATCCACCACGAACCACCGCTGCGGAACCTGCTGCCCACACCGCAGGTGACCTCGCCGCTGGCGCTGGCCGCGGCCAACAACGTGCCCGCTTTTGCCGTGCAGCAACTGGCTGCCTTTGAGACGGTTAAATTTCTAACCGAGTTGCGGCCGGACGTCATTTGTGTCTCTTGTTTTCCCCATCGCCTGCCGCCGGCCATTGTGAACCTGCCGCCGCTGGGCTGTTTAAACGTGCATCCGTCGCTGCTGCCCCGCTTTCGTGGTCCGGCCCCGCTCTTTTGGGCGCTGCGGGCGGGCGTGCCCGAAACCGGCGTGACGATCCATTTTATGGATGAGGACTTTGATACCGGCGATGTGACTTTGCAACGATCGTTTCCCCTCCCCACCGGCGCAGCTCATGCCGAATTGGAAACCGGCCTGGCCCAACTGGGTGGCGAGCTCTTGGTTGAAGCACTGCAAAAACTGGCTGCCGGCACCCTGCCTCGCCAACCCCAACCGCCCGGCTTCCGCAGCGATCCGTGGCCCCAAGACGCCGATTTTGAACTGAACCTAAGCTGGTCAGCCCGGCACGCTTTTAACTTTATGCGTGGCACGGGAAATTGGGAACGGCCGTACTTGGTACAGGTTCAGGAGAAGACAGTGTGGTTGGAAACGGCCGTTTCCTACAAACCGGAGGCCCACCTACCGCAGCCAATGATCCGGCAGGGGCAAATAGTCCAACTGCAATTTACACCTGGTGTATTGACTTCTATGGTTCTTCAGTAATTCAGCCTCTATAAAGAAATAGGACGCTGATTAACGCAGATTAACGCTGATCTTGCTTTAAATCCGCGTCATCCGCGTCCATCCGCGTCCTATTCTTTTTAACGGCTCATAAACATTGTGGGTTCACGGTTGACATTGGAAAAGTGATATATCTCAGTTACAATGGGAAAAATTTAGGACTCAGTAGATTGGACCAATTTTTGAGTATCGTAATTGTAAAACCAGAGAAATTGGTCTAATCTTGGAAAATGAGGTGCCAAGTGACCACTGCTGCGCAAACTGTTGATTTAACTCTGCTGACGCCGCTGCTGGAAAAGTATAACGGCCGTTCCCGGGAAGCCCTTCTCCCCCTGCTGCATCAAGCCCAAGACCTCTACGGCTGGCTGCCACCGGACGTGCAGGAAGCCATCGGCAAAACGCTGCGCGTTCCCCTGGCCGACATTCACGGTGTCATTGAGTTTTACACCATGTTCTACAACGAGCCGACGGCCCGCCACGTCATCCGCGTGTGCGAAGATTTGGCGTGCAGCAAGGCGGGCAGCCATGCTGTCATGCAGGCGATCAGCCACGCTACCGGTTTGGAACCAGGCGACACGAGCGAAGACGGCCGTCTGACGTTTGAAGCTGTCCCCTGCTTGGGCATGTGTGAACATGCACCCTGCGCTCTTCATGGAGAACGCCCCGCAGGCAGCCTGACGGTAGACAACGTGCCCGCTTTTTTAGAAGATGCCTTGCCGGAACCTGTAGCGCGATCTCGTGGGGGTCCCTTTATCAAGCTGGCCCGCATCGGCAAGATTGACCCCACCAGTTTGGCTGATTACGAAGCACATGCTGGCTATGATGGTCTGCGCAAAGCGGTGAGCCTATCCCCTGAAGCCTTACTAGAAATTGTGGACAGCTTTACCATTTTGGGGCGCGGCGGGGCCATGTTTCCTCTCGGCCGTAAATGGTTTTTTACCCGCAGCGCCTCCGACGACCCGCGCCAGAAGCATATTGTAGTGAATGCCGATGAAAGCGAACCGGGCACCTTCAAGGATCGCTGCTTGATGGAAGAAGATCCGTTTGCCGTCATTGAAGCGATGACGATTGCCGCCTACGCGGTGGGTGCCGAAAATGGCTGGATATTTGTTCGCGGTGAGTATCCGCGGGCACATCGCCGTTTGCACCACGCCGTCGATCAAGCGCTGCAGGCTGGTTATTTGGGCCAGAATATCTTGGGCAAGCCGGGCTTCAATTTTACGGTACATGTTCGTCTGGGAGCGGGCGCCTACATCTGTGGTGAGGAGACAGCGCTGTTCGAGGCTATCGAAGGGAAGCGTGGTTTTCCGCGCATCAAACCTCCCTTTCCCACCACGCACGGGCTGTTTGGCCAGCCAACGGCCGTCAACAATGTAGAAACCCTGGTGGCGATGCTGGCGGCGCTCAATATTGGCGAGGCGTCATGGAACATGATTGGCTCAGAAGAGTCACCCGGCACCAAGCTGTTTTGCGTGAGCGGCGACGTAGCCGATCCCGGTCTCTACGAGGTGCCTTTCGGCCTGACGGTGCGCAATATGATTGGACTGGCCGGGGGCGTGCCGCACGGCAAAAAGGTTCAGGCGGTGCTCATGGGTGGCGCAGCCGGGGTATTTATTGGTCCCGATAAGCTGGACACGCCGCTCACTTACGAAGATACGCGCGCGGCCGGCATTCCGCTTGGCTCCGGCGTTATTATGGTGTTTGATGAAACGGCCGATCTGCAGCAGCATCTCTTCGAACTGGCCCACTTTTTTGCCCATGAAAGCTGCGGTAAATGCTTCCCCTGCCAGATTGGCACCCAGCGACAGCTAGAAATTTTGGACCGCATTGCCAACAACGGCGGCACACGACTCGGCGACAAGCAAATCTTGCTCGATGTCGGCTTTACGATGACGGAGACGTCGTTATGTGGTTTGGGGCAAACGGCCGCTTCGGCCATTGTCAGCGCGATAAAGCTATGGCCGGAGTTGGTTGAATGAGTGGCAATTGGCAGGCATGTCCTGAGCAGAGTCGAAGGATGGAAAGTGGCAAGTAACGGTAGCAAGGTCATTGTTCAAGAACGAGGTGTGCAGCCTAGTAACTACCTCGCGGTGGGGGTAGGTGAGCCACAAGCAGTCGATGGCTGGGTGGTGGAAGAAGCCCAGGTTTGTATTTCGGTGAACGGTGAAGAATTGGCTACATTTATGGCCTCACCGCGCGACTTGGCGCGCATGGCCGTCGGTTTTCTGGCCAATGAGGGTCTTATACAAAGCGCGGCCGAGATTCGCCACCTGCATCTTTCCAAAAATGGCACCTGCGCCGACGTCTGGCTGCATGACACGAACTTTGAAAAGCCGCGCAAATTTATTATCACGGCCGGCTGTGGCGGCGGCGTAACCTTTGATGATTTGTCTGGCCAGCACCAGCCGCTGGTGTCTGATCTAACGGCCACGCCGGAGCAACTGGCAGCGCTGATGCAGCAGATGCATTTGGGGGCGGAACTGTACCAGCAGGCGCGGGGCATTCACACGGCCGTTCTCGCCACCCCGTCCCAAATCTTGCTACAAGTGGAGGACATCGGCCGCCACAACTGTCTGGACAAGCTGCGCGGTGCGGCTTTGCTCGATGAGTTGGAGACAGAGGGCAGGATTTTGTTGAGCAGCGGCCGTATTTCCAGCGAGATGATCAATAAGGCCCGGCGGCTGGGCACCCCGATCGTCTGCTCCCGCACCTCGCCCACCAGCCTCTCCGTGGCGTTGGCTGAAGCGTGGCACATCACGTTGGTTGCCTATCTACGCCAAAACCGCATGCGGATTTACACACATCCAGAGCGAATTCTGGAAAAAGGGGAGTCGTATAAATGACACAGTCTCACGCAATTGCTCACCCCAGCGGCGACGAGCGCTATACGGCCGTTGACCGCACCATGAAGCGTTTTAGATACGAAAAGGATGCGTTGCTGGAGGTGCTCAACACCGCCCAGGAAACCTTTGGCTATCTTTCCCAAGACCTGCTCATCTACATCGCCGAGCAGCTAAAGTTGCCGCTAATTCGCGTTTACGGCGTGGCGACCTTTTACCACATGTTTACCTTTGAACCACTGGGCGAACACAACGCCATCGTTTGTACCGGCACGGCTTGTCACGTGAAAGGGGCAGATGCCATTATCGAACGTATCTGCACAGAAATGAGTATCGAAACTGGCCAGACAACAGAGGACGGCCTTTTTAGCCTGACCACGGCTCGCTGCTTGGGCAGCTGCGGTCTGGCACCGGTGACCGTACTCGATGGCAAGGTGCGCGGTAAAGAAACGCCGGACGGGATGCTGCGCCACGTACGCGAGATCATTGCCAGAACCAAAGATGTGCTGCCGCAGCCGGAGCGTGCCCCATGAAAAGTGAAAAGCTGGAACAAATCGCCCAAAAAGAGCGCCAGCGCCAGCAGCAGTTTCAGCATCGCGTTTTTTGCTGTACCAGCACCGCCTGTCTCTCTGCCGGCGCAGACGTCACTGTTGATGCGCTAGACCGGGCCATGCACAGCCGTCAGAATGATGATGGCCCCGCCGAGCTGGTGAAGACCGGCTGCATGGGGTTGTGCAGCCGGGGGCCGTTGGTGCGCGTTGAAGCCAAAGCGGAGACGCCAATGCTTTACGGCGACGTCACCGCCGATGTCGCCAAGCAGATTGTGGCGCAGCATCTGGCCGGCGGCGATGCCGCTGAATCAACCACGCCCCACGACTTTCCCCACTACCGTGCCGGACGGAAGAAAGGGCTGGAGCGGTATCGCGTCTCATTGGACCATCCCTTCTTCACCAAGCAGGTGAAAATTGTGCTCAGTGAGACCGGCAAAATCGATCCGGAAAAGCTGGAAGATTATCTGGCGCATGGTGGTTACCAGGCCCTGCGCCACGTCCTGGCCAAAATGACACCGGAGCAAGTTTGCGACGAAATTCTGAACAGTGGCCTACGCGGCCGCGGGGGCGCGGGTTTCCCCACTGGCTTTAAGTGGAATCTGGTGCGACTAGAGAACGCCGAACAGAAATTTGCCATCGTCAACGGTGACGAGGGCGACCCCGGCGCTTACATGGATCGCACGGTAATGGAGGACGATCCGCACCGCGTTCTGGAGGGCATGATTATATGTGCCTATGCCGTGGGCGCTTCGCGAGGCTATTTGTACATTCGCGGCGAATATCCCATCGCTATCCAGCGGATCAACCGGGCCATTACCAAAGCCCGACGACGCGGGATCATCGGCAAAAATATTTTGGACACCGACTTCAGCTTTGTGCCTGAGGTGCGCATCGGGGCGGGGGCATTTGTTTGCGGTGAGGAAACGGCGCTGATTCATTCCGTTGAAGGGCAGCGCGGCATTCCGCGTATCCGCCCACCGTATCCATCCGAATCCGGTTTGTGGGATGCGCCTACGGTGATCAACAACGTGGAAACGATGGCCAACGTGCCGTCGATCATCAACAATGGGGCGGACTGGTTTGCCGGCATTGGCTCCGAAAAGAGCAAGGGAACAAAAGTGTTTGCTCTG
>CALBTC010000259.1 GCA_937967805.1 uncultured Anaerolineaceae bacterium
CGCTGTGGTATGAGTGGGACGGCCGTTCCTTCTGGCTGGCGGCGTCACCCGGCGCACAATGGAAACAGGTGGTGGCCGAAACCGGTCACGTCTCCCTCACCATTGATGAGCCGTGGCCGCCGCTGCGCCGCGCCTTTGTGGTGGGTCGGGCCAACGTTGTGTCCGCAGACCAAGTTTCCGGCGGATTAACCGGATTGCGGCAACGCCTGGCAATTCGCTACCTGGGCCAGGGGGCAGACCAGCAGCCGGAGCTGTGCCAGACCGATGGCTGGCACGCCGTGCAAATCACGCCGCAGCGCATCAGCGGGCAGCAAGGGTTGGGACGGGCATGAAGCTCACAAATAATCACTCTGACAGTAGCCGCTCTCCAGACCATGCCGTTGGGTGGCGCGGCGGAGACGCCGGCAACAGTACCCATATCGTTACAAAATCGCTAGACATTCGCGTCAGCGCGTTGACCCATCATTTTGGTGAGTTACAAGCGTTGCAAAGCATCAACCTGCACATTCAGCCCGGTGAATTTGTCAGTTTGGTGGGCGTCAGCGGCTGCGGCAAATCGACGCTGATGCGGCTGATTGCCGGGCTGCAAACACCCACGCAGGGCACTATCTGGCTCGACGGGCAGCCGCCGGAAGCGGCTCGGGCTGCCAAGCAAATCGGGTGGATGGCCCAGCAGGCGGCTCTGCTGCCCTGGCGCACGGTTTTAGAAAATGTGCAGTTGGCCCAAAAAATTAACCCGCAACATGGGGAAAACGAAACCTCAAGCCCCGAGTATTTGCTCAAAATGGTTGGCCTGGCCGACTTTGCCGACGCCTATCCGCTCACCTTGTCCGGCGGTATGCAGCAGCGGGCGGCGCTGGCGCGGACGCTGGCCACGGGTGCGGCCGTCTGGCTGATGGACGAGCCGTTTGCCGCCCTCGATGAACTGACGCGTGAGCTGTTGGCCGAGGAACTGCTGCAATTGTGGCGCCAATTTCGGCCAACGGTGCTGTGGATTACCCACAATCTGCACGAAGCCATTCGCCTGTCTGACCGCGTTGTAGTGTTGACACCCCGCCCCGGCACCATCGCCGGGGAAATGGCCGTGCCACTGCCCCGCCCGCGGGACGACACCGGCGCGGATTTCCAGGATCTGTTGCGACAGACGCGGGTCTTGCTAAGCCGGGAGCGGATTTATGACCAGTAACAAAATCACCAGTGAACTTACGTTGCCCCAGCGTCCAGCCAATCGCTCGCGCGGCCTGGAGCGCTGGTCAGGTGTGGTGCTGCTGGTATGCACATTTTTGTTTTGGGAAACGGCCGTACGTCTCAGCGACACACCTGCCTATTTATTTCCGGCACCCACGGCCGTTTTCAGCTATCTGTTTTCCCATTGGGGCGATTTGCTGCTGGCCGGCGGCGTGACGCTGCTGGAAGCGGTGGCCGGATTGGTGTTGGGAACGGCCGTGGGTCTGGCATTAGCCGTTCTCATTACCTTCTGGCAGCAGCTGGAGCAAGGCGTTATGTCTCTGGCAATTCTCATCAAGTCAACGCCGATCATTGCCATTGCGCCGATTCTTACCATCTGGCTGGGCTTTGGCCCCGCGCCCAAGGTGATTGTGACGGCGCTGCTCACTTTTTTCCCGGTGCTGATCAATGCGCTCACCGGCTTTCGCTCGGTGGATGGGGCGCTGTTGGATTGGCTGCGCTCGCTCAACGCAAACTCGCAGGAGATTTTTTTGCAGGCGCGGTGGCCGGGGGCACGGCCGTATCTGTTTGCCGCTTTGCGTGTGGTGGGGCCATTGGCGCTCATTGGCGCGGTGGTGGCCGAGTGGATGGGCGCCTCCAGCGGTCTGGGGCGCGCGATGTGGCTGGCCTACACCAATTTGAACATGCCTGCCCTGTTTGCTGCCGTGTTTATTTTGACCGGGTTGAGTACAGCCGTTTATCAATCCATCGTCTGGCTGGAGAAGCGGTTTTTATTTTGGGAATAATTTATCCGCAAATTTCGCATTTTTTATGACTACAACGAATTGGAGCAAACAACGAATTTTTCTCTGGCAGATTTCATTCGTTAATTACTAAAATTCGCTGCTGTCTCCCTCGAAGGAGAATGAGCTTTGACACGAATTCGAACCATTAGCCTGCTGCTCATGATTTTTTGGGTCCCCGCTTGTCAAACAAATGGGTCAGATTCGCTACGCGAAATGACTTTTATGGCTGGATTTCGACCGCAGGCCAACTTGCCGTTTGTGGGCGCGTACGTGGCCCAGGAGAAAGGTTTTTACACTGAAGAAGGTCTGTCGGTGACAATTGAACATTCCACCGGCGGCGGCGAGCACCTCCAGCTTTTGGCCGCCGGCGAGGTTCAGGTGACAACGCAGGATGCGGCCGTTTTATTGCAGCGCCGCGCCGATCCGGGTTTACCCCTTGTTTCCATCGGGCTGATTGGCCAGCGCGGGCAGCAGGCCTTTGTGGCCCTGGCCGACAGCGGTTTAAACACCCCCGCCGACTGGGCCGGCCACAGCGTGGGCTTCAAAGGCACACCCCCGCCCGATCTGTTTGCCATCCTGGCCGCCAATGGCCTGACAGAAGACGATGTGGAGCTGGTCAACGTTGGCTTCGACCCACGGACGTTAACCGAGGGTCTTGTGGATGTGTACCCTGTCTTCAAATCAAACGAGCCCAATCTGATTCGCGGCTGGGGGTTTGAGGTGGTGCAGTGGGAAGCGGCTGATTACGATGTGCCAACGTTGGGTCTGGCTTACGTGACCACAGAGACGCTGATCGAATCAGAACCGGAACTGCTGCAAAGCTTTATGAACGCGGTGCTGCGCGGCATTGAGTATGCGAAAGAAAATCCCGAAGAGGCGGTAGCGATTGTGCTGCAATATACCGGCGAAGATGCAGATGTCAACCATATGCGCTTCATGTTGGAAAGCGAGCTGGCGGACGCTGCCTCACCTCATGGCATCGGCTGGCAAACGGAGGCACAGTGGCAGGCACTGGCTGACATGCTGCAAACATATAAATCCCTGCCGGAAGATGTGGACGTAACGGCCGCTTTCACCACACAATTTTTACCTTGAGCATCTATGATTCTTTGGACGATTATTCCCGTCAAATCGCTAGAAATAACGAAATCGAGATTGAGTGCTGTTTTGTCGCTGCAAGAGCGCGCTGAACTGACGCAAACTTTGTTAGTGCGTACCTTATGCTTGCTACATACAGTGCCATCCATCACGGAAACGGCCGTCATCACCCAGGACCCTATCGTAGCAAACATGGCCGCAACCTTTGGCTGCCGTTGGGCAGCAGAACCGGCTGGCAGCGGCTTGAACGGTGCGGTAACTACAGGCACGGCGTTGGCGGCAGAAAAGGGCGCAACACACTGCCTCGTTTTGCCGTCGGATTTGCCGTTTCTTGATGCATTAGAAGTAAGAAAATTAGTGCGGCTGGCGGAAACGGCCGTTTCCCAGCCTACCCTCATCTTGTGCAGCGACCGGCAGCAGCAGGGCACCAACGGGATGATCTTGCCGACGGGGTTGGGATTTCGCTTTTGGTACGGCCGTAACAGCTTCTACCACCATCAACAAGAAGCCGCCCGCCTGGGATTAGCCTGCCACATTACCCAACTGCCCGGCCTGCAATTTGATCTGGACACCGAGCAAGATTACAATCATTATGCGAAGAAGTGCGAACGGATTCTCTGTTAAACCAACCCTATCACAAGGAAGAGTGAACGATGAAATGTACCGTGTGCAAAGGAAATATGGTGCAGGAAAGTACAAATTACAAGACAGAAATTAATGGTGAAGAACTTCTCATTGAGGATGTGCCCATTTGGGTTTGTGAACAATGTGACTCCTCATTCTTGGATGATGAGGTAATTGAAGCGATTGAGGATATGCTGGCCAGTTTACAAGGCGGCCTCGGCAATGAAGAACCGCCGGAGGAGATTGATCTCGATTGATTTTCTGCAACACCACATCTCTTTTTTCTTCCAATACCTTCATCCAATTTTTAAGCACTGTTAGGTAAACTGGTGCAGTTGGGAACTTTTCTTCACACAGTCCCGTTCCATACTTACAGGGACTGACTTGCGTTCACATTTTAGTATTGGAAGGATTCTATGCGTTGTTTTGTAAAAACTCGCTTTTTTGTTTGTTTCGTTACCTTTTTACTGCTTTTGGGATCAGGCACGGCCGTTTTGGCCCAAACCATCGTCGATCCATTGCCAGATAACAATCTCATCGAAAATCCGTGGTTCCGTGAAGGCAATCAGCCTAGCCTGGCCGGTTGGACCGATGCCGCCGGCAGTAACGTCATCTGGTCTCTCAGCCAAAAGCAGTCCAATCCCGGACCAGACCAGGTACTGGGCACGTCTGCCCGGCTGGCGTTTGGCTCCGGCCAGGGGGGCGGCACCGGGCAGGCAGGCGTTGATGCGTACCTCTATCAGGTAGTCGCCGCCGATCCGTCCTTAAATCATCTACTGTTCAAAATTCATTGGGTCACGCAGTGGATTGATCGGGCAACCGTCACGATTTATGGTGGCGATTCAGCGGATGGACCGTGGACGGCCGTTTGGGTACCGCTCGATGTAGACCAATCCACCTCTACCGGTGGGGCCTGGACCCAAACCGAGCTGTTGGACACGACTATTGCCAAGGGGTTTCCCTTCTACAAAATTGAGTTGTACGGCCGTTACCCGGAAGGGCGGCAGCAGGGGGTAAAATACACCGGCGTTTACTTTTCTGTGGATGGCAATGCTGGTGAAGTGGTAGAACTTGCTGTTCCAGCTGCCACTGAAACCGTGCCGGCCAATAAGCCGGAACCGACCAACCGACCGCTGCGGCGGACGGCCGTTCCCCCTACCAACACGCCAGTGCCAACGGCCACGACTCTCCCGAAAGACAATGGTAGTGACGGAGAAACATCAACTGCGGAGGCCATAGCCGCCATCGACACTCCCGAACCCGAACAAACTCGACCGGCAGTACGCCCCACACAGCCCACCCGCAGCACGCCAGCGCCAGACAGTGCACCCGCACCAACCAATACTGTTAGTCCAGTTTACCTGGTTATTATTGGGGTCCTTCTGCTGTTAGTAATCGTTTTGGGAATTGGTTGGGCCAGGTCTGCCCGGCGTTAAAAAGTGAATTCCCGCTTTCGTGGGAATGACAGAACTTTGAACAAAATCTCCCGGAGGTTCCACAAAGAAGCATTGTTCTAAGCGAACCCTCCGGGAGGTTGATTTTTGAGACAGATTTACGATTCGTCGTCTTCGTCAGAATCGCCGCGTGACACCGTTCTCCGACCGCCAAGCCGAGGCAAAATGCCGCCGTTTTCCGACTTGCCCGCCTGGCGCATCGCGTCGGGCAGCAGCTGGGCCAGCAGCAGCGTGGCCAGCGCCGAATTTTGCTCGCCGCCGCCACTCTGGTTCACAATCACCGGACGTGGGGCATTGCGCAGCAGTTCTTCGGCCACATCCAGCCGCTTCACGGCCAGCTCATATTGCAGTACCGCCTGGTTGTCCTTGTAGGATTGGCCCAGTCGGTGCAGCGCCCGCGCTTCATTCTCGGCCGATTTCAGCTCGGCGCGACCCTCAGCTTCAATCTCCAGCCGGATTTTTTCCGCTTCCGCTTCGCGCTGTTGCAGCATTTGGGCCACGCTTTCCCGGGCCTTGTTGATTGCTTCCTGCACGGCAATGCGCTTCTCGTCGCGCTCTTTCTTGGCCCGCTCAATTTCCAGCAGCAAGGCATCTTGGCGCCGCTTGCGCACCAGCTCCCACTCTTTCTCGTAAGCGACCAGCTCTTTAGCGATGCGCTCGCGCGTAGATAGATTTTGCTGGTACTGGTTCGGCAGCTGCACGTCTGGGATGTTAGCCCCGGTAATTTTGACGCCGTAGCGGCTCATCTGCTTGTTGAGCTGCTCGCGCATGTCGTCTACGTTGCTGCCGCGTAAATCGTAGGCGTTGGCCGTTTCTACGCGGCGGCTGCGGTTGCGGATGGCGTCCTGCACGGCGCTGCTGAGCACCATGTCGTAATTGCTGGCCCCAATGTGGCGCACAAACAGCACCGGGTCAATGATGCGGAACTTCAAGAAGAATTCAATCGACTTGAGCGGCACGTTTTCGTGCGTGGGGCAGGCCAAAACGGGGGCCGTGTAGGGAATCTCGGTCGAGGTATCAACGATGAATTCCACCTTTTCCCAGGGCCACCAGAGCAGGCGGCGGCCGGGCTTGAGCGTCTCTTCAATTTTGCCCCAGCGCGAAAGCACGCCGGTTGTGCCCTGCTCAATTTCCACAATGGCGCTGCGCCACCAGGTAAAAGCACCAATTAGGGTGAAGAAGCCCACGCTCACAATGGCCAGTCCAATTCCTGCACCATTCAGGCCAAACAGCAGCAGGTTGGCAATGAGTGAATAAAAGGCCAGCGAGAACCAGACCAGCCAGCCCATGCGGCGCCGGTCTTTCGGAATAACAACCGGAACCAATGAACCAGCATCTCCAGAACGGAGCAAGCGCTGAATATTCTCCCAGGTTCCAACAACTTCTTTAATGCGTGAAAAACTACCACTGACTGCCATTAGCTTTCTCCTTCACTGCTGTCTTCAGTTTCGGCCACTGCCGCGGGGGGTAAAACTGCTTCCGGTACTTTGGCCACGGTGGGATCGATGTCGGCCATTGACAGCATATCTTCATCTTGTTCGACGATGTCGTTAAGCTTGACCGTCCTTTCCTTGATGCGGGCCATAATTTCTTTGGCCCGCGCCCGGATGGCCCGGATGTCTTCGTCAGTGTAGAGAGGCTTGTCTTCTACACCCATCATCTGGCGGGCTACTTCCATGAAGTCGATGTTGTTGCGCTCAGCTTCACCGAGGTTAACAATTTGGGGGAGCTTGTCGGCAACGGCCGTAATCTTGTCCAACACCTCGCGCTTATAGCGATATTCCAGAATTTCCGGGTAGTAGGCGCTGTTCACGGTGCGAATATCCAATGCCTGCGCCTCCAGCAGCGCCGCATTGGCCTGGGCTTCACTGCGCGCTTCCACCAGCAGTTGGCGGGCATAGGCGTTGGCCTGGTTAATCGCTTTCTCGTGCGCCGTGTTGATTTGCGCCTGTGAAGTGGCAATATCCGCCCTAATTTCAGAAAGTGTCTGGCGAAGAGAGGCCAACTCTTTGTTCAAATCACCTTCATCCTGGCTTTTGCGTAGTTCCAGTTCATATTGGTAGGTGTATGCTTCCTTGGCCACCTTCACCACTTCGGCGGCGGCCAGGTCCATGCGGTATTCCTGGCTGGACGGCTCTGCGTGGGTGATGTTGGCGTTGACAAATCGTACCGCGGGCAAAAACTGCCGGTTTAGCGTTTCCAACATGCCCTGCGTGCTTTCGCCAATCAGATCGTAAATTTCTTCTGCTTTTTGCTCGTAGATGAGGGCGCGGGTCACTTCGCTGATGGCGTTGTGCAGCTTCTCGGAAAAGCCATTGACGCCGCCCAGCGTAAAGATAAACTCTACCGGGTCTTCAATGCGAAACTGGAGAAACAAATCAACTGAGGCGTTGACGCGGCCAGAGGTTGGTGCTTCGCGAATGGGTGCGTTATAGGGGTATTCTTTGGTGGTGTTGACGATGTAGCTCACTTTGCGGCGGGGATGGAAACCGAGGAACTTGCGCCCAGGCCCGACCGTTTCTTCCAGCTTGCCAAACTTGGTAATGAGGGCGTGGCTGCCGTCGGGCACCATGACGGTGCGGGCCCGCGCCACGTTGACCACGGCAAAAAACAGCACCAGCAAGAAGTAGTGCGGGCCAAAGAGAGCGGTGGAAACGGCCGTACCAAACAAAGCATCAATAGCACCGCTCAATAGCTGCCCAACCAGCCCAAAGAAGAAGAAAAGGACAGGGACCGACAGAGCAAAGAAGTAAGAGCCCGAGCGTTTTGGCACCACCACGGGAGAAATAACGTTCGTAACTTCGTCCCGCGTTTCGGCATCTGGTTTGCTGAAGCTGCGGTTGAGCACTTCGGCCGCATCTTCCAGCGAAGCAGCCATCTGCGATATTTTAGTAACCGCAGATTCTCCACCCTGGCGGGCAGAGATGAAGTCCCTGGCATCGACCTGGAACTGTTCAAACGCTTCGGATTGAACAAATTCGGTAACGCCACGGACAATATTTTGCACATTGGCCATTGTTGTTCTCCTTTTCCGGCAACGGTAAGCCGGAACACAATAGGTGACTATCTGAATATTGGCCACAGAGTTTCTTGAGATTGGTTATGAATTCTCAAATTCCTCTTTTTCTCTGTGGCTATTCCAGTTTGACAAGTGGCAGATTGACCACAAAGAGCGATAAAACGAATTTTTTAGCGCTCTCTGGCTTCAATCTACCTTAGCGGAGAACGGTTCGTTTGGTCAATGCCATTTTGCGGAAATGGCCAGGATTTGGACACTTATTATACGCCGGATTGTCATAAAAGTTGCGGCAAACAAGGCGATGGGAAAGCATGAAAATGTGATTTTGGCGGCATATTGAGTGTCATTCGCGAAAGCGGGAATCCATTTGCTGGCCATTTTGTGGATGCCCGCATGCGCGGGCATGACAAACATAAGATCGTTTAACGGCCGTATAAATCCAACAGCGCCAACACACCCGCTAAATTCTCAAAATATTCAGTTTGACTG
>CALBTC010000260.1 GCA_937967805.1 uncultured Anaerolineaceae bacterium
GCGGGCCATGTCATCCGGGTGGTTTGTGTAGGGGCGGCTCGCGAGCCGCCCCTACATGTGGCAAATCGGTTATTGGGCATAGCCTAGAACCGAAATTATAATGTGTCCCAATTCCAACCTATCAAGCCAGATAAGGAAATTTGTTGTGCCATACGATCCCCACAAACATCATCGCCGGTCCATCCGGCTGCAAGGGTATGATTACACCGCCAGCGGTATCTATTTTGTTACTATCTGTGTACAAAATCGGCACTGCGTAATGGGCGAGGTAATTAATGGGGAGATGATTTTGAGTCCCATCGGCCGAATCGTTGCAGATGCCTGGTGCTGGCTGGCCGAACAGTACGATTACGTCATGCTAGGTGCCTGGACGGTGATGCCCAATCATTTGCACGGTTTGTTGATGTTGGTTGATATGCCCACATTGGGTTCCGGTAGGGGCACGTCGCGTAGGGGCGGCTCGCGAGCCGCCCCTACCGGAAAGGTAAAGCCATTGGGCCAATTGATCGGCGCTTTCAAAACCGTTTCCACCAAAGCCATTAACGAGCTGCAAGAGACACCGGGAACACGCTTCTGGCAGCGAAACTATTACGAACGAATTGTCCGCAATGAGCGCGAGCAAAGGGCAATTGAGCAATACATTTATAACAATCCGGCAACCTGGCCTGAAGACAAATTGCATCCTGACGCACCACCCAACCGCTTTAACCAAGGGTAGGGCTGCCGTATTAATGGTTAATTGTGAATAATTAATGGTGAATGGTTATCTGAAATTGAGCCAGTTAAACAGACGGGGCATAACGCGGAGTGGGTGGCTGCCTACAAATTATGGAGCAAATAAAAGGCATTCAGTTACCAGTGGCCCGTGGTTGGTAATCAGTCATCAGTTTACTCATTGATTACCGACCACCGATTACCGTTCACCCCCAACAGTGCGGTAAAATAGGGGCATGTATGATTCCATTGCCCGCTTTTATGACCTGACCCACGCTGGCCTCACCGACGATCTCCCCTTTATTTTGCAACTTGCCGCCGACGCCGACGGCCCGGTATTAGAGCTGGGCTGCGGCAGCGGCCGTTTGCTGTTGCCGTTAGCCAGGGCGGGCTACACCGTCACCGGGCTGGATGTGTCGGCCGGGATGCTGGACCGGGCGCGGGCGCGGCTGGCGCAGGAGCCGACGGCCGTTCAGCAGCGCGTCACCCTGCACCAGGCGGATATGAGCGATTTTACCCTGCCGGATGCCGCCCCGTTTGGCCTGGCCGTCGTGCCATACAACACGCTGCTGCATCTGGACACGGCGCAGGCAGTGGCGGCCTTGCGGCAGGCGCGAAACTATTTGGCAGAAAACGGCCGTCTCTTCATCGACCTGGCCAATCCGGTAGACCTGGCCAACACGCCGGAGGATGCCCTGCTGAGCCTGGAAAACGTGCTGACGGACCCGGAAACGGGAGAATTGATTGTGCATCTGGCAAGTAACAAGTTAGATACGGCCGCACAAACCCTGCACATCACCTGGATTTACGACGTGTCTGCCGCCAACGGCGGCCCGGTCAATCGCACCGTGGCCCAGGCCACCTACCATTACCGCTACCCGCACCAAATGGAGCTGCTGCTGCAAGAGGCGGGCTGCCAACTGCGGCACCTCTGGGGCGATTACGACCAATCCCCCTACGAAGAAGCCAGCAGCCGCTTGTTATTGCTGGCTGCCAAAAAATAAGATCCACAGATTACACAGATTCGCGCAAATTACGCGCATATTTTTTCTCTGCGTCCTTGCGCAGTTGCGTTAAGTTTTTAAAGGAGAACTTCATGGAATATCGACGACTGGGCCGGACCGGCCTGAAAGTTTCTACCATTTGCCTGGGCACAATGCAGTTTGGCTGGTCGGCCGATGCCGCCACCGGGCACAGCATCATGAGCCGCGCCGTGGCCCTGGGCTGCAACTTCTTCGACACGGCCGACGTGTACTCGCGCTGGGTAGAGGGCAACGACGGCGGCGTGAGCGAGCAAATCATCGGCGATTGGCTGGCGGCGGGGCACGTGCCCCGCGATAGCATTGTGCTGGCTACCAAGGTGCGCGGCCAAATGGGGGACGGTCCCAACGACCAGGGCTTGTCGCGGGTGCACATCATGAACGCGGTGGAAGACAGCCTGCGCCGCCTGCAAACGGAGTACATTGATCTGTACCAGGTGCATTGGCCCGATGAAGAAACGCCGCTGGACGAAACGCTTTCTGCCCTGACCGATTTGGTGCGGGCGGGCAAGGTGCGCTACATTGGCTGCTCCAACTATCCCGCCTGGCTGCTGGCCAAATCACTCTGGGTGAGCGACGTGCGCCACCTGGCCCGCTTCGACAGCTTGCAGCCCCACTACAATTTAGTCTATCGCGCCGAGTTTGAGCGGGAGCTTCAGCCGCTTTGCCTGGATCAGGGCATCGGCGTGATTCCGTACAGCCCGCTGGCCGGCGGCTTCCTCACCGGCAAGTACCGCCGCGACACGCCGCTGCCGGACTCCAGCCGGGCTGAAGGGGTGCGCCGCCGCTATATGAACGAACAGGGATTTACGGCCGTAGACCGCCTGGAAGCGATCGGCATGTCTCACAATGCCACCATCCCGCAAATGGCGATTGCCTGGGTGTTGGCCAATACGGCCGTTACCTCGGCCATCATCGGTGCCAACTCTATTGAGCAGCTGGAAGATACGATGCGCGGCGCCGAAATCAGCCTCACCGCCGAGCAAAAAGCGGCGCTGGATGAAGCAACCGCCTGGGATTAACACCGTACGGGCGAGTCAGGTGGGCGTTAACATTGTCCGGTTAAAAACGTCTCACCCGCTGCCTCACCCTGTTCGGCAGGTTGGCCAATCTTGAATATCGGGTTATTTGCCTTGGGGCTGCTGGCGGCGGCGTATCTCCTGGGTTAGTACCACAACCAGCGTCATCAGGGTGAGCGGAATGACAAAATATAGCATGATCAGGTTGAACCTGGGCAGCGCGTCGTGGGCGGTTGCCGCCAAAACCAGATACAGTGTGTATGCCACGTAATACCCCAGGAGGAGCCCGCCCTCCCAGCGGCTGATGAAGCCACCGGTAAAGAAGATGGGCAAACAGGCCAGCGCGACGGCTATCATCACCGGCAGATCAAACCCAATAACGGCCGTAGACACGTCAATACCTGTAGGCGCAGCCAAACTGGCAATGCCCAAAACCCCCAACAAGTTGAAAATGTTGCTGCCCACGACGTTGCCAACGGCAATGTCCCGCTCTCCGCGCAGGGCGGCAATAACGGAGGTGACAACCTCGGGCAGCGAAGTGCCCGCCGCAATGATTGTCAGGCCGATAACTAGCTCGCTGATGCCCAGAAGCTGGGCAAAGGCGACGGCGCTGTCTACCAGCCAGCGGGAGCCCAGGATGAGCAACGCTAGCCCAACAATCACCAGTCCAACGTTTAATATCTTGTTGTTTATAGTTGTCGCTTCTTTCCCAAACTCATTAGCATATTCCGCTTTTATCCCCGGCGTTTCGCGGCGGCTGGCCCGTAGTGATAGCAAAAGGTAAAGACCCAGCCCAATCACCAATAATAATCCATCCGGGCGGCCCAGGCTGCCGTCCAGCGCCAAAAGCAGAACAAGGACCGAGAGTATGATCATCAGGGGCACTTCCAGGCGGATGAGCTGCTGCGAAACAATCAGGGGGGCAATCAAGGCTGATACGCCCAAAATGAACAGCACATTGAAAATGTTGCTGCCCACCACGTTGCCCATAACGAGGCTGGCCTGGTCCGAGAGGGCAGCGTTGACGCTGACGGCAATTTCGGGTGAACTGGTGCCAAAAGCGACGACGGTTAAACCAATGACCAGCGGTGACACGCCAAAAACGGCCGCCAGGCGAGATGCTCCCCTGACCAATGCTTCGGCCCCAATAATTAAAAAAGCAAGTCCCCCTAGAAAAAGAAGTATGTTCATAACAGTTTGTTCGTTACACTCCTATTGTACGAAAATATAACCGTTTGGGCGACGCCATTCGGTCCCGGCGTGACGCTAAGGACTTCGGAATCTTTGAAGATAGAGAGATAGAAGTTCATGGCCTCCTCGGCCTGGTTATCAAACCACAAGAAAGTGGCGTGTTATTCACCGCCTGGCTTGAGCTGGGTGAGTTGGTCATGGCTGAAGCGGTAGGCGCGACGATTTGGGTAGAGGGCGCGGAGAGAAAGGTTGGCGTCATCGCCGAGGTCGCGGGCGAAGATGAAACGGCCGTCCAACCACGGCGTATTTCCCAAAAACAGCTCGCCATACTCCCACCAGTTTCCCGTAGGGCTTTCTACGAAGATGAGGGCTTGCTCGTTGGGCGGCACGGCCGTCTTCACCATGGCCACCTTATCCCCCGCGACAAAATTAAAGCCCCGATAGCTTTGTGCATATTGTGGCAGCGTGCTTAAAACGTTGCCCAAAATGAGGAGTATGAGGGGAACGGCCGTTAGCCACCAACCCAATCGCCCGCCCAGCCAGCTGGCCAATGCCAGCGCCCCGCGCGCCGTTAGCAGCAGCAAGGCGGGCAGCGTGCCGTACAGGTAGCGCGGCCCGTACATGATGCCGGAATGCCAGTAAAACGCTTCAGCCGCCACCAGCGAAACGAGCGTCGCCAGCAAAATCCAGTCGGTGGGAGACGGCCGTTTCAACAAAAATCCCAGCCATAAAAAGCTAAACGTCAGCAGCGGCACCCAGCCGAACAGGTCGGTTTGCAGCGCCTGCCAGTTGCGCAGGACGTTGTGCAGGCCGCGCTGCGGCGTGTGGCCGCGCGGCGGCTGGTTGGGATCGGTACGCCACAGCACAGCGTAACCCGGCTCCTCATCCAGAAGCTCTATTTCCATGAGATTGGGTGCTTCGCCTATGTCGTCGCCAAAGCCAAGTTGATCGTATGGCCAGTACAGCAGGCGCGGGTCTTGCAGTGGATCGCCGGTGACGGCCCATTGGTAGGCAAACAGCAGCGCCACCAGCGGCAGCAGCCCCGCCAGCCAGACGGCCCCTTTTTGCAGACGATCCCGCCACGGCAGCGGACTGATCCAGGTGGTGAGCAAGAAAAAGGGGGCAACAATGGCAACGGCCGTTAACTGCCGCGTCAAAAAAGCCATGCCCGCCGCTAAACCGGCAACCAATGCTAAGAAAATGCTCTGCGCCTCTCTGTGTCTCCTCTGCGCAGCTCTATGTTCCTGCTTTTTCCAGTCAACAACCAACCACCAACAAACCATAAACAAAACCAGCCAAAAAAGCTCCGCCGCGTGAGCCATCTGGCTGCCGGAGAGGAAGAGGAAGAAGGGGGAAAGGGTCATTAATCCAGCGGCGAGAAGGGCGAGACGGCCGTTATACAATCGTCGCCCTAACTGGTACAGCAGCGGTACCGTCAGCGTCGCCAGCAGCGGATTAATGAGCCAGGGAGCCTTGAGCAGCACCCCAAGCGCCAGCACTGCCGGATAGCCGGGCGGATATTTGCTAAACCAGCGACTGTCCTGCACTAATAAAAATTCTTGTTCGAAGAACTCTGGCAAAGATGGAGCCGGTGCCCACAATTCGCCGCGCACCAGGATTTGCGCCTGGAACAGGTACGTCAGCGAATCCTGCACGTGCGGCACGCGGGCCAGCACGTCGCCGGCAATGTGGGTGGTAAGGGCAAACGTGAGGAAGGTGAGAAAAACGACGGCGTTTTTTTGGAGTGCAGAGCTGCGCGAAGATGCCGCAGCGTGGCGCAGAGATTTGAGGAATCCCTCTGTAAAACTCTGCGTCTCCTCTGCGTTTCTCTGTGTTCCTGCTTTTTTGATAAACCAAGCCACCCCTAAAAGCAGAAGAGCCGCTTGATGCCCGGTAAGCAGCAGTCGCAGCAAAGCTTGGGCCTGCTGCAAAAACGGTTTTTGGAAGGGGATGCCGATGAGCGGGGTGGTGGGACGGCCGTTTTCCCATTTCCACCACACGCCCCGCCGCTCATTGCCGTTTACCAAAAATACAAAGCCGGTTTGCCCGTCTGGATGAAGCAGCAGCAGTCCGGCCTCATCCTCGGCGCGGCGCAGGCGGCTGGTGAGAATAAAATCACCGTCTACGGCTTCCGTAAACAAGAGAGCATTTTGGCTGGCATTGCCGTGCAGCTCGCCCCAGCGCGTAAACCAGCCGCCGCTCGCAGGTTGCCATTCATCCCACTTCATCTGGCGAAAGGTTTGCCGCCACAGTGGTCGCCCGCCAGCAGAGAAAAGATTGAGTTCGGCCCAGGCGCTGTGCGGAGCCAGCCAGCGCAGCGGTGGGTAGCTGGCCAATTCGATGCGACCTGTAGCCGGTTGCGTAGCGTAAAGACCAACCTGGCTGCCCGCGCCCATTTGTGGGCAGTCGATGCCGATGTGCCGTTCCGGCACGATGGCAATGCAGCGGCCGTTAATCACCTGGAGGGAAACGGCCGTTTCCTCCCCCACCGCCCACAGATATAGCAAAATAAGCAGACCGTTTAGCAGCCAAAAGTAACTTCGACGCATGGCTTCTATTTTAGGCGGGTTGCCACCATCAGGGTAATGTCATCGAATTGCGGCGTGCCCCCGACAAACTGGCTGACCGCCTCGGCTATAGCCGATTGACAGGCCGCTGCCGACCCATTCGCTTTTTGCTGAGAGATGGCCAGCAGCATACGATCCTCGCCAAACTCTTATTGCCGTGTGCAATCGTAAATCGTCCAGGCAAAATCACCAATTTTTACACCCAGTCGTCTGGTTCGGCCGTTGGCTCGTCGGGGAAGGTACCTTCCAGATTGATCCAGGCCAGCTCCAGCGCCACGGCCCGAAAGCCTTCATGGTGCAGCCGCTGCTGCCACAGCGCCTTTTCCTGCTCACGCGGGTCCACATTGCTATCCACGCCGCGAATGTTGTCGGCCAGCGTGTCACCAAAAATGTTGCCGCCGATATTGTCTTCCACCATGTCTGCCAGCCGATCCTTCAGGCCGCGCCGCGCTTTGCTTTTGCTTTCGTCAAGCTCCCGCTGCAGGGCAGCTTTGGCCTCGGTCCAGTTCATGCGGCTAAAGCTGTGGATGAGCTGCTCGCGCGACATCGTTTTGAGGCGGCTCATCACCTCCTCGCCGCTGATCCAGGTGTCGAAGTTCTCACCCGTTGGATGCGGGTAGCGCACCTGAATCTGGTCGCTGAAGTCGTGGCGCATTTTGGCCCCGGCGCAAAATTGGATGAAGGTGGTCATAGCAGAATAATATAAACGCGACGGCCGTTTTCTACAAAGCCCAATTTCTCTGCCACGCGCAAAGAAGCCAGGTTGTGCTCGCCGCAGCTCCACACGGGGATACGGCCGTTCCCCTGCAACCACTGCGCCACCTTTGCTGCTGCTGCCGCGGCTAACCCGCGCCCACGCCACTCAGGCAGGGTAAAGACGCCAATATCGCCATATCCTTCTGTGAGCGCATAATTCTGGGCAATGGCTACAAGCTGATCATTGATGATGGCGCCGGCAGCGGCCGTTTGTTGCAGTAGATGCTCCGGATTGGGACCACGCAGCTCTGGAAGTGCGGCTTGAAGCAAGGGAAGATCATTTGCGGTGAGCAGGCGGACATCGGGCTGGTTTAACAAATTGGCCGGCGGTGTCTGGATGAGAATGTGGTAAACATCACCCTGCTGGCGAACGGGGCAGCCCATTTGCCTGGCCAGCAGCGGCGCCACTTCCTCGGCCAGTTCGGTAGCGATGTTGACACAGAACCAGTCGGGGATGCGGGGCATGAGCTCGGTGATTTGCCGGGGATTGTGGCCAAACACCATCGGTTCGCCAGGGCAGCCGGGGTCTTCGACGACGGCCGTTTCAAACTCCACATCTGTCAGCCCCACCGCATACGCCCGCGCCGTGCCCCAAAGCAAATGGGCTCGCGAAATCACCGTTTGCGGCAAATCCGGCAGGTGTTGGGCCAGCAGGTGGCACTGTTTTTTTGACAAGGGCTCAATCATTTTGGAGGTGTAGGGCGAGCCAGTTGGTGAGAAGGTCTGTTGTTTGGCCAAAGCGTTGACCAACTGGATCGCCCCTACTTTTCACTTTTCACTTCTGGCGACGGCAAGGCACACTGCGGCGTGCTGCCCGGCAGCCGGTACCGATTCTCTGCCACCCAGCGGTAAGCCCAATCTTGTAGTTGGCGGATACCAGGGATGCGGTTTTATACGGCCGTTGGTCCACGACTCCACGAGCCGTGCACTCTTTTCTCAAAAGCCGCAGTCGCCATCATAAATAAGTAAGGGTCGTTGCTGTATTAGTTGCATACCGTCATTGTAACCTATGATGCTGAACAATTGGAGGCAACCTATACGGAGTTCTAAACATTCCTGGCGCGTTCTTCCAGCGACGTGGCCGTCAGCTTTTTCGCCGCCGGCGGCAGCGTTTCTACCTGTTCCGCCAGGCGCAGCAGCAGCTCCGTCCATTCCGCCACCTGTTCGGCCGTTATCTCCAGGCTCAACATGCGGTCGGTGCGCCACAATTGCAAATGAACCGCGCCGGGCCGAACATGTACCTGGCGAAAGAGGAAGCTGTTTTCCCCATGAATAAGCCGCTGCACCACGTCGGCGATGGCCGGATCGGCGGCAAATGCCTGCCCCCACGCTTCTTCGTGGGCAAAGATCGTAATTCCTTCCAGACCG
>CALBTC010000261.1 GCA_937967805.1 uncultured Anaerolineaceae bacterium
TTCAACAATCCCTTGATCAATCGCTTGATTCTTTTACGCATTTCCTGCCTCCATTTTTCGGAGACCTGACAGGTTTGTGCTCTTTAAGAAACTGATTCGTCCATTTGTCACTCCCGCGAAGGTGGGAGTCCAGGCATATGGATTCCCGCCTTCGCGGGAATGACAGGTAAAGTTCCGCTTACTTGATTAAATAAAATCTACGATGAAATCTGTCAGGTCTGCCCAAAGCTCATTTTTATTTATGGCAGGAAGCGTAACAGGCAAATGTGTAGGCAATGTGTAGAGGTTTGTGATAGCTTATGTAGGTTTACCGTTCGTAGTTGGCATCCACCAGCCGGTTGATTTGCTCCGGGCCGCCGAGGACGCCGAGGACGTGCCCTTGTTGCAGCTTGCGCGTGCCGGCGGGGTGGAAATCGGAACGGCCGTCTTCCCGCAGCAGCACCACGCTCACATCATAATTTTGCTCAATCTCAGACACCGAGCAGTCCAACAGACCAGACTCGGCCTCCAGCTTCAGGCGGGCCAGGCTGAGCGCCTCCCCCTCCACCGTAATGGGACGGGTGACGTCTACATCGGCGGCGGCAGCGGCAAAAGTGGGGGCGGCCATGCCCGTGGCGCTCATGGCGCGGAAGCCAAACTGATCTTGCAGCGACTGGCCAAAATCATCGTCAAAAATGCGCAGCACCACACGAATTTGCGGATTCAGGCGGCGGGCTTTGAAGGCGATTTGCAAATTCATGCTGTCGTTCTGGGTGCATAAAATGATGGCCCGCGCTTTAGGCACCCCGGCCCCTTGCAGCGCCACCTCGCGCCGGGCATCATCCTTCAAAACGGGGATGCCCATCGCCTGCGCTTCGGCAATTAAATCCTCGTCCGGGTTTAGCTCAATGACGGCCACGTCCCGGTCCAGCTCAAACAATTTTTGCGTGACGCGGTAGCCCAGGTGCCCCAGGCCCACCAGTACGATATGATCATGAAACGTAGAAGCTACGGCCATTTCCCACTCCTTGCTGCGCTCCCGCCGGTTAAAAAAGAGGATGCCAAAGTCAGCCAATCCCTGGGCCAAAATAGAGATGCCAATGAGAGGCATGATGAAGTAAAACAACTGCAGGGGCCAATTCTCCGGTAGATGATCGCCCAGCGGTTGCAAAAAGGTCAGGCCCAGCACCTGGTAGGTGGCTTCCATCAAATTATTGCTGCCCACCTCTTCGCCAAAAAAGCGGGCCAGTTGATAGTAAAGCAGCCCACCACCAATGACGGCCAGGGCAAACAGAGTTAACGGCCGTATAAATTCCCGCACCAGCAGCAGGGTGTCCCGCCAAATGGCCCGCAGTCGCCGCATACGGCCGTGTCTGTTCTGTAGATTTCGCCTTTGTGTTCTTGTGTGCATCCGGTTCACATTTTTTACCGCAAAGGACGCCAAGAGCGCAAAGATTTTTCTCGTTTTTCTTTGCGTGCTTAGCGCTCTTTGCGGTGAATTTTTATTCGACCGTCAGGCCGGTTAACAGCAGTTTATCATCAACGGCCGTTCCTGTGTCATCCAAAACGGAAAGCCGGCGCAGGGTTTGCAGCAGGTAGAAACCCACCAGCACCCGATACGGCCCCGGGTGCAGTTCGCCGGCCAACTGCACCCGGTAATGGTCCACCACCGGCTCACCCGGCGTCCATTGGCTGGTAGGGAATGTGCCCTGCACCGGCCAACTGTCAATTTGCCCCACGATCTGGTCGTTGGCGTCCAGCACCTGCACAAAAACAGTGTAATCTTCCTTTAGCGGCACCAGGGCTTGCCAGGTAAGCGTGATGTCCAGCAAGCCACCCGGCTGCAAGGTGGTGGATGGCAAGTTCAGATTAAGCAAAGCAATCTTGTCTTCAAAGTTGGTGGCTCCCTCGGGCAGCGGCACGCCGCTCACGACCACCTCGCCCACCACGCAAAAGTTGGTGACGGGTCGCATCCAGCCGCACTGTGCCTGTGCGGAAGGATGTTCGGCCAGGAGTTGGTAACGGCCGTTTGCCGGCGGCGTCTCAATAGTAATCTGATTGGTAAAGGAACGTCCCGGTGGCACCATGATTTCGGGAGCCAGGCCCGGCTGCGGCAGGGGCAGCACATTTTCCCGCAGGGAGAAATCCAGGCTGGCTGAGCTGCCATCTCCGGCAACCAAAACCGGCAACAGCGACTCGGGGCGAATTTGCGATGCCATTTCCACACTGTTGAGCAGCGCCGTGCCTACCTGTGCCCGTACCGGCTGGGCCAGCTGCCGGGCTGGTGCGGGACCTAAGCTGTAGCTGGCGACATCTTGCCAGGTCAAATCGGCCGGCGGCGTAAAGGGCGGAGCAACAGCCACCTGCAAATCCAGCGTTTGCGCCTCGGCCAGCAGCGGGCGCGGCCAGCTATGCATATCGATCACCCGCTCGTGCGGCCGCCAGGCGACAGTGGGGTAATTGTTGTGGACGGCGTGTTGCCCGGTGGCAACGTCCGGCTCGCCCACGTAACTT
>CALBTC010000262.1 GCA_937967805.1 uncultured Anaerolineaceae bacterium
TGGTAATCCATGATGCTTATTTATACCACAGGTCTCAGACCTGTATAGTTACAATAAATATAAATAATGGTAGGTGCGGATTGCATGCAATCCGCACCTACCATGAGGCAATCTTATGACCACACCCGTCAAGATTGAGAATCTGCAAAAAATTTATAAGACCAAAAAGCGCCAGGGGTTGTTTAAATCTTCGGTGCGTGAGGTGGAGGCGCTGAAGGGGGTTTCGCTGGAGATTGAGCGGGGCGAGATTTTTGGCTTGCTGGGGCCCAACGGTGCAGGCAAAACGACGCTGATCAAATGCCTCACCACCCTGCTGCTGCCCACAAACGGCCGTGCCTGGATCAACGGCTTCGAGCTAACCAAACAGGACGACGCCATCCGGGCTACCGTGGGCTGCATGTTGATGGGCGAGCGCGGCCTTTACTGGAAGCTCACCGGGCGGGAAAACCTGATCTTTTTTGGCGCACTCTACCATTTACCCCCCGCCGAACGCACCCGCCGGGCCGAAAAAGTGATCGAGCGGCTCAATCTAGGCGAAATTGCCGACCGGGCTGTGGAAACGTATTCGTCCGGCCAAAAAATGAAGCTGGCTTTTGCCAAGGCGCTCATTAACGACGCGCCGCTGCTCATTCTGGATGAGCCGACCAACACGCTGGATTTGCCCTCGGCGCGGGAGCTGCGAGCCATCGTGCGCGACCTGAACCAGCAGGGCAAAACGGTCATTTACACCACCCACATCATGGCCGAGGCCGAAACGCTGTGCGACCGGGTAGCCATCATCGACCGGGGTGAAGTGATTGCCCTGGGCACGGTGTCTGATTTAAAAGAATCCATCGGCCAGGAGACAATCATTCGACTGGAAGGGGTGATTCCCACGCAAGCGAGCACGGCCGTTTCCAACCTCACCGGCATCACTCGCTCAGCCATCACTTCAGTAAATGGCCATAACCAACTAACCGTGGTGACGCCGAACCAAACGGCCGTCCTGCCCCAACTCATCCAAACGCTCAGCGGCCACGGGGCCATTTTGCAGAAAATCACGCCGGAAGAAGTTACGCTGGAAGATGTGTTCATTGCCCACACCGGCCGCACATTGGCAGAGGACACAGCTCAGTGATTCGGTAATCGGTGAACGGTAATCGGTAAACAGTCACTGCTAACCGATTACGGATTACCGATAACGGATTACGGATTACCAAAAATGGCAACACTTACTTACACCCCTCCCACCTTCCGCAACAAGCTCTCGGCGGCGCTGGCCGAGACGCGGCTGCGGCTGCTCAACATCTCCCGCTATCCGGGGCAGCTGGTAATGGAATTTATCATTCCCATCGTGTTTGCCGCCATGCCGATGCTGCTGGGCCAGGCCACCGCCGGCGACGATGCGGTGGCCAACTTTGCCGCCAATACGGGCACGGCCAACTACGTGGCCTATTTGCTCATCGGGGCCAACATTTTTTCCATCGTTTCCAGCGCCTTCTGGCATATCGCCTACTGGGTGCGCTTTGAGCAGGAGACGGGCACGCTGGAAGCGGTTTTCATCACCCCCACATCCAGCGCCGTGCTCATTGCCGGTGTTTCCCTGTACAGCGCCATTCGCAGCACGGGAACGGCCGTTGTCGCTTTCATCATCGGCTGTCTTATTTTCCGCGTCAATCCCTTTCAGGGGGATATTTTGTTGGCGCTGCTGTTCCTGTTTATCGGACTGATCCCGCTTTATGGCGTCGCTTTTGTGTTTGGCGCGTTGGTGCTCAAAATCAAAGAGTCCCAGTCGGTGCTAAATTTAATGCAGTGGCTGGTGAGCTTTTTGATGGGCATCTTCTTCCCCGTGGCTGTGCTGCCGCCCTTCTTGCGGCTGGTAGCCCAGCTGTTCCCGCCCACCTGGATGATCAATGGGGTACGGTCGGCGCTGCTGGGCGTGGGCTTCTTTTTAGAGAACTGGTATCTAGACTTTGCCGTCTTGTGGGCGTTTCTGCTGTTTGCCCCGTTATTTGGCGTCTGGGTGTTCAATCGCACCCAAAGCAATTTACGCGGCAATCAGGGGATCGGGCAATTTTAACGTAGTCGCAATCAGGACTGGCAGTCCTCGATTTAGATTACGCAAAATCTATTTGGGTTGAGGACTGCCAGTCCTTACTCAACTGAGGTATTTATGAGCAACGAGTACAAAGAAGCAGAAAAGCAGGCGTTGGTTTTGCAGCAGGACAAAGAAATGTGGCAGCCCAATGCCAGCGGCGGCGAGCTAATGGTGCAGGTGGAAACCGTGCAATCTCTGGCCAAGGCAGCTCCGGTAAAAATCGGCCGTCGCGCCTTATTTTCCTGGCTGCGTATTTTTGTTTACAAACCAAACGATGGCGAGCGGGTCAATTTGCGCATTCCCATCCCCATTCCACTGGTGGGGCTGCTGCTGCCGCACCAGCCGCCGGTGAACCAGGCGCTGCGCCTGCGCAACATGATGGTGCAAAGCGACGATCCGGCCAAAACATTGGAGACGTACCTGGATTCGCTGATGGCGGTGGAGTTCATCCGGGTGCAGGATGATGACGAGTTGGTCATTATTGGATTGGACTAGGACACAGAGAACAGTGAGTTAAAATGAGACCACTGAGATTGATGAGTTTTTTTCTCAAAAGTCCCCCTGTTCTCACTTCTTCTCTGCGGTCTCTGCGTCCTATTTTGAGGATATTGAGATGACGGCCGTTTCCCCCAAAAGAGAACCTTACGAGCGCATGTCTGAACCGATGGCCACGCTCAGCACCTTTGCCGCCATGGTGAAGAAAGAGTTCATCATCCAGCTGCGCTACCCGGTGGAGTTTGTCGCCAGCTTTGCCCAGATTTTTCTGATTGTGCTGGTGCTGACGCTGGCCGGGCTGATGTTTGCCCCTAACGGCATCCAGAGCGAATCCAGCAGCGAAGTGACCGGGCTGGTGGTGTACGGCTTTGTGATCTTCCTTTACCTTTCGGACACGTTATGGAGCATTGGCTTTAACGTTAGGCGCGAACAAAAACAGGGCACGCTGGAACAGCTGTACATGAGTCCGGCTTCCAAGTTTGCCGCGCTGGCCTCGCGCGTGACGCTGACGCTGCTGTGGACGGGGCTCCTATCCATTGCGGCGGCTATTTTGATGAGTTCCTTGTTGGGAGAACTGCCCATCCAAAACGGTCCGTTAGCGGTGTATATTTTGCTCATGACGCTGTCCGGCACGTTTGGCACGGGCTTTGCCTTTGCCGCCTGGACTTTACGGATTAAGGAAGCGGCGCAAACGGCCGTCAACCTGATTCAGTTCGGCTTTATGATTTTTTGCGCCCCGTTCTTTCCCTTTTCGGCCCTGCCGGAACCGCTGCTGTGGATTGCCAAAGCGATTCCACTTTCGTATGGCGTCGATGCCTTTCGCTCGACTTTGATGGGATATCCAAATGGATTCCCCGAACTGGCCCCGATTGGTGTAGAATTAGGCATTGTAACGCTCTTCGGCGTTGCCATGCCTCTGCTGGGCTTCTGGTTGTACCGTCATGAAGAAAACCGGGCCCGGCAAAGAGGGAGTTTGTCGGAATATTGAAGTTTGCAAGTCTGCGAGTGACAAGTTTGCAAGTACGGCACTCAGACCTTGCAAACTCGCCTACTTGCTTACTCGCATACTGTATGATTGTTACCGCACCCTCGCAGGACCAATCGAGAAACGGGCCGCGACCGATTAACATGAACACCGATATTCCCGGCGTGTTAAAGCTGCTGGAATTGGTGTTTGGCGCTTCTCTGGACGCAGAGGGGCGCAGGATGTTTGCCGGGAACGCCAGCGCGCTGGAATCGCCCGCTATTTTGTGGCGATTGAGCCCGGCAGCAGCCAAACTGTCATTGGGATTTGTGTGGGAAGAAAACGGCCGTATCGTCGGCAACGTGACGGTGCTGACCAGCCAAATGCCGGGACGGTACCTGGTGGTGAATGTGGCCGTTCATCCTGACTATCGGCGGCGAGGCATCGCCCGGCTGCTGATGAAGCAGGTGGAAAACCTGGTGCGGCAGCGGCAAGGGTACCAGATTCTCTTGCAGGTGGTGAAGCAAAACAACGCCGCCATTGAACTTTACAATTCGCTCAACTACACCACGGTGGGCAGCATGACCCATTGGGTCGCTTCGGTTTCCCGGCTGCGCCGGCTGGAACTGAACCTGGACACCGTAGGACCACCGATTCGCGAGCTGAAGCGGCACGAGTGGAAAGCGGCCTATGCTCTGGATCGGCAGGCGCTGCACGCCGATTTGCACTGGCCGGAGCAGCTGGAACCAGATGCCTACAAGAAAGGGTTTTGGGTCAAGGTGATGAACTTTTTCAACGGCCGTCAAGCCGAAACGTGGGTGAGCACCGCCGGGAAAAACCAACTGGTGGGGCTTGGCGCTATCACCTCAGAGTGGGGTCGTTCCCATGTGGCGTCTCTCCGGGTGCACCCAGTGTGGCAGGGTCGGTTGGAACGGCCGTTGCTGGCCAAGCTGATCCGGCGGCTGCAATATTTACCGCGCCGCAATGTACAAATCGATCATCCTGACGATGACGAACTGGTAAATTCCCTACTGCAAGAAGCAAATTTCCAGCCGCGCCGCACCTTGACGCACATGCGGCTGGATTTGAAAGAGTAACAAGTTGCAAGTGGCAAGTATGCAAGTGGCAAGTTTTACTTGCAAACTGGCAAACTTGCAGACCTGCAAACAAAACAATCATAGAGGAATATCATGGCATCCGCAGACGAACGTATGCAAATCTTAAAAATGATAGAAGAAGGCAA
>CALBTC010000263.1 GCA_937967805.1 uncultured Anaerolineaceae bacterium
TGATTGGCTGGATGCTCTGTCTGATGATGAGCCCTCCCTGCAAATTGACGCTACCAATTTGATGGATGAAAACCTAATAATTTGGGCCGAAGAAGATGAAAGTGAACCACATGTGGTTCAAGAGCCTAAAACCCCGTTCTGGCTTTCTGAAATGACCGATGAGGAGTTGGAAGCTGTTCAATTAAATCCTGAGGAGGCATTGGATTGGCTGGGTGAAGAGGAAGATGATGCTGAAGCCCTGGAGATGGCTGACCCAGAGTTGGATATGGCTGAAACCGCTACTCAGCCAGAAGCACCAATCGACCAGGAGGCAGAATCAATAACACAGGAAACAGAAGGTTTGGGTGGGACCGATGATTGGCTGGCTGAACTTACCGAAGGTGAAATTGATGCAGAACTTGCTGACGAAACAGAAGAAGACAGCGAAATAGAAGAGCCCACAGAAACGATTCAGCTAGACGCCACAATGGATGAATTGTCCGCTTTGAGTGACGCAGATGATTGGATGGCGTCTGCTGCTGCCGACCTGGAAACCTTTGTGGAACCAAAAGAGGAAGAAGAATTTCCCAATCTGGCGCTCCCTGAGTTAGAGGGCAGCGAAATAACTGATATTCCAGAATGGCTCGACAGTGATAACAGTGACCTTTCTGAGGAATCGGAGGCCGCCGTGAGTAGTGAAAACGATCCCCAAGTAACGCCACAACCGGAAGAACCCCAAGACGAGCCAGGCAAGGACCAGGACAAAGAGGATTCCTTTGATTGGCTGGATGATTTAACACCTGAATCAGCCGATATACCATCAGAACCACCGATTGATACCGAGGGGATGCCCAGCTGGATGGCAGATGACGATGAGGACGACTCGGTCGAAGTAGTGGATGAATGGGACTCCCAATCTGCCGATATCCCTGGATGGTTGCAGGAACCGGTGGATTTGTCTGACCTGGATGAAAGCGACGACTTTCTTGAGGAACCTGAAGCAGAAGACGACGATGCTCCAGGATTGACGGGGCTGCTGGCGGAAATGGAAACCACAGATGAAGCATTACCGCTGGACAGTCTGGATGATATGGATTCCTTGTTTTCCGATTGGGTAGACGAGGATGATGACAGCAGTCTGGCCGATTTGGTTGAAGAACTTCAGGGCGAAACGGATGCGCCTGCCGCTGACTTCTTTACAGAAGAGGAAAGCTGGGAGGAGACGGCCGTACCCGACCAACCAGAGCAGACAGACGAAGACGAACAAGAAGAACCTGAAGAAGTCGGCCTGACCGGATTGCTGGCCAACTTGAACATGCCAGATGCCGAGTCCGAGCATATTGAAGCGGATGAAACAGATGATGACTTCTTGGCCGATTTTCTAACAGATGCTGACGAGGTCGACTTAGACGATTTCTTATCTGAAGAAGACGATACATTGGAAACGGCCGCAGAGCAAGACGATGCCCTCGGCTTAGATGAATTAGACCTGGAAAATGTCAGCCTGACGCAGCTGCTTTCTGAGGCCGATGTGCCGCAAGAGCCGGCCGAGATGGCTACTTTGTCTGACGTTGACGAAGACGATTGGTTATCTGATTTGACAGAGTTGTCCGACGCCGAAGGGGAACCCGAACCGGAAGCGGCAGAAGAAGAGGCAGGACTGACCAGCATGTTGGCCAATTTGTGGCCAGATGAAGAGGAAGACCCTGGTGATGCCCTTCACGGTTTGGCGGATGAAGCAGCGGATGAGATGAGCCTCACCGAACTGCTGGCCGGCATTGATTATGCCGAAGACGCTGTTGATTCTGAAGTTGACCTGGCCGATTTTGACATGGTACCTGAAGAGCCACCGCTTACGGAGATTCTCCCCGAATCAGAAGCAGAAGAGGAAGAAGATCTGCCGGTTTCAGCGGAAGACACAACCTGGTTGATGCAGTTGGAAGAAGATACCGGCAGCCTGGCCGAACAGACAGACGAATTTGACATGGCTGAGGAAACAGGCCTCGATTGGTTGACGACGCCAGATGAACCGGAAGCTGAGGTTGAGGAAGAGATTCCAGTTGCCCAGGAAACTGAGGAAGAGGATACAGATACAGAACAAGATGGCGCTGAAGAAGATTGGGACGATGCCATGTCCTGGTTGGAAGAGCTGGCTGCTCAACAGGATGAGCCTGTTGGCGAGCTGCCCAGCGTGGCCGAAACCATGTTGGATGAGGAACTGGAGCCGCCGGCCGAAATGGAATTTGATCTGGAAGAGGATAGTGATCTGGATTGGTTGGCGGAATTGACCGAAGGTGAAACATCTGTTGACCTGGATGTGGCGGACGAGGCTATCCAGCCAGAGTTGTCTGAGGCTGAGATGGCAGAAGAGGAAGAAGAACAATTTGATCTGGACGATCTGGCAAGCGATGAAGAGCTTTCCTGGCTGGATGAACTGTCCACCGGCAGGTTAGAAAGTTCACTGAGTGAGGAACCGGAAACCGTCGCTGAACCGGTTGAAGAGCTAGAACCGTCTGATTTTGAAGATGATAGCTGGCTGGATGAGCTGGCCGATGAGGCAGATGAAGAAGCATTGCCGGATTTCGACGATTTGCCGGAAACATTGGACGAAGCAGAGGAGCTGGCCGATTTAAGCCTGGCCGTTTCTGAAACGGACCTGGATTGGCTGGATACGGCCGTCGAAGAACCAGAAGAAATTGCCGAAGAGATTGATACGGCCGTTCCCGATGAAGAAGCGCCCAAGCCGTTATCAGACGAAGATTACAAGATTATAGGCGTCACCGATGCGCTCAAAGAAAGCGGCGGCATCGAAGAAGCCGAAGCCGATCTGGAAGAAGCGCTGGCCTGGCTGGATGAACTAGACGCAGAAGATGAGGCTGAACCGACCGATGAGGCCCCGCCAACCCTAATCACGCCCACCTCCCACGACGAAGCACCGGACGAGGAGCCCGAACCGGAAACAGTGGTGGTAACGCCAGAACCGGACGAGCTGGCATTGGCTCTGGATCGGTTGGAGCAGCAGGTAAAAGATGAGGGTGTGACCGTGCCGGAAACGGCCGTGGCCCCCCTGGCATTATCCACCGCTGAACTCAAAGATGCGCTCGACTGGATTGAGCAGATGGAAGCGGTCAAGACTGTAGAAACTGAAGCAGTCGAAGATGAACCAACCGCGGAGGAACCTGTGGCAGAAACGACCGTGCCCGCAGAACCTGCAGCCGTTGTCGAAGAACCCGACAGCGAAGACGAAATGGACCTGGCCGCCATGTCTGAAGACCCCGAAGCGTGGTTGGAGCAGTTGCTCAGCGGCGATGTGGACATGGAGGTGGAAATGGAGCCGCCGCCGATCAAGCCCAGCGAAGATGCCGTTTACGTAACCGATGACGCCGCAGCAGCCGAAGATGAAGATGTGGCGGAAGCGTCAGACAGTCTCGAAGAAGACGAAGTGGAAGCAGATTCGCTACTCGATGACCTGACGCTGGATGAAATGCCTGAAGACCCGGATGCGGCCGTTGCCTGGCTGGATCAACTCGTCAGTGGTGACGATGAATTTGAAGTCGAGATGGATCCGGCTCCGATCAAACCCAGTGAAGATGCCGTTTATGTAACGGACGATGCGCTGGAAGTTGAAACAGACCAGCAAGAGTCCCTTGAGCCCGACGAGGTGGAAGAATTGGCCGAATTTAGCCTGGAAGATGATCCTGAAGCCTGGCTAGAAAAATTGTTGGGTGACGAAATGTCGCTGGATGTTGATATGGAGCCGCCGCCCATCAAACCCAGCGAGGATGCCGTTTACGTCACTGATGATGCCGGTGGGCTGGTAACTGAGCCGGAACTGGAAATTGAGCCGGAAGAAGCGCCTGAGGAATGGGATACGGCCGCTTCAGAAGCCGTGGTTGATGAAGCGAATGAAGCCGAAGCCGCCGAGTTCGATCTTGAAGATGATCCCGAAGCGTGGCTGGAACAAATGCTGGGCGATGAGATGTCGCTGGATGTCGATATGGAACCTCCGCCCATAAAGCCCAGTGAAGATGCCATGTACGTCACCGATGATGCTCGCCTGGCTGAACCGCCCGAGGAAGGCGCTGCCGTTAAGAGCGAGATGCCAGAGGCAGATATAGAGAGCGAAGCCGATATCATTGCCGATGTGCCTGACGATCCGGATGAGGCCATGGCCTGGCTGGAACAACTGGCTGCCCGTCAGGGAGCCGACCTTGAAGAGCTGCCCAGCGTTCGTGACGTTGACGCAGAGCCGGAAATGCCGGACTGGATGGCGCAAGATTTGGCAGAGCTGACCGCCGAACCGGACCAGGAGCCGGCAGAACCGGTTGAAGAAGATGAAGACGATGAAGAAGATGAAGAAGAGGAAACGGCCGTTGGCCTCGACACATCGGAGATCAGGGCAGAAGTTGAGGATATTGATGAGGAACTGCCGGACTGGCTCGATGAAGAACCAAGAGGGCGCATGTTGGGGCAAACCGATTGGCTGCGGGCCTTGCCTGAAGTTGATGTAGACACCTGGCTTTCGGCCGAAGAAGAAGCCACCATAACAGGCTCCACTGATGAAATCATTTTGCCCGATACCGGTCCGCTTACTTCGCGGCTGGAAACGGCACCCGCGGAAGAAGAAATTGACGAGGATGCGCTGTTTGAGCCGGTCATGGAGCCTTCCAGCGGTGCGTACAATGTGGATGAAGCCAAGCTGAACATGGCTCAGCAATCATTGGCAGACGGCCGTATCAACGAAGCCATCAACCAGTTCAAAGAGCTGGTTGCCGCCGGCTCCGGCATGATGTCCATCATTGCCGAGTTGGAGCAGGCTGCTGAGGCCCATCCACAAACGCCGGCCCTGTCTCAAATTTTGGGCGATGCCTACATGCGTAACGGCCAGTTGCAAAAGGCATTAGCTTCTTACCGCACCGCCCTGGATCAAATGTAGTTGCTGTTTGCGGAATCGACCCATTTGGGTGACAATTGAATCAGTTAGTCAGTTACAAATTTGAAAAGGCAGCGAAGCTCGCGCAAGCTGCCTTTTTTTGCGTCAAAAAATTCTTAAAATGGAGCAATAAACATGGAACGTACATTAATTTTGGTTAAACCAGACGGCGTGCAGCGCGGTTTGATGGGTGAGATTGTGCGCCGGTTTGAGCGGCGTGGCCTGAAGCTAATCGGCATGAAGTTCATCCAGATGAGCCAGGAACTGGCCCATCAACATTATGCGGTGCACAAGGAACGGCCGTTCTTCAATGATCTGGTCACCTACATCACCTCCGGACCGGTGCTGGCAATGGTGTGGGAAGGCAAAGACGCCATTAATGCCGCCCGCGCCACCATTGGCAGCACCAAGCCGGTTGACGCAGCTCCCGGCAGCATCCGCGGGGACTTTGGCATGGAAATCGGCCGTAATTTGGTACACGGCTCCGACAGCCCGGAGAACGGCATTAAAGAAGCCAATCTCTTCTTCAAGCCCGAAGAACTTGTTTCCTGGGACCGCGCCACCGAAAGCTGGATTCGCGAATAAGAAAAAAGCCTGATTTCATAGCTATGAAATCAGGCTTTTTTAATTTTGTAAACGGCCGTCTACTGCATTCGCATCACGACGTGGGCATCGTCCCACAATCCTTCCAAATCGTAATAATGGCGCATATCGGGAGAAAATAGATGGACCAATAAATCGCCAAAATCAACCAGCACCCAGCCGGTTTCTGGCGATCCTTCTATGCTTTTAGCCAGGGCACTTCCTTTTTGTTTGGCATCCTGGGCGATACTGTTAGCCATCGCCCGCAGCTGTCGGTCATTTTCACCGTTGCAAATGAGGAAATAATCAGCAAAAACCGCCTGCTCCCGTAAATCTAGCAGCGCAATGTCGCTGCCCTTCTTATCAATAATTGTATCCACCAACAAATGAGCTAATTCTAAACTTTCCAGATCTTCACCTCCATTGTAAACTGGTTCGATTGTAGCATGGAGGCCAAACAGCTGACAAGAGGTGCCCTTTTAGTGCCTGGCACTTTAAGTAGTTGAGATTTTGCACCATGCGGCGTCGAGCTTTACAATTAGAGCGAATGTTCTATTTCGTAGGTCAGGTTGGCCAACCTGACCACCCTGGAGAAGCTCATGTCTGAACCAACTTATGAAGTTCCCCCGCGCGCCGTGCCGGAAAATGATGCCGGCTATTTTGAAAAAATCACCCAGGCGGTTTTCCAGGCCGGCTTTAGCTGGCAGGTCATTCGCAACAAATGGCCCGGTTTTCAATCTGCCTTTGCCCAGTTTGACGTGGATCAGGTGGCTGCCTTCACGCCGGTTGATGTGGAGCGGCTGGTGGAGGATAAACGGATTGTGCGCAACGGCCGTAAAATTGAAGCCACCATTCACAACGCCCGCATCTGCCAGGACCTCATCGCCGAACACGGCTCCTTCCATAACTACCTGCGCACCATGGACGGGCAGCCGTACGAAAAGCGATCCAAGCAGTTGTGCAAAAAGTTCAAATTCATGGGGCCAATGGGGGCTTACTTTTTCTTTTGGTCCGTGGGCGAAGATGTGCCCGAATACCATGAGTGGCGCGCCCAACAAGAAAAGTAGCAAGCAATGGCCTTTTTACGCAGCACCAATTTTACCGCTGATTCCTGGACCGTTTCCGAGCTAACCCAGTACATTCGGGAACTGTTTGAGATCGATTACCGCCTGCAAGACCTGGAAGTGAGCGGCGAGATTTCTAACTTTTCTCGCGCTCGTTCCGGCCACCTTTACTTCACGCTCAAGGATGACAAGGCGCAGCTCAAATGCGTGATGTGGCGCTCGGCGGCGGAGCGGCTGCGCTTTCAGCCGCAGGATGGGGACGCGGTGGTGGTGAACGGCCGTATCTCCGTTTATGAAGCCAGCGGCGTGTACCAACTGTACGCCGAGCAAATGTCACCCCTGGGGCAGGGGGATTTGGCCGCCGCCTTCGAGGCGCTCAAAGCCAAACTGGCCGATGAAGGGCTCTTTGACGCTGAATTCAAGAAGCCCATTCCCCCCTTCCCGCGCAAAATTGGCATCGTTACCTCGGCCGATGCCGCCGCCCTGCGCGACATCATCAACGTGCTGCGCCGCCGCTACCCGCTGGTCTCTGTGCTCATCGCGCCGACGCTGGTGCAGGGGGCCGAGGCGCCGCCGCAGATTGTACGGGCATTGCGCTGGCTGGACGGCCGTAACGACATAGACAGTATCATCGTGGCCCGCGGCGGCGGCTCGATGGAGGATTTGTGGGCCTTCAACGATGAGAACGTGGCCCGCGCCATTTTTGCCGCCCGGCACCCCATCATCAGCGGCGTGGGACATGAAGTCGATTTTACCATCGCCGATTTTGTGGCCGATTTACGCGCGCCGACGCCGTCGGCGGCGGCAGAGCTGGCGGTGCCGGACGTGAGTGAGTTACGGCCGTATTTCCTCACCGTGCAGCAGCAAATGAAAAATCTCGTGTTGGAACGAATCGGCCAATATCGCTGGCAGGTGCAGACGCTGCGACGGTCGCTCAACCATTTGAGCCCGCGCGTCGGCATTGCCGGCAGCAGGCAGCGGCTGGACGGCTGGCAGTCGCGATTAGATCGGGCGGTGCAGCGGCGGCTGGATCGGGCGCAGCATCGGCTGAACCTGCTGCAAACGCAGCTAACGGCCGTCAGCCCCAAAGCGACATTGGAGCGGGGTTATGCCATTGTGCGGGATGGTGACGGCCAGATCATCCGCACCCCCGCCGCCGTCCAAACCGGCGACCCGCTCACCGTTCAGGTCCGCGACGGCCAATTCGGCGCAGTAGTTGCCGATGTGGAAGACAATAAAAAAGAGGAATGGAACGCTGATAAACGCTGATGACGCTGATAAAAAACAAAATCAGCGTTTATCGGCGTTCATCAGCGTCCAATTTTTTTAGGACGGGAAGAATGGCAAATGTTTTTGTGACCCAGCACATCGGCGATGGAGGCATACAGAAATTGCGCCAGGCCGGGCACGCGGTGACCTATCGTGATGAAACTGAGCCGATCACGCAGGATGAGTTGCACACGGCCGTTCTCAGTGCCGAAGGCCTGGTGTGCCTGCTGACGGATCGGGTGGATACGGCCGTTCTCGATGCCGCCGCCAACCTAAAAATGATCGCCAACGTGGCCGTGGGCTACGACAATATCGATTTGGCCGCCGCCACCGAGCGCGGCATTCTGGTCAGCAACACGCCCGATGTGCTCACCGAAACCACCGCCGACCACGCCTTTGCCCTGCTGCTGGCCGTGGCTCGCCGCATCCCGGAGGCAGATGCGTTTATGCGCGCCGGCAAATACGAAAAGTTTGAGATGTTTCCGCCGCTGCTGGGGTTGGACGTGTACGGCAAAACGTTGGGCATCGTGGGCCTGGGGCGAATTGGCACGGCCGTTGCCCGACGCGGCGCATTGGGCTTTGGCATGAAGGTGTTGTACACGGCCAACAGCAGGAAGACTGCCGTTGAAAAAGAACTGGGCGCTGAACGGGCAAGCCTGCTGGAACTACTGGGCCAAAGCGACTTTGTCAGCATCAACGTACCGCTCACGGCGCAAACGCGCCACCTGTTTACTCTGGACACGCTGCGCCAGATGAAGCCCAGCGCCTGCCTCATCAACACCGCCCGCGGCCCCATCGTTAAGGAAGATGATCTGCTGACGGCGCTGCGCGAAGGCATCATCTGGGGCGCGGCGCTGGACGTGTTCGAGGCGGAACCGGAGATGACGCCGGGCCTGGCGCAGCGTCACGAGCGGCTGGTCGTCGCGCCCCATTTGGGCAGCGCCACCGGTGAAACAAGGCAGAAAATGGTGGATACGGCCGTCAATAACTTACTGGCCGGACTTGCCGGCAAAAAACCGCCAAACGTCCTGAACGCAGAACTTGTGAACCAGGCATGAGCCTGAAGTATCGGTTACTCTACCTGCTGGCCCGCTGCTACTGGCGCATTTTTCAGCCGCTGACGCTGGGCGTTAAGGTAATGCTTATTGAAAATGAAGCGATCTGGCTGGTGCAGCACAGCTACCAGCCGGGCTGGTTTTTGCCCGGCGGTGGGGTGAAGCGGAATGAACTGTTGGAAACGGCCGTGCGCCGCGAAGCCAATGAAGAGCTGGGTGCAAATTTGGGCGATGTGCATTTATTTGGCGTATACAGCAACGCCAGTCAGCACAACAATGATCACGTCGTCGTATTTGCCTGCCATGATTTTACGGTTGGTCAGGCAGACAAAGGCGAGATTCGGGCGGTGCAGCAGTTCCCGCTGCGGAAGCTTCCGCCAGACGTCTCGCGCGGCACCCGCCGCCGCATCGAGGAATATTTAGCCGGCAGGTCCAAAGCTGAAGTTGGTATTTGG
Organism: uncultured Anaerolineaceae bacterium; assembly: GCA_937967805.1. The sequence goes on from CALBTC010000263.1 coordinate 9,338, forward strand.
TAGGTTCAAGGAGTGGCAGTCCTAATTAAAAAACGTTGTTGCAAGTATGAGGTCAGGACTGCCACTCCTGGCGCACGGAGCAAAAAATGAGCGAAGAAGCTGAAAAATTATCGTTTGAAGATGCGTTAGCTGAGCTGGAAAAAATTGTGGCCCAGCTAGAGTCGGGGGATTTAACATTGGAGGCGTCGCTGGATTTGTTTGAGAAGGGCCAAAAGCTGGCCCAGCAATGTAACGTGCAGTTGGAAACGGCCGCATTGCGCATCGAACAGCTCACCAGCGACGGCGAGATCGTGGAGCCAGACCTTTAGCCAATTGTCAGCCCCTAAAACAATCGTTATACTCCTTTTAAGAATGGAACGCTGATTTGCCTGATTTACCTACACGCAACGCGCTCGCTGTACGACATCAGGGGGATCATGGAGATCAGCGTTCTATTTTCTTTGCACAACGCACAATTGAACTATTGAAAAGGAACAAAATTTGTTTAAAAGTATACGCGATTCATTAAGCCGCACCCGTAACAACGTTTTTGGCCAAATTGCCTCCGTGCTGGGTGCGGGCGACATTACCGAAGAAACCTGGGAAGATTTGGAAGCGCTCCTGGTGCAGGCCGATGTCGGCGTGCCCACGACGCTGGCCGTTGTAGAAGCACTGCAAGAGCGGGTGAAAAATGAAGGGCTGTATCGGGCCGATCAGCTCACCGAGGCCCTTCGCGAAGAGCTGCGCAGCGTGCTAACAGATCCGCCGCCGTTTGAAATGGAAGCGCCGCGCCAACTGACTGTGGTGATGATCGTAGGCGTCAATGGCTCGGGCAAGACAACCACCATCGGCAAGCTGTCTCAACGTTATAGGGACAAAGGGCGCAAAGTTATCCTGGCCGCCGCGGACACTTTCCGCGCCGCGGCCATCGATCAGCTTAAAATTTGGGGCGAGCGGGCCAACGTGCCCGTCATTTCCGGGCAGCCGAACGGTGATCCTGGTGCCGTGGCGTATGACGGCATTCGTGCTGCCCGCGCCCGCGGTTTCGATATGCTCATTATTGATACGGCCGGTCGCCTGCACACCAAGTTCAACCTGATGCGCGAGCTGGAAAAAGTGTATGGCGTCTGTAAAAAGAGCGTGCACGCTGCGCCGCACGAGGTGCTGCTCGTTTTAGACGCGCCCACCGGACAAAATGCTCTCGTCCAGGCACAAAAGTTTAAAGAGTCAGTGCACGTTACTGGCGTCATTCTCACCAAGTTAGACAGCACGGCCAAGGGAGGCATGGTATTCGCTATTTACCGCGAGCTGGGACTGCCGGTACGCTTCATCGGTACCGGGGAACGCATTGAAGATTTAGCGCCATTTGACCCTGATCAATTTATTAATGGCCTGTTTGAGTAGAGCTATATGTGTCACTCCCGCGTAGGCGGGAATGACAGGCAGAAATGATGGTAAATTCAGAATTCGGGATCGTTTCGGGATCGCTGTAAATGCATAATAAAGGAAGAAATTTGAAATGGATGAATTAGCCGAAAGATTAACCAATTTACAACAAACCGTAAACTTGCTCCGGAGGCGTCTTTGACGTACCGGCTAAAGCGTTAAAAGTTGCCCAACTGGAAGAGGTCGCCGCTGCGCCGGGCTTTTGGGACGATTCCACTGCTGCCCAGGCCAAGATGCGAGAATTAAACAAGCTGCGCGACCAGGTCACTGTGTGGGAAGAATTAAGCCGTCGCCTAGCGGATGCCACAGAATTGGCATCGCTTGGTGATGAAGATTTGCTGGCTGAGCTTTCCAGAGAAACAGAGCTTTTAGAAGCTCAGATTGCCAAACTGGAGTTCGAGACGCTTTTTTCTGGCCAATATGATGACGAAGATTGCATTCTGGCGATTCATGCCGGGGCCGGCGGCACCGAGGCGCAGGATTGGGCGCAGATGCTGGAGCGTATGTTCATGCGCTGGGCCGATTCGCATGGTATGGTGGTTGATATCATTGATGAGAGTCCGGGTGATGAGGCGGGTATTAAAAGCGTGATGATGGCGGTGAAAGGTAGCTATGCTTACGGCCGTCTCCAATCAGAACGTGGCGTGCATCGCCTGGTGCGCATCTCGCCCTACGACTCATCCAGCCGCCGCCACACTTCATTTGCCAAAGTAGAAGCGTGGCCCGATGTGGCGGAGGATATCGAGATTGAGATCGATGAGAATGATCTGCGCATCGACCGGTTTAAAGCGAGTGGCGCCGGGGGCCAGCATGTGCAGAAGAATGAAACGGCCGTGCGCATCACCCACATTCCTACCGGCATCGTCGTTTCTTGCCAGAACCAACGCTCCCTCACGCAAAACCGGGAAGTAGCCATGAAAATCCTGAAGGCGCAGTTGTTTGATCTGGAGCAGCGCAAGCAAGAAGCGGAGATGGCCGCGCTGAAAGGTGAAGACGTGGATGCCGGCTGGGGCAGCCAGATTCGCTCCTACGTGCTGCATCCCTACAAAATGGTGAAAGACCATCGCACCAATTATGAAGTTGGTAATGCCCAGGCAGTGCTGGACGGCCGTTTAGACGATTTTATGGAAGCATACTTAAAACAGAAGGTGGGCCAAACCGAAGAACCCACCCCTTAGTGCAAAATGTGCCACGGAGAACGAACAGATCAATATCAAAAATCTCTGTGCTCTCTGTGGCAAATCATTTTTCTTGTAATGGAGGCAGACAAATGGCAGACGAACGTAAAAAACCGCAATCAGGCAGACACCGCACGGGCAGCTCTATTGGCGCTGCGGTACGCCGGGCATCCTTAAAAAGACGGGTACGGCCGTCTGCCAGAGCCAGGGCGCGCAAAGAAGCGATTAACAAACGTCCCATGCCCAAACCGCCGGCGCGTCGACCGGTGAAGCGCACGTCGGCCAAAGCGTCAGTTTCACCTGAACTGGCTGCCCAAATCAGCCGCGTTCAAGATAAATTTGAGCGATTAGAAGCCCAGGCTCAGTTGGAAGATATTTTTTCGGCCGTGGGCGAGATTGATAACAAGCTGACCAAGCTGCCCTTTGATTTGGAAGCGCTGCGCGACCGGGGCTACGTCCATTCGGGCCAGTTGGAAGATAAGCTGGAAGCATTGGATGATAAGTGGGACGAAGTCCGTCCGCGCGTGGAAAAAGCGCTGGCAGAGCAGGTGGAGCGGCTCGACCGCGAGCTGGACCAAACGGAGCGCCAGGTCAATCGGCTGGGCAACGCCAATGCGGCGCTGGTGAAAACGGTGGATTCGGCCGTGGACAGCCTGGGCAGCCGCATCACCGCCGCCCGCCGAGCCCTGGACGGCCTTTATGACGGCATTCAGAGCGAGCTGTACAAAATTGAATATTCATTGGGGCAGGTGGGTAAAATGCTGGACCTGATGGCCGGTTCGCAAGAGATTCGCTTACAGGAGGCCGAGGGGCCGCTTTTGGCAGTAAAAGCCGAGTGGCACCAGGATGGTGAAGAAGGGCCGAAAGGCTATCTCTTCCTCACTGACCAACGCCTGTTATTCGAGCAGCGCGAGGAGGTTGTGACTAAGAAGCGGTTTGGCCTCTTCAAGGCGGAGTCGGAGATGGTGCAAAAGCTGCACATTGCGGTGCAGGTGCACGAAATTGATCAAATTGTGCACAAAGAAGAAGGTGGCTTCCTGGGCATGGGTAAAGACGATATTTTGGAACTGGTCTTTGCCGCCTCCGCCCCGCTTTCCCGCGCTCGTTTTCATTTGGATGGGCAGGATTCGGAAGATTGGGCAGCGATGATCAACCGCGTTCAGTCAGGCGAAATTGATGGCGACCGTTCAGATGAATATTTGGAGGAGCTGGAAGCAGCCCAGATCACCAGCGCAAGCTTCCCGGCACAATGTCCAAGCTGCTACGCGGCCATTCCCCAGCAGCCGCGTGGCGTAACCAGTTACACCTGTGAATTTTGCGGGGCAGCGGTGCAGCCGCTGAGTGGAGAAGCATAATCAGCTAATCGCGAAAAATTGGGACTTGCCAGAAACGGCCGTTTTTACTATACTCTAAGGCTTGCACATGCTTATGTAACTCTTATGTAAGAGCGTTGACATATTGACGGGTACCGATATAATCGCCACACATAAAGTAAAAATTGCCACGACGTTTTAAGAGCGTTGGTCCTGATCAGACCATACGCTCTTTTTCCGTGTTTACGGAAAACATTTTAGACAGCATTATTTAAGCTCGTGCGCATGATGTAATGCAAAGTATTTTTATTTAGGGTTGGAGCTTTATTCTATTTGGGAGGTCACCTGGTGGAGACAACAGAATTCCGCTCGTTACGCATTAGTTTAGCATCCCCGGACCAGATGCGGTCATGGTCTTATGGGGAGGTTACAAAACCGGAAACCATCAACTATCGTCGCTTGCGTCCGGAGAAGGATGGTTTATTTTGTGAAGCCATTTTTGGCCCAACGCGTGACTGGCAATGCTACTGCGGCAAGTACAAAAACGTTCGATACAAGGGCATTGTTTGTGATAAGTGTGGGGTGGAAGTGACTCGTTCGGCCGTTCGTCGCGAACGGATGGGACACATTGAACTGGCAGCGCCCGTCGCCCATGTCTGGTACACGCGTCGTGTGCCCAGCCACATGGGGCTGCTGCTAAACGTTTCGCGCCGTAATTTAGACCGCGTCCTCTATTTTGCCCAATATGTCATTACCAGCGTTGATGAAGAAGCCCGCCAGCGGGCCTTGAAACGTTTAGAAGAAGAGCTGGCCGAAGCCGAACTAAGATTTGAGGAAGATTTGCAGTCCAATATTGGTGATGCGACCTCAGATGCTCAAGATCGCCTGCAAGAGCTAGAAACAACGTTGAAAGAGAAAAACGAATCTTTTGACGAACGCCTTTCCACAGCGACCGATGCCGTCGTTAACGAGGCGCAAGCCATCGAGCGCCGCCTGGAAAATCTCAAAGGGTCAGCGGCTAGCGAAGATATAGTGTTGGGTGACACCGTCATCGTTAAAGAAGGTGAGACGGTGGGCCGTGAACACACCGTTTTGGTGCAAGAAGTAACTTCTGAACGCTTGACACAAGTGGAAAAGGAAAGCGAAGAAGATCACCAAAGCGAAGTAACTACGATGCAGAAAGAGATCGAAGAGCTGCGCACCGAGGCTGAAGCCGTTGGTGTTGATTTGCGCGATGAGCTTTCGCAAAAGTTGACCCGCTTGCGCCAGCAGGCTCAGGCCAATCGCGAGCAGTTAGAAAACCTGGAACCGATGGTTTTCCTCAATGAAAATGATTACCGGGAACTGAAGAGTAAGTTTGGCAACGTTTTCCGCGCCGATATGGGTGCCGAAGCTTTATACGACATCCTCAGAAAGATGGACCTGGACAAGCTTTCACGCGAGTTATGGCGTGAAGTACGAACCACGCGCTCTAAACAAGCGGCCAAGCGAGCCACCAAGCGTTTGCAGGTGGTTGAATCCTTGCGCAAGAGCGGCAACCGGCCTGAATGGATGATTTTGACCGTGCTGCCGGTGATTCCGCCAGATTTGCGCCCGATGGTGCAGTTGGACGGCGGCCGTTTTGCTACGTCTGACCTGAATGATTTGTATCGCCGCGTCATTAACCGGAATAACCGCCTCAAGCGGCTGCTGGAGTTGGGTGCACCCGATGTAATCGTGCGCAATGAAAAGCGTATGCTCCAGGAAGCAGTAGACAGCCTGATCGACAACAGCCAGCGCGGTAAGGCGCTCAGCCGTCGCGGCCGCCGCGAGCTGAAATCGCTGTCTGACATGCTCAAGGGTAAGAAGGGGCGGTTCCGCCGTAACCTGCTGGGTAAGCGTGTTGACTACTCCGGCCGTTCCGTGATTGTGGTGGGGCCGACGCTGAAGCTGGGCCAGTGTGGTTTGCCCAAGACGATGGCGCTGGAGCTGTTCCGCCCGTTTGTCATTAGTAAATTGGTGGAATACGGCCACGCCAGCAACGTAAAGGGCGCGCGCCGTTTTATCGAACGCCAGCCACCCGAAGTGTGGGAGGTGCTGGAAGAGGTGATTCAGGGTCGGCCGATTTTGTTAAACCGTGCCCCGACCTTGCATCGCCTGGGTATTCAGGCCTTCATGCCTATTCTGGTGGAAGGCAAAGCCATTCAGCTACATCCGCTGGTTTGTGCCGCGTTTAATGCAGACTTTGATGGTGACCAGATGGCTGTGCATGTACCGTTGTCGCAGAAGGCCGTCACCGAAGCCAAAGAGCTGATGATGGCCACCCGTAACTTGCTCAAACCATCAGATGGCCAGCCCATTGTCGGTCCGTCAAAAGATATGGTTTTGGGTGTTTACTATTTGACGTTGATGGTGGACGGCCGTCACGGTGAAGGCAGCAAATTCGGCAGCATGGAAGAAGTGGAGACCGCTTACGAGTTGGGCTACGTGGACATCCATGCCAAAATTAAGCTGCAAATTGACACGTATTTCAAAGACGATAATATGCGTTATGCCGACGGCAAACCGCGCCGCCGGGTCATTGAAACCTCTCCCGGACGCGTGCTCTTCAACATGACGCTGCCTGAGGAGTTCCACTTTGTTAACCGCGTGTTGGACAAAGGTGGCGTGAACAGCCTCATCAACCGCGTTTATCGCATGTTGGGTGATGAAGCCACCATCAAGATGGTTGATGCTATTAAGAATATTGGCTTCCGCTATGCTACCGTCTCCGGTACCACCATTGCCGTGGCTGATCTGACAATTCCTGAAGAACGGCAGGGCATTCTGGATGATGCATTGCAGCGCGTCAATGAAATTGATCGCCAATATCGTCGTGGGTTGCTGACGGAAGAGGAGCAATATCAGCGCACCATCGAACAGTGGAACGAGGCTAAAGATAAGGTCGAGAAAGCTGTGCGTGATGCGATGGACCCCGCCAGCCCCATTGCCGTGATGGCCCTTTCTGGGGCGGGTAAGGGTGGTTTTGGCCCCATTACCCAGCTGGCTGGTATGCGTGGGCTGATGGCCGACCCGCAGGGAAAGATTATCCCCGTGCCAATTCAGTCGAACTTCCGGCAAGGGTTGGATACGCTGGAATATTTCATCTCCACGCACGGTGCGCGAAAAGGTTTGGCTGATACAGCTTTGCGTACGGCCGATGCCGGTTACCTGACTCGCCGTTTGGTAGACATTGCCCAGGAAATGATCGTGATGGATGATGATTGTGGCACAACCAAGGGTATTTGGGTTCGCCGAGCTGATAATTTTGGTAAGCAATCGTTGGCTGAACGTATCTTGGGTCGCGTAGCCGCCGCACCCATGACCGATTCTGAAACCGGCGAGATTCTCATTCAGACCGGTGAGTATTATACAGATACCATTGCCGAACGGGTTGATGAAATGGGCGTTGATGAACTGTATGTTTACTCGCCAATGACCTGTGAAATGCGTCGCGGTATTTGTGCTAAATGTTACGGCATTGATCTGGCTCGCGGCAAGCCGGTAGAAAAGGGAACGGCCGTTGGTATTGTTGCCGCCCAGTCCATTGGTGAACCCGGCACCCAGCTGACGCTGCGTACCTTCCACACCGGTGGTACAGCTTCAGCCGGTGGTGACATCACTCAAGGTCTGCCCCGTGTTGAAGAGTTGTTCGAAGCACGACAGCGACCCAAGGGTGAAGCAGTCATTACCGAAATCGGTGGTAACGCTGAGATTCGCGTTATTGACGGCGTGCGCCACGTGTTTGTCACCGATGTTCGCCTGGTTGATGACGTTTACGAAATCATCGACGGTTGGGAAGTTAAAGTTGGCGATAACGACACCATCGAATCCGGCGGTGTGTTGGCCGAAAATGAAGATGAAGTGGTTATTGCTCGTCACGGCGGGCGGGTGGCCCGCGATGGTGACAAACTCACCGTTACCTGGGAAAGCAAAGATGAACGCGATTATGAAATCCCGGCCGGTATGCGCCTGCTCATCTCGGACGGACAAGAAGTAAGTGCCGGTGAGCAGCTCACCGAAGGGTCAAAGAACCCGCACCGCATTCTGGAGATTTTGGGCCGCGATGCTGTGACGCAATATTTGCTGCGTGAAATGCAGCAGGTTTATCGTCCACAGGGCCAGAACATTCATGACAAGCACTTTGAGGTCATCATTCGCAAAATGCTGAGCAAGGTAACGGTTACTTCCTCTGGTGATACTGAGATGCTGCCCGGAGAACTGATAGAAACGTCTATTTTCCAGGCAAACAACGAAGAAATTATCGAAGAAGGTGGCCAGCCAGCACAGGCAGAGCCCATTTTACTGGGGATCACCAAGGGTGCTCTGAACACCGACAGCTTCCTATCCGCCAGCTCCTTCCAGCACACTATCAAAGTATTGGCCGGTGCTGCCATCGCTGGCCGGGAAGACGATTTGGTTGGGCTGAAAGAAAATGTGATTATTGGTAAGCTGATTCCGGCCGGCACCGGTTTTGATGTGTATGCTAAGAAGCAGGAAGAGCTAGAAGCCTCTCTGGTTGAAGATGAAGAGCTGTTGGAAGAAACTTCAATGGATTTGTCTGGCGCGTTGATTGATGATAATACGGATGATGCCGTATTGGAAGCCATTGCCGCCGCTGCCGCCGCCGAAGCAGCCAAAGAGCAGTTAGAGGCTCCTGAAGCGGAGGAAGAAGCGTAAGCCAACCCCTCGTTTTTCGTAGATAAGAAACAAAACGGCGACTTAGAAATGGGTCGCCGTTTTTTTCTATTAAAAATCCCGCTGGAGCAGCATTGCGGACAGCTGATTCAGGGCAGCAGAAGCTGGACCGAAAGGTTTGGCTTCTGCCAAATGTCCCAGAGCATTTTCAGAGTAATAAGTGGCACGCTGGACAGCGTAATCTCGTGCGCCGGTGCTATTTAACACGTTAATGGCTTCCTGAACGAAAGCTTCATCTGTGGCTTCTTGTTCGTACAGCCGGCGCAGCGCCCCGTTTTGGCTGAGGCCGTAAAGCACGGGCAGCGTTTTCTTTTTGGTAAGAATATCCGTTGAGGCTGATTTGCCGATGATGGCCTCGTCACCCCAAATGCCCAGAATGTCGTCGATGACCTGGAAGGCAAGGCCGAGATTGAGGCCAAATTGGGCGTAATGGTGCACGGTTTGTGCATCACAAGCGGCAATGAGGGCCCCCAGCTCGGTGCAAAGGGAGAGGAGCACGGCCGTTTTCCCCGTAATCATCGCCAAATAGTCAGCCACACTTACCTCATCCCGCGTTTCAAAATCCATATCGGCGTGCTGCCCCTGGGTGAGCCGAACACATGTCTCATCAAAACGGCGCAGGGCGTGTACAGCCGTTTCCGCCGCCACCCCACGATTGACCAGTCGATTCAGCGCAAGATGAGCCAGGGCAAACATGGCATCACCCGCGTTGATGGCTTGTTCCTGTCCCCAAATGGTCCACAGCGTCTTGCGGCCGCGTCGCGTGGGGCTGGCGTCTTCAATGTCATCGTGGATAAGGGAGAAGTTGTGCAGCAGTTCAATCGCCGCTGCCGCGGGAACCGCCTGCTGCCAGTCGCCGCCCGCTGCCTGGCAGGTTAACAGGCAAATGACCGGCCGAATTTGCTTGCCCGCATTGACATCTGCCGGCCGCAGTTGTTCATCGCGCCAGCCCATATGATAATGCATCATGCCATAAAAAAGATCCGGTTGTTTGTCTGTGACCTTGAGCACGGCCTTCATTTCGGCGTTGACCGCCTGGCGCATTTCTTGGGAAAGTTGTTTAAATTCGTTCATAGATTAGAGATTAGAGATTGGAGACTGGAGTTTGGAGTTTTTTTCGCCTCCAGTCTCTTTGTTATTTAAGATACTTGGTGTGCAGGGGGGTTTTGCCTAAAGCGTCAATGTTTTCTGCCCCGGCACAGAACATGGCAATGCGCAGTTCGTCTGTGATGGTTTCGGCCATTTCGATGACGCCGGTAACGCCGTTTTGGTCGGCGGCGCGCAGAAAGTCGCCGGCAAAGCCAACCAGGTTGGCCCCCAGAGCAACACATTTGGCCACATCAATGCCGTTGCCGATGCCGCCGCTGGCGATGATAGGTAAATCCGGCGCGGCCCGGCGACAATATTGGATGGAAACGGCCGTAGGAATACCCCAATCAATAAATGCCCCGGCCACACGGGCATGGCGCGCCGTTGGGGCCCGGTACATTTCCACCTGGCTCCAGGAGGTGCCGCCCGCACCGGCCACATCAATCGCGGCAACGCCGGCGTTGACCAACTGCCGGGCCGTTTCTTCGGCAAAGCCCCAGCCCACTTCTTTAGCAATAATCGGCACCGGTAAACTGCGGCAAATTTGTTCTACTTTACCCAGCAAATTGGCAAAATTGCCGTCACCTTCTGGCTGAACGGCCTCTTGCAGGGCATTGAAGTGCAGAATAAGCGCATCGGCCTGGCACATGTCTACGGCACGCCGGCAATGATCAAGGCCATAGCTGTAATTGAGCTGCACCGCGCCGATGTTGGCAAACAGCAAGATGTCGGGTGCCACCTGGCGCACGTGGTAGGTATGGGCCAGGTTTGGGTCCTCGATGGCGGCTCGCTGTGAGCCCAAGCCCATGGCGATGCCCACGGTTTGGGCTGCTTCAGCCAGGATACGGTTGATTTCTCCGGCTTCGGGCGTACCGCCAGTCATGGAGGAAATGAGAAGTGGGGTGCTGAGCTGTTTCCCCAGAAAAGCTGTGCCGGTGTTCACGGTGGCCAGATTGATTTCCGGCAAGGCCTGGTGCATGAAAAAGTAATTTTCCAGGCCGGTGGTCAGTTTGTTGAAGGCGACATCTTCTTCCAAATTAATGCGAATGTGATCGGCTTTGCGTCGCTCGTGGATGTTGGTTTCGTTATGAGCAGCAACGGCCGTTTTACTTTTGGGCATACACCTCTCCAAGGTTCTAATGATGCAAATGAGTATACCGTGACGAAGGGGGTTTTGCGAGAATAAGATACGGTGCATTCTGAATTTCAACTGTTCATTTCTGATGTAAGTGTAAAAAGGGACAATCGTATGGTTGACGACTGCTAATCATTAGGCAGACCATTCGTCTGACTATCCCGGCTAAGATACAATAGCCGCCACCTAAACAACATCTAATTGCAGTGCCAGCTCTGAGACACAGCCCCGGTTAGAGGACGGCCGTAACACCCCACCCTTTCTTACAACCTTGCGTCTCATCGGATGGCAAACGAGCTCATTTGCCAGCCATTACGTTGGCATTTACATACAAAAGGAGTAACTATACAGGGGTGAGGTCAGGCACAAGAATATCGCCAGACCAGACAGAAG
>CALBTC010000264.1 GCA_937967805.1 uncultured Anaerolineaceae bacterium
TTTTAGGAGTTGCATGCATGGTTGCGGAAATAAAAGTTCCACCATTTGATGAATACAATGAAATTATGGTCAAAAATGCCCATCCGGCAGATTGGCAGAACCCGACGCCGGACGGCCGTTACAATCTGCTGGTCATTGGCGGGGGATCTGCCGGGCTGGTGGCGGCGGCCGGCGCAGCCGGCATCGGGGCCAAAGTGGCGCTGGTAGAGAAGCATCTGCTGGGCGGCGATTGTCTGGTAGCCGGGTGTGTACCCTCCAAGACAATTCTGCGCTCGGCCAAAGCAGTTGGCGACATTCGCCGGGCGGCGGATGTGGGCGTGCATGTGGGCGGTGAGGTGGAAGTCGATTTTGCCGCAGTGATGGCCCGAATGCGCCGGGTTCGGGCCGACATTAGCTTTCATGATTCGGCCAGACGGTTTCGCGATATGGGGATTGATTTGTATTTGGGGGATGGGCAGTTTACGGGCAAGAATACGTTTGTGGTGGACGGCCGACCCATCGAGTTCAGCAAAGCGGTCATTGCCACCGGGTCGCGGGCGGCAGAACTTCCCATTCCTGGCCTGGCTGAGGCCGGCTACATTACCAATGAAGGTGTCTTTGAGCTGACGGAACGGCCGAATCGCCTGGCTATCATTGGTGCGGGACCAATTGGGGCGGAGATGGCCCCGGTGGTAGCCCTCTTTGGTATCCAGGTGCCTTCTTTTGGTGTGCTGCCCCGCAGCTGCGAGCTGCGCGACCCGGAAGGGGTTGCCCTGGTGCGCGGCGCGCTGGAGGCAGATGGGGTGCAGTTTTACCTGGAAAGCAAAACAGAAAAAGTCGAGAAGGTTGGCGCGGAAAAAGTCATCACGTTTGAGCACCAGGGCCAAACCCAAACGTTGGCGGTTGATGAGATTTTGCTGGCGGCTGGACGTCAGCCCAACATCGATGGGCTAAACTTGGAGGCAGCAGGCGTAGAACATAGTAAGAAAGGGCTTACCGTTAACGACCGGTTGCAAACAACCAATCCGGACATTTTTGGCGCAGGTGACGTGGCTATTCCGGCCAATTTTACCCACACGGCCGATGCCACCGCGCGCATGGTAGTGCAAAATGCGTTCTTCTTTGGCCGTAAAAAGTACAGCGATCTGATTATTCCCTGGGTGGTTTTCACGGACCCGGAAATTGCCCACGTGGGCTTGTTTGATTACGAGGCAGAGGAGCAGGGCATTTCGGTGACCACCTTTACTACTAAAATTCAGGAGACCGACCGGGGCCGCGCCGACGGGGACGGCGGCTACGTGAAGATTTACGTGAAGGAAGGCAGCGATAAAGTTTTGGGCGCGACGATGATTGGTCCCCATGCCGGGGAGACGATTAGTGAAATTACGACGGCAATGATGGCCGGCAAAGGGTTGGGCATGTTGTCGCAGACAATCCATCCGTATCCCGTCCAGGCAGAGGTGATCAAGAAAACGGCCGATGCCTGGAATCGCACCCGCCTGACGCCGCTGGTGGCCAAGGTGTTCAAAACGTGGCTGGCCTGGCAACGGTAAACGCCCCCCTGTCATGCTGAGTGAAACGAAGCATCCCTGCGAACTTTAACTTTGGCGGACATGGGTTTCGCCGGATTGTCACCGGTGGGATGCTTCACTGCGTTCAGCATGACAAGTCAAGGTGATGAGTTGGGCAGCGTGATTTTTGAGGAAATACTGTATGACGCAAACTGATTTCGACATTGCCATCATTGGCTCCGGCATGAGCGGCAGCGCGCTGGGGGCGATTTTGGCGCGGCACGGACAGCAGGTGGTTATCTTCGAGGCGAAGTCACATCCCCGTTTTGCCATTGGCGAATCGCTCATTCTGGAAACGTCGGAAATGATGCGGGCGCTGGCCCATTTTTACGACGTGCCGGAGCTGGCGTACTTCAGCACAGAGAATTTTCTGGCGTTTGCCGGGACCACCCACGGCATCAAGCGCCATTTTGGCTTTTTGCACCACGAGAAAGGACAGCGGCACAATCCGCAGCACACGCTCCAGGCAATAATTCCCAAGGAACCGCACGGTCACGAGCTGCACCTGTACCGGCAGGACACCGATTATTTTATGATGAGCACGGCCGTTTCCTACGGCGCACAGGTTTGGCAAAATACGGCCGTGGAAGACGTCCAGCTCCATGATGACCACGTCAAGATTGTGCCCGCTAAAGGCGAGCCGGTGACGGCCAAATACGTGGTGGATGCCGGTGGCTTCCGCTCCATTTTGGCGCAAAAGCTTGGCGAGCGAGATTTCAATTTGCAAACCCATTCCCGCGGCATGTTTACCCACATGATCAACGTGCCTGGCCACGCCCGCGCCAACCAGTGCCAAGCAGACTATGATTTGCCCTTCCCCATGGCCGAGGGCACGCTGCACCACCTGTTTGCGGGCGGCTGGCTGTGGGTGATTCCGTTTAATAACCACGCCGAATCGACCAACCCGCTGTGCAGCGTGGGGCTGCTGCTGGATCCACGAGTTTATCCGCCGCGACCAGAACTCACCGCGGAAGAAGAATTTTTCAGCTTTATCCAGCAGTTTCCCAATATTGCCACCCAGTTTGCCGGAGCGCAGGCGGTACGCGATTGGGTGCGAGCTGACCGGCTGCAGTACAATACGCGCCAGGTGGTGGGCGACCGCTGGGCGCTGCTGGGGCACGCCGCCGGGTTTATCGATCCGCTGTATTCGAAGGGGTTGTACAGTACGTTAACGGCCGTTTTCATCCTAGCCCACCAACTGCTTAAAGCACAACAATCCGGCGACTATTCCGCCGCCGCCTTTGCCGATTTGCAAACCGTCACCTACAACTTTGTTTGCTCGGCCGACCGGCTGGTGGCCAACAGCTACCGCTCATTTGGCAACTACAAATTGTGGCAGGTGTACAGCGTGATGTGGCTGTTGGGGGCGTACACGGAGCTGGTCAAGCTCAACATGATGCGGGCGCAAACCATGCAGGCGGGCCAGGATCGCCAGGGGTATTACGATCAATTGGTAACCCTTAAGCTGTGTGGCGGCGGCTACCCGGAGTTTGATGAGGTGGCGAATAAGGTTGACACGCTGATTGAGCAAGTTGATCCACATGATGAAACGGCCGTAAACGCCACCGTCCGTGAAATAAACCAAATTTTCCGCAATCTTTCCTGGATCGCCGACCCGTTTGTGGCTTTGCTGGATGGCAAAACGTATCTGCCGAAAAACAAAATCCGTCTCAGCCTGCTGAAGCCGGGCGAGGGCTTTATGCGCTCCGGCGCGTACAAAGCCCACTTTTTTGGCAACCTGACAATGTGGGATTTGCTGTTGTATGGGCTCAAAGAGAAGCTGCGGTATGCGCGGCCGACTCTTAACCGGCAGCACAAAAAAATATTCCAAAGAAAATTAACCGCGGAGAACGCGGAGAGCACGGAGAAGAAATAATGCCAGAGAAAACTCAGCGCCCTCAGCGCTCTCTGCGGTGAAAATTATGCAGACGTATTCACACTTTTTATTAACGGCCGTTCTCCAAAAAGCCTTCATCCCCAACGACCCCGAGGCAGCTTCTGGCCTGTTGGCCGGTTCCGCCGCGCCGGATGTGCCGCTGGCGCTGCTGAGTCTGGGCTATGTGGCGGACCGCCGTTACCTTCGCCCCCATCTGCCGGACAAAACGCGGTGCAGCCCGACGTACAACGCGCTTTATTTCAACAATCCGTGGTGGATTGCGGCCCACAACAGCCTGCACGCGCCGCTGCCGCTGTTTGTCCTGGCGCTGTTGGGTATTGTGCTGCGCCGTCGTTGGCTGTTCTGGTTTGCAGTGGGTTGTGGTTTGCATACGGCCGTAGACATCTTCACCCACGCCGACGATGGTCCGGTACTGCTCTTCCCGCTCGACTGGCAAAAGCGATTCCACTCTCCCATCAGCTATTGGGACCCGAAATTTGGCGGCCGCACGTTTCGCCTGATTGAGCATTTGCTAGATTTGCTGCTGTTAGGAATTTTGATTGTGCAGCGCGTCAACGCCAAAAGGGAGTCAACTGATGTTTGATGATCGTATGCGCCTGGTGAAAGAAAATGTTTTTCACCCGATGGCTCAACCGCTGCGGGCGGTGCCGCCCTGGCTGTTTTCTGTGTTGGGACTGGTTGCCGGCGTGGCGGCAGCAATTGTCCTGTGGCAGCAGTCCTATGTGCTTGGCTTCCTATTCTGGTTTTTCAACCGGGTGTTTGATGCGCTCGATGGCGCGGTGGCCCGCATCAATGGCGCTCAGAGCGACTTTGGCGGCTACCTGGACATCGTCATTGATTTTGTGGTGTATGCGGCCGTTCCCGTGGGATTGGCGTTGGGGCGGATGGATACGGCCGTTACCTACAGTCTTATCTTCCTGCTCTGTACTTTTTACGTCAACGGCGCCTCGTGGATGTACCTGGCGGCCATCCTGGAAAAGCGAACCCACCAGCACGCCGACCGCCTCACTTCGGTTACCATGCCTGCCGGCCTCGTCGGCGGCACGGAAACGATCGTTTTTTATTCCGCCTTTATCCTGTTTCCCGGCGCGTTGCCCTGGCTGTTTGGCCTGATGGGGCTGCTGGTCGCCGTCACTATTTTGCAGCGGCTGCTCTGGGCTATCCGCCACCTCACTTGATTTGGCCACAGATCGCGCAGATTTCTTTAAATTCTCTGTGAATCTCTGTGCCTCCTCTGCGTAACTCTGTGTTCCGTTTTTATTTTTAAGGAGAGACCATGCCCAAATTGCAACAAGGACAACTTGCGCCGGACGTGACTTTGAAAACGTTGGAAGGAACGGCCGTTCCCCTTTCATCTTTTTGGGGAGGCGGCCGTACTGCCCTGCTTATCTTCTTGCGCCACCTGGCCTGACTGCCCTGTCGCGATCATGTGGCCCAGGTTGTGGCCCACCAGGAACAGTTCCAGGCAGCCGATGTGCAAATCGCCACCATCTCCTTTGGCACCGAATATTGGTCAAGGATTTGGCTGCAAGAAACCCAATCCCCCTTTCCTTTTTTGATTGATCAGGAACGGCGGGCGTACCGTGCCTACGGGCTGGAAAGCTCTGTTTTGCGCGCCTGGAGCCCGCGCAATTTGCTTTTTTATCTTAAAGCCAAACTTCAAGGGCGGGAAACGCTGGGGAACCGCGGCGACACACATCAGATGGGCGGCGATTTTGTGGTGGACGGGAACGGCCGTATCCTACTTGCTCACCCCAGCCGCGACCCGGTGGATCGGCCGTCCATCGCCGAACTGCTGCAAGTCGTTCAGAAAAAATATTGACGCAAAGGCGCAAAGAAGCAAAGAATGAAAGCAAAGAAATCAACTTTTCCCCTTTCGGCCCTTTGCGTTAAAAATGCCGCCATTTAGCGGAACCTGTGCCATAATTACATGCCATGACAACTACCCATATTGGCATCGTTGGGGATGTCCACCGCCAATTTGACCAGCACGACGTTACCCAGTGTAACCAATCCGATTACGATTTGCTGCTCTTCACCGGCGATCTGGCCAACTATTGGCACTATGAAGGGCTGGTCGTGGCCCGGCAGATGGCTCGGCTGCAGAAGCCCGCCCTCATCGTCCCCGGCAACCACGATACGCTCACCGCGCCGCAGCTCCTGGCCGAAATCAAGCAGTGGCCGCGCCTGCGCCGCTGGCTGGCCTGGGGACAACCCCGCCGACTGCGGCAGTGGCAGCGGGCGCTGGGCAATGTGAAGGTGGGGGGCTACTCGGTGCATCCGGTGCCGGGACGTGAAGATGTGGACGTGGTGGCGGCACGGCCGTTTGCCATGGGGGGGTCTGTTTTGCACTGTCGGCCGCAGCTACAGCGCCAGTTTGGCATTAGCACGATGGCGGAGTCAGCGGCGCGGCTTTGCCGGCTGGTTGATGAGGCTCCCAGCCAGCGGCTTATCTTTTTAGCACACAACGGGCCAACGGGACTGGGCAGCAGTCGGGATGCCATGTGGGGCAATGATTTCTGGCCCGAAGCAGGCGACTTTGGCGATTCTGATTTGCGCCAGGCGATTGATTTTGCCCAACAGCAGGGGAAAACAGTTTTAGCTGTCGTGGCCGGACACATGCACCACCACGTCAAAGGGGGTGGGCAGCGCCCCTGGCAGTTAGTTCGAGATGGCATCCATTACATTAATGCTGCCCGTGTACCGAGGATTTTTGTGGTGGACGGCCGTACCGTCCACCACCATATCTGTCTCAGCCTAACCAAAGATGACATAACCGTCACCGAGCAGCTTTGCGCAACGCCGTGATGGTCACCGCGGAGAACGCGAAGCGCACAGAAAAACTATGCGCCCCGCGCTCTCCGCGGTTTACTATTCAGTTAAACATGCACGATGTGGGGCAAGATCACCGGGCGGGATTGGGTTTGGCGATAGAAGAAGTTTTGCAGCGTTTCACGAATGGTGTCGTCTTGGGAACGGCCGTTTTTCTTCAAGGCCCGCTTCAAATTCTGCTTTGCCTCATCCATCAAATCCTGCGAGGCATCCATGCGTAAGAAGCCCCGGCTGATGAGCTGAACATCGCCGGCCAGCCTGCGCTTCTTGTCCAGGGGCACGTACACCAGCACAAAGCCATCCTGCGACAATCGCTCCCGGTCACGCAGCACCAGATCGCCAATTTCACCAATGAGCGAGCCATCGACGTACACGTCGTTGGCCGGTACGGCTTCTTCTAACCACGCTTTTTCACCATCACTGGCCCAGGTTGATCCGTTGTCCAAAATGAAAATATTTTTGTCAGCCATACCGCTTTTCTGCGCCAGTTGGGAATGCAGATGCTGATGTCGCGTTTCGCCATGCACCGGTATCAGAAAACGAGGATTGACCGCTTCCAGCATGATGCGCATATCCTCGCGGCTGCCGTGCCCGGAGACGTGAACCGTGGCCAGCGGCCCGTAAATGACGTTGGCGCCTCGGCTAAACAAATTGTTCAGCATCCGGCCCACGTCTTCTTCATTGCCGGGAATGGTGCCACCGGAAATGATGATCGTATCGCCGCCGTGCACCTGCACTTCGCGGTGCTGGCCTTTGGCCATCCGGTTCAGCGCCGAGCGGGGTTCACCCTGCGACCCGGTGGATAAAATCACCAGTTCGCTTTCCGGCGTGTTGGATCGAATATCTACCAACAATTTTTTAGGAATCTTAAGGTAGCCCAATTCGCGGGCCAGCTCCACGTTTTGCTTCAGGCTGCGCCCGGTGAGAGCCACCTTGCGGTTGTGCTTTTGCGCCAGGTTCACAATTTCCTGCAAACGGGCCAGCACGGATGAGAAAGTGGCAATGATGATGCGACGGCTGTTTGCCTCGGCAAACAGTTCATCCAGCGCCTTGGTTACCAACTGCTCGGTGGGTGTGCGCCCAGGACGGTCCGCATTGGTGCTGTCGGCCAGTAGGGCCAACACGCCGTTGGGCGTCAGCTCTTTTAAACGCTTCAGGTCAGTTGTGCGGCCGCCGGCGGGCGTTTCGTCTAGTTTGTAATCGCCTGTGTGGACCACCGCACCTGCGGGTGAGTCGATCACCAAACCGACTGAAGCCGGTATAGAGTGGGCCACGGCAAATGGGCTCACTCGGAACGGGCCGAGATGGAGCGTTTGGGTGTCGTCAATCTTCTCCAGCGCCACCCATTCACGAATACCCGCTTCTCCCAGCTTGCTTTCAACCATGCCTAAGGTGAGATCGGTGCCGTAGACGGGCACGTTCACCCCTTTGAGCTGCTTGAGCAGGTATGGTAGGCCACCAATATGGTCCATGTGGCCATGCGTCAGCACGATGCCGCGCAAAATATCTTTGTTTTCGATTACGTATTGGTAATCTGGCAGTACGAGGTCAATCCCGTATAAATCGTTTTCGGGGAACATTACCCCGCAGTCGATGATGATCATGTTACGGCCGTATTCTAAAATGGTCATGTTCTTGCCAATTTCCCCCAGGCCGCCCAGAGGAATAATCTTCAAATTTTTACTCATAAATCGTCTTTCGTCTATATCCTTTGCCGCCTCAAATAGTTAGTGATGGGCGGCTTCTAAAAAAATGTATTGATCGAGAAAAGCGCATTCTTATCGGTTTGCGCCTAAATTTTATTTTGTCCTTGCCCGGGGCCACTTCGCGCAATGCGCCACAGAATCTCAAGTTTCCTTGAAGGTGGGTGACTCCTAAACTGTTTCAAACTAAGGCTGATTGGCTCTGAAAGAGCAGATGGGCTCAGAAGTTGTAACCAGGTAGGGTTGGCAAAAGATCGTTTCTTATTTAATCACGGAGGCTAGAATACCATAACCGGATAAGAAAGTCATTAAATTGGGAGATTTCTCATAATCCGGTGAAGCAAAAGCGACCTGCTGATAGAGACAGGTCGCCTAATAAAATCATTCAATTGTGAGCAAATGGCAGCTTAATGATTATATAAACGGCCGTCGCCCTCCGCATCTACCCATTGGCAAGGCTCATCCATGTGGGTGCATTGATAACCGGCAGAGCATTTGCGGGCCAGCACGCGGTATTCCGCACCGCCCTTATTCATTAATCCTGCCGGATACACACGCTTTTCGAACAGCTCAACCTTGCCGTTGACAAAATTACAGTTCTTGGTGCCCAATTTGATCCATTCCACTTGTGCCATCGTTCACTTCCTTTCCTGTTCAGGAAAAACTCTCAATCTATTGGGCAGTGTAAAAAAAACGGCCGTTCCTCATAAGTGAAGAACGGCACGCACAGGATCGATAAATGTCACGCAGGCCGAGATATACATTTGCTTATGCTAAAAGAACCACCGATTTCGTAGAATACCGCAGATTTTTCTCGAATTTCTCTGCGCCTCTGCGTTAGCTTTTTTCAGAGCCTCACATTTGTAAATAGATTTTCCACGCTTCAGGAATGTTACCGGAGGCCACAAGGTAATCGACGCGCGGCGTTTTTGGTTCCCACAACATATGCATTCCCGCTTCGTGGGGCAGTCGGTTGCCCTTGCGGTTATTGCAAGAAGAGCAGGCACAGGCTGTGTTTGTCCAGGTGTTACGGCCGTTGCGGCTTTTGGGCACGACATGATTCACCGAAAAATCGACATGGCGCAAGATACGGCCGCCTTGCCGGCTGCCTGGCTGCACCCCACAGTAAATACAAGTGTAGCTGTCGCGCCGCATCACCGCCCGCCGGCTCCAGGACGCGCCCCGCTTCGGCACGTTAACATACCGCCGCAGCCGCAAAACTGTCGGAATTTCCAGCGTCGTGGCAGCGCTGGAAAGGGCCACCACTTCCTCTGTTGCCGCGTCAACCACTTCACGCAGCAGCAAAGACAACGCCCGCCGTTTTGGAATCACTGCCAGGGGTTCGTAGCTTGCATTCAAGAGCAGGACTGCAACCATGTTCTTCTCCTTGCAACGGATCGATCACACTGATCAATCATGCCCGTAAAACCTGTAAAACACCTTTTTAAAATACGTATTGGCTAAATTTTTCACAATGAAAACGCCAAATTCGGGCGCATTTTACCATAAAGTGCCAAAAAAGCGGTTAACTGATTGTTAAGAAAGGGAGAAAATTGGCTCAGACAGCCCCATAACTGGTGCTCACGGGTAGCGTCAGGGTAAATGTGGTGGCCTCGTGAGGAATACTGGTGACGGCGATACGGCCGTTATGCGCCACCACTATCTGCTTCACAATCGCCAATCCTAAACCACCACCTGCTCCACCACTGTGGGTCCGCGCCCGATCCCCCCGCCAGAAGCGTTCAAAGACGAAGGGCAAATCGGCCTCGGGGATGCCGTCGCCGCTGTCGGTGACCTGGATTTGCACGCCATCGTTTACCAGCTTGGCGTTGAGGGTGATACGGCCGTCCGCCGGTGTGTGTCTTAGCCCATTGACCACGAGATTACTGAGTACCTGGTCCAGCCGGCCGGCATCACCTCGGATGTGGGTGTTGGGGGGGAGAACGGCCGTTTCCACTTCTAAATTCACCCCCTGCGCCTCCGCCTGGCCGGAAAAGCTGGTGGCCACGTCGGCCAGCAAATCGGCCACGTTCACCGGTTCCATTTTCAGAGGAAGCTGCCCGGCATCGGCCAGGGAGAGGGTGTGTAAATCTTCCACCAGGCGGGCCAGCAGTCGTGTTTCGTCCAGCGTGGCTTCGATATGTTCCGGGGTGGGTTCGTAAACGCCGTCCAGCACGCCTTCCAGGTTGCCCTGGATGATGTGCAGCGGCGTGCGCAGCTCGTGGGCCACGTCGGCGGTGAGGTTGCGCCGCTGCTGGTCGGCCCGCTCCAGCTCTTCGGTCATGTTGTTGAAGGAGTGGGCCAGCCGGGTGAATTCGTTGCGCCCGCTGAACTCCGGCACGCGCACGCTCAGGTCGCCCTC
>CALBTC010000265.1 GCA_937967805.1 uncultured Anaerolineaceae bacterium
TCGTCATCAGCTTCATTGCCCTGATCACCGGCACTTCAGACATCTGGCTTTCCCTATTTGGTGCCAGGAAAGGGGGCGCCTCCGTGAAATCAATGCTCATTGGCACGGCGGGGGCCATCGTTGGTTCGTTTCTGTTTCCCATTGTGGGCACCATTGCCGGCTACATTGCCGGGCTGCTTCTGGGTGAATATTGGAAACATGGCGATTGGGAAATTGCTAAAAAAGCAGGCTTTGGCGGTCTGGCAGGCTGGGGTATCGCCACCCTTATTCAATTCATTGGCGGCGTTTTTATTTTTGTTATCTTTTTGTGGCAACTGTTTTTTTAGAAACGATCATTCCCCGGAAACTGCATGTTGAACCAACATCCTTCCTGAAAGTTTCCGGGGAAATTCAAAAGAATGCACAATGGATCTGGCCGAATTTCTCCGTAACTTTGGTATTACCCTTCTCACACTGATGGGCGTGGCGCTCATCCTGGCTTTACTGCTCCTGTTCATTGTTTGGCGGCGGGTTAAGCGCATCTACATTCCCCCGGACGCCACTTTTGGCGAGACCTTGCTGCTCACCCCCTTCCTGGTTGTCCTTGTGATCGATTTGCTCGATTTTGCCCTGGACTTTCTGGCAGCGCCCATTTCCTGGATTATTTTGGACCGCCTGGGGCTGAAGGCACTTCGCGGCGTTTCAGTGGTGGAGACGCTCATCCCTTTCACCCAAGCCATTCCCACAATGACCCTGGCCTGGATTTGGGTGCGTTTATTTCCTGGAACGATTTCGTAGACTTACGTTTGAGCTGAAACGAAGTGTCAAATCAAAGGCAAATGGCGCATTCGAATGCTATCTCTTTGTACGGTTAAGATCGACCCGTGAGCTAAATCTTGCTCCCAGTCCACAAGAATTTGCTGGACTAAGTGGGCCAATGCTTCACCTTTTAAACCTTCAATGCGAATGCGGATGATTGAGGGGGTTGTTGCTTTGGACAATGCCATCAGCGCATGAAAATCGGCGTCAAGCGTAACAATCACACGATTTTCCTCAGCACCTTTTCTGATAATGTCGCTGTCTTCGGCTGTGGCGAGACCGATTTCACCTACGTGAAGAGTGTCAAAACCTAAGTCACGCAATAAAACGGCCGCTTTGCGCGGCAAACCCTGGTCAAGAAGTAGCTTCATAAGGAAACGCAGCAATTTGATCTTCAAGATAGGTGGCTGCGTACACTAAAGCTTGCCGGATGTCTTCTTCTTCTAATTCTGGAAATTCCTGGAACAACTCGGCTCGATCAGGGTAGATGGCAAGTAGTTCGATAACACGTTTTACTGTCAGGCGCAAATTACGAATGGACGGCTGACCATTCATACGAGCTGGATTAATAGAAATACGATCAAGTTTCATAATTCAAATCCTCAAAAAGGGTTTCTGCTACTTAGACGCCATTATAACATCAATGATCAACTTTCTGTTTTATCTTCCTGTCAATTTATTTTTGCTCTACAAGAGTGTGGCCTTGTAGATGAACTACTACCAGAGCATAGCATACCGGAATGGAACCTCTTTGAAGCGACGGCCGTTTGGCACAAAAGCCTCTCGTATCTACATTTCTGTTCAGGCTAAAAATCATTCCAAAGCTTGATGAGTGCTACCAGTTCATTTGCATTTGAAGCATCCCGGTTATGAAGATCTAATTGGTCTAACTTTGCTTTGCCGCTACCAGAGTGTATCTCAGCGATTTTTTGAAGAGCTTTTATGATCGTCGATTTACCACTATTATTTTGACCAACGAGAATATTGCATTTTAACCAAGGGCGTAAAACCACAGGTTTGCTTCCGATGCCTCTGAAATTCTTTAACTCTATGCCGCTTATTCTCATGGCTTAATGAATCATAGATTGATTGGTTTAGACAGAATTTCGACGAGGAGTTTGATCGAGTTTTCGACGTCGTCGGCGTCGACGGTTTCGCTTTGGGAGTGGACGTAGCGGCAGGGGATGGAGATGCAGCCGGCGGCTGCGCCGCCGTTGGCAATCTGGATGGAGCGGGCATCGGTGGAGCCGCCGGTGAGCACTTCCAGTTGGTACGGTATCTTGGCCTCTTCGGCGCGCTGCTTCATCAGGCGTACCAGACCGGCGTGGGCAATCATGCCGCTGTCTTTTACTTTGATGGCCGTGCCTTTGCCCAGTTCGATGGCAATGGGGGTAGGCTCCGGCGTATCGCCGGCCAGGGTCACGTCCAGGGCAATGCCCACGTCAGGATCGAGCATGTTGGCTGCGGCCTGGGCGCCGCGCGTGCCGACCTCTTCCTGCACGCTGAAAACAAAGTAGACGTCGTGAGGCGTTTTCTTGAGGCGCTTAAGCGCTTCGATGGCCACCACGCAGCCGATGCGGTCATCCATGCTTTTGGCGCTGAGCCGTTTGCCCTGGGCCAGAAACGGCCGTACAAACCCCACCGCATCCCCCACCTGCACCGGGCAATCTTCGCGGCTGCTGGCCCCAACATCAATATAATGCTTCTCTAAATTATGCACTTTGCTGCGGTCGGTGATGCGGTCGCTGTAGATGATACCGATACGGCCGTCGGCAAACTGCACCCGGCTGCCCAACAGCGTATGCGGATAAATCCCGCCGATATTGGTAAAGCGGCAAAAGCCATCTTCAGTGATGTGGGAAATCATCAGGCCGATTTCGTCCATGTGGGCAGCCACCATCACCTTAAGGCCATTTTTACCCTTGCCCTGTTTGCGGGCAATCAAATTGCCCATCGCATCCACCGAAATTTCATCGGCATACTTTTCAATCTCAGGCCGAATTAGCGCCCGCATTTGGTCTTCAAAGCCTGAGGGGCCGTAAGCTTCTACCAGTTTCTTGATTAAATCGTTCATCATGTCCTCGAAAAATGGATGAGTGCTTTGGTCGTAATTAGGTAATTGAGTAATTACGTAATTACCCAGTTACTCAATTACGTTTCACAATATCGGTTGTTAAGTTCAAAAGCGTCGCCTTGGCCAGTTTCACCACATTCGCATAATCATCAAGGTTGATCATCATGGCGGGGGTGTGGGGATAGCGGCCCGGCACGGCGATGGTAGCGGCTGGAATGGCGCCACGCGTGCGCTGAATGACGGCGGTATTCGTGCCGCCGCCTCCTGGTCGTCGAATCTGGAAGGGAATGTTGTTGTCGCTGGCCGTTTGGGTGATAAGGCTCACCAGGCGCGGGTCTTGCAGCGTACCGCTGTCCATCACGTAGATGGATGGTCCTTTGCCCAGCGCCACATTGGGGCTCACGTCGTCCTTGTTGGGCAGATCGTAAGCCGGGGTGCATTCCAAAATGAGGGCCACATCTGGCTGGACGCCGTAGGTGGCCGTGGTGGCTCCGCGCAGCCCCACTTCTTCCTGCACGGTGAAGGTGGCGATGAGGTCGAAGGGATACGGCCGTTCCCGCAAAAG
>CALBTC010000266.1 GCA_937967805.1 uncultured Anaerolineaceae bacterium
AGAGTGGTGCGGCTTGCACCGGTACAGGTTGGTTTGCTAACATGCATGTTCTCCTTGCCGTTCTGTGTAGTATGTCGCGGGCAGCGGTGAATTTATAACAGGCAATTTTAAAATTGGTTGATTTTGGGTGCGGCAAGAGGGGCGAATACAAAAAAGTAAACTTTTCACTTTTTAATTAGCACTGCGTACTGCTCACTCGTCGCCAATTCTCCCGCCCAAAGTGTATCCCAATTTGGTCTGGAGAGGATGATGGCTGGACGATGTTTGGGCCACGTTCTTGCCCGTTTGCCCTACGCCGGCCACAATTACATTCCATTAGACGCAGATGATGCAGATTTTTTCTCTGCGCCTCAGAAGCACAACCCCCCGCAGGTTTCATGTATAGCCGTCACCCTGTGGGGAGCCTGCGGGAGGTTTTTTTACGCGAGGAGAAGATGATGGATGTAACGGCCGTACTCAACACACTCTTACACGGCAACCAGCTCAAACGAACAGCCCGCACCGGCTGGATCCAGCGCGGCGTGCCCAATGCCGAAAACGTAGCGGCCCACAGCTTTGGCGTGGTGTTTGTGGCTTTGGTATTGGCACAAGTAGTTGAGGAGCCACTGGATTTGGGACGGCTGCTGGCCATCGCCGCCCTGCATGATTTGCCGGAAGCGCTGACCACCGACATCCCCACCCCTGCCTGGCGCTACCTGCCGCCGGGCATTAAAACGGACGTGGAGCGCAAGGCTATGCAGGAGATGCTGGATGAAACCGAATTTGCCCCCACTTTTATAGATTTATGGGAAGAGCTGCACGCCGCCCAAACGCCGGAAGCCAAACTGGTACACGACGCTGATAAGCTGGAGATGTATGTGCAGGCGATGGAGTATGAAAAGCAGACGGGGAATGTGCAGTTGGCGGAATTTTGGGAACGGCCGTATACCTTCCATTACCCCCAGGCCCAGGCCATTTACGACGAACTCCACTCACAACGCCCTCATTAACAGGGCTGTCACCTTGTCACCTTGTCACCCTCTTACTATACTTCCAGCCGATGCGTACAAGACAAATTGTTCATGTGGAAAGCGGCCAGATTCTCATCCCGCAGGCCAAATGGTGTGACAGCTTTGGCAGTAAGCTGCGCGGCTTTACCTTTCGCCGCACACTGGGACCGCAGGATGGCCTGGTGCTGGTAGAAGCCAAAGACAACCGGGTGAATACCGCCATTCACATGCTGTTTGTCTTTTTTGACCTGGGCGTGATTTGGGTCAATGATGCCGGTGAAGTGGTGGGCACCGTCGTGGCCCAGCCGTGGCGGCTCTCCTACGTGCCGCCGGCGCCGGCGCGCTACGTTATCGAAGGCCAGCCGGACCTGGTGAACCGGGTGAAGGTAGGCGACCATATTCTATTTTTGGCCTCATAGTTGGTCAATTTTTGGCCGGTTAAGGACTTAGGCAGGCAATATGGCCTTTGCTTGTCATTCCCGCGAAGGCGGGAATCCATACGCCTGGACTCCCGCCTTCGCGGCAGTGACACAGACTATTTTTTATGAAACGAATTGGACTCTTTTTTTTACTATTCCTGCTCCTGCCGCTAACCGTTCAGGCCCAAACGGCCGATCCCACGCCAACTCCCACTCCAGACGACAGCGGCGATCCCATTCCCCGCGTCCACACCGTGGCCGAAGGGGAAAACCTCACCTACATTGCCGGCCTGTACGAAATTACCATTGAAGAACTGCTGGCGCTCAACGGCCTGAGCGATGCTGACAATCTGTTTGTCGGCCAAACGCTCATCATCCCCGGAGGGGAGGGGGAAGCGGTGGCCACGGTTTATGAAGTGGGCGGGGGGGATACGCTGGCGCAGATTGCGGCCGTTTTCAACACCACCCCCACGGCCGTTCTGCAAGCCAACCGGATGATCAACCCCACCCAGGAACCGGCCGCCGGGCAAACGGTAACAGTGGTCAGCCGCACCGGTTCGGCGCTGCCCCAGCCGGTGACGGGCACGCCGCACGTCGTGGCCCCCGGCGAAACGGTGGTCACCATCGCCGCGCAATACAATATCTCCCCCGCCGCTTTAGCCGCCGCCAACGATCTACCGTACCCGGCTTACCTGTTTACCGGGCAGCGGCTGCGCATCCCCAGCGAGGAACTGTTTCAATATTTGAGTGGCGAGTGGCAGCAGGTGGTGATATGGCCGTTCCCCATCATCCCCGGCAACACGGTTTCCATCTACGTAGAGAACTTGCTGGCAGGACGGCCGTCCGGCACCTTTGCCGGCCAATCGCTGCAATTTTTCCCGGAGGGGGATGGTTTTGCCGCTCTGGTAGGCATTGATGCCTTTGCCGAGCCGGGTTTGTTCACGCTGCGCCTGGAAGGGTCCGGCAGCCGGCCATGGCGGCCGTTTGAACAGCCGGTGCAGGTAGAAGCCGCCAACTACAGCTTGCAGCAAATTGTGGTGCCGGAAGATCAGAGCGCCCTGCTTGATCCCGCCGTGCGCCAAAACGAAGATGAATTCCTGCACACTTTCTACCGCGTGAGCAGCGAGCCGCGCCAGTGGGAAGGTGTCTTCACTTCACCTGTGCCCGAGGCTGTCATTACCGCCCCGTACGGCGATGCCCGATCTTACAACGGTGGCCCGGTGGAAATTTACCATACCGGCGTCGATTTTGCGGGCAGTGTGGGGACGCCTATCCTGGCGCCCGCGCCTGGCACCGTCGTCTTTAATGATCTGTTAGAACTGCGCGGCAACACCGTCATTCTGGATCATGGGCAGGGGGTTTTTTCCGCCTACTTCCACCTGTCGGAAACATTTGTGGCGGTTGGCGACCAGATAGCTGCCGGCCAGACGATTGCTGCCGGCGGTTCTACCGGGCTTTCTACCGGACCGCATCTCCATTGGGATTTACGCATCCACGGCGTGCCGGTTAACGGTCTGCAATGGCTGGAGACGCCATTTCCCTAGCACAAAATTGTATTCTTGGTCTTTTCGATATTGCGTGACGTGTGAAACGTGAAATGTGATTTGCTTTTGGTCACGTTTCACGCGTCACGGGTCAGATCATTTTTACGGCGTTTACCTAATTGCCTTGAGATTGGCGCAGGGATGTCAGGTTGGTATAATCTTACGCTGTGCTGCAACTCGAATCTATTCATTAAAAAGCGTTAACAGTGTGTGAGTTGAGCACGCAAATACCTGATTTTCCCTGTTG
>CALBTC010000267.1 GCA_937967805.1 uncultured Anaerolineaceae bacterium
GTCTGGCGTCCGGCTTGCAATCCTTGCAGCGGCAGTTGCACGGCCATTTCCACCTGCACACTCAAGTCAATACTCTCTGGTGCGACGGCCCAAATGAGCAGTAAACCTTCAAAAAGGGCCATGATCGTATTGGCCGCGTCGGTATGGTTGCGGTCATGAAGCTCGCCATCGGCTATTCCCTGAGCGACCAACGCTTCAATTTTTTCCCGGTAACTGTGAAAGTGATCTTGCAGATGTTTTTTTAAGCGATTATCGCGGGCGGCCAGGGCGTAAAATTCCAGCTGTGAGGGAAACTGGCTGGCAAGTGCCTCTACATTTTCGCCGGTGATGGTGGCCAGTTGGGTTAGTTTGGTTACGGCCGTTCCTTCACCGGCCATGACCTCATCCAACAAGGTCAATTGCTCCATAAAAAACTGGTCAAAAATGGCGGCAACCAGCGCATCCTTGCTTTTAAAGTGCCAGTAGACGCCCCCTTTGCTCAGGCCGCTGGCCCGCACGACGTCGTTCATGCTGGCCTTGGCAAATCCTTTTTCGGCAAAGATGGTCATTGCCGTTGCTAAAATTTGGGCTTTGCTTTCGTGATCTGTCATTAAATTTACTCCAAGACCGACCGGTTGGTCGGTGACGGGATAATAACATGGGGAACGGCCGTTTGTCAACCAAAATTAAACCGTATGTTCGCTAACTTTTATCGTCTCATTCACGGTTGGCCAGCTAGACAAATGCTACGATGCCACCGATTGTCTCTGTTTGTGGCGTCCTGGTTAATCCACTAACCAGCGAAAAGGAGTCAAACGTGTCCAAACCAAAGGCGTACGGCCGTAGCCGACGGTCACTTTTTCTTTTAATCCCTTTCCTGCTAATAAGCAGCTTATGGAGCTTGTTTAGCAGTAGCACAATCCTCACCATGCCCCAGGCGGCAGCCGCTCCGACCACCCAGCTTGACCTCTCTTTAGAACTGTTTGGCGAGGGACTTTCGCTCCCTACCGGCATCATGAATACCGGCGTGCCGGGCGACGGCCGTCTTTTTGTCACCCAGCAAGGCGGCCAGGTTCGTATCCTCACCGCCGATGGATCGTTGATAGAAACACCTTTCCTGAATATTTCCGGCCAGGTAAGTGTATTTGGCGAAAATGGCTTGCTCGGCCTCGCGTTTGATCCGGATTACGTGACAAATGGTTACTTCTACATCTATTACACGCGCAACAGCGACAAAAACAACATATTGGCCCGGTACCAGGTGAGCGGCGATCCGAACGTAGCTGATGCCGCCAGCGAGCAGATTTTACTGACGGTGGTTGAACCAAAAGATGGTCACAATGGTGGCGCATTGGCCTTTGGCCCTGACGGCTACCTTTACGTGGCCATTGGCGATGGCGGCCTGCCGGGCAGCGATGGCATACCTCCCTCCGAGCCACAGGACCGCACCAGCCTGCTGGGCAAAATCTTGCGCCTGGACGTGGCGCAAAGCACCCCCCACCCACCGGACTGCGGCACCGCCTTATATACAATTCCGAACGACAACCCATTCCGCAACGGTGCCGGCGGCGACTGTGATGAGATTTGGGCGCTTGGCTTCCGTAACCCGTGGCGCTTTAGCTTTGATCGCGCGACAGGCGATCTGTACATCGCTGACGTAGGCGAAAACGTGCAGGAGGAGATCAACTTCCAACCGGCCGGCAGCAGCGGCGGTGAAAATTACGGCTGGCCCTGCTATGAGGGGGATGGGATACGTCATGGGCCATCGTGCCAGGCTGTTACCTACACGTTTCCCGTCTTTACTTACGGTCATGAAAATGACAACTGTTCGGTGACGGGTGGATACGTCTATCGCGGGCAGCAGTATCCGGCGATGGTAGGTCAATACCTGTTTGCTGATTTTTGCAGCGGCTTTGTCTGGAACCTGCACCCTGAAGGCAGCGGCTGGGAAGCCCATGCGTATGATTTTGGGGAGGTGATTGTTTGGCCGTCCACTTTTGGCGAAAATGTGCAGGGAGAATTGTTCCTGGCCGATCTGGCGACGGGTATTATTTACCACGTTGTGGAAAACAGCGTGGTTGCACCAACCACGCTGGCCATTCACAAAACAGGACCAAGTGAAAGCGGCGCAGGGGCACCCATTGACTATCAAATTATGGTGACAAATACCGGCAGCGTTAACGCGACTGGTTTGATTATTACCGACACGCTGCCGGTGGGTGCCTCTTACCTGAACAGCCCCGGCGGTAGCCTGCAAAACGGCGTGGTCACCTGGTCTGTGAGTGAGCTGGCGGCAGGCAGCAGCGTCACCGTTAACTTTGCCGTCACGGCCACAGAAACGATCACCAACTTTGATTATGGGGCGCAGGCGGCCGGTGGCGTGATGGTGTTGGGAGATACGGCCGTTACCACCCAAATCCTGTCGCCAAACCTGAGTATCAGCAAAGTGGGCCCGGCTCTTGTGCAAACCGGCGAACCCATCAGCTACACGCTCACCGTGCGCAACGATGGCGATCTGCCGGCCAACAATCTAACGATTACCGACACGCTGCCCGTCGACACGGAGATGCTCAGCGCCACCGACAGCGGGCTTGAGTTTGGCGGCGTCGTGACCTGGAACTTATTGCCCCTAAATCCTGGTGAGCAGATTTCAGTTGGTCTGGTTGTAACACCAACGAATCTGATTGAGGATACGGCCGTTATCCGCAACGAGTTCTTTGGCGTGAGTGCCGATGGCGGCTATCAAGCCAATGGCCAGCCGGTGGTCACGATTGTGAACGGGACACAGACATTCGCGCCGATTATTTTACGGCCGTGACGTGTGAAACGTGATGCGTGAGAAGATCACGTTTCACGCATCACGCTCCTTTGCTTGCCAAGTTAAAGCCCTCGTTGCTATGATTGTGCTCCATGCAGGGACCACACACGATTTTGCTGATTGAGGATGATACGGCCGTTGCCACCAGCCTGAAAGAAGCGCTGGAAGCGGAAGGGTATGGCGTCGCCTGGACCAAGCTGGGGCGCGAAGGGATTCGTATAGCCAATGAAACACAGCCCCATCTCATCATCCTCGATGTGCGCCTGCCCGATGGCTCCGGCTTTGATTTTTGCCGCCAACTGCGCCAGCACAAGCTGCGCCAGCCGATTTTGATGCTGACGGCGCAGCAGGAGGAAATGGACAAGGTGCTGGGGCTGGAAATGGGGGCGGATGATTACGTGACGAAGCCGTTTGGTGTGCGCGAGCTGCTTTCCCGGCTGCGCGCCCTGCTGCGCCGCGCCTATGGCGAACTGGCCACCAGCGCCGACAGCAACCAGCTTTTTGTGGCCGACCTGGTGATTGACCTGGATCGCAGCCTGGTGCAGCGGGGTGACACGCCGCTGGAGCTGACGCCGACGGAGTTCCGCCTGTTTGTTTACCTGGCGCGCCACGCCGGGCAGGCGCTGACGCGGGCGCAAATTTTGCAGGGAGCGTGGGGGTATGATACGGCCGTTGAAGATGAGCGCACCGTCAACGTCCATATCCGCCGCCTGCGCGAAAAAGTAGAGCTCAACCCCAGCCAGCCTACTCTCATCCTCACCGTTCCCGGCGTAGGCTATCGCCTTGCTGTTTAACGGTCAGCATTTTACTGAGCTTTGGTTCGGAGAATGAAAATGAATGGGCCTAAAAAAGATTCTGGGATTGAGCAAGCAGAATCTGCTAAACAAAAGTACAAAAAATTGGTCGAACTTCTAGAAAATGAAATCTGGCCGCAAATTCCTAGCAGCCAGTTAGGCGTCCGATTGAGCAAAGCTGAAGAAGAAGAGATTCTTGGATTTGAGGAGTGAGCATCCTCAGATGCGAACGGATGCATTGCGCGGATCGCATCCTTCAACATCGCTCAGGACAGGTTCTGAGGATGCTTTCTTCTCGTTCGAGATAATACCGATAGCCACTGTTCGTTTAGCTAAACAGTACCTGCACATCTTCGGCCGTGAGCTGTTTCAGGAAGTTGCTTTCAGCGGTGATTATCTGTTCAACCAGATTTTGTTTGCGCCGCTGCAGCTCCAAAATTTTCTCTTCAACGGAATCCTTGGTGATGAGCTTGTAGACAAAGACGGGGTTTTCCTGGCCAATACGGTGCGAACGGTCGGATGCCTGCATTTCGACGGCCGGATTCCACCAGGGGTCTACGTGAATAACGTAATCGGCGGCGGTTAAATTAAGTCCGACCCCACCCGCTTTCAGGCTGATCAAAAAGAAAGAGATGTTGGGATCATTCTGGAAATTGTCTACCCGTTCTTGTCGTTTACGGGTATGGCCGTCCAGATACGTGTAGGTCAATCCCAGCCTGTCCATCTCATCTCGAATCAGGCGCAGCATTTTTACAAACTGGGAGAAGATGAGCGCTTTATGCCCTTCTTCGTGCAGGGTTTGCAGCGTTTCTACCAGCAGCGTCATTTTGGCCGAATCCCCTCTGAAGTTTTGCCTGACCAATTTGGGATGATTGCAAATTTGTCGCAGCCGCAGCAGCCCTTCCAGCACTTTAAACCGGGCGCTGTTTATTCCCTCGGATTCAATTAACCCCAGCAGTTGGGCGCGATAATTGTCGCGGGTTTTTGTGTAAAAATTGCGCTGCGCTTTGTCCATTTCCACAACCATCACCCGATCCGTGCGAGGGGGTAGATCAAGTGCGACCTGGCCTTTGGTACGGCGCAAAATAAAAGGATAGACCATCTTGCGCAGCAGGTCTGCGGCCGTTTTGTCATTGTTGCGCTCGATGGGGTTGCTGAATTCTAAGCGGAAGTATTCAACGCTGCCCAGCAGGCCGGGATTCAAAAAGGCAAACTGGGACCAAAGTTCAAAGGTTGAATTCTCTACCGGGGTGCCGGTCATGACCAGCCGGTGCCGGCTTTTGAGCAGGCGCACGCTTTTGGCAATCTTGGTGTTGGGGTTTTTGATCGCCTGCGATTCATCCAAAATGATGTAGTGAAAGGTAAATTGGCGCAGCATCTTAATATCGCGGCGCACAACGCCGTAGGTCGTCAACACAAGATCTGCCCCGGCAAATGCGTCTGTATTTTGCGGGCGGTCTTTGCCAAAGTGGGTGAATATCTTCAAACCCGGGGTAAAGCGTTGCGCCTCCCGTTCCCAGTTTGCCAGCAGCGAGCGCGGCAGGACGATGAGATTGGGAGGCAGGGCGCTGTCTTGCTCATGCAGGCCCTGGAGCAGGGCCAGAACCTGGACGGTTTTGCCCAGGCCCATATCGTCGGCCAGGCAGCCGCCGAAGTTGAATTCGTGGAGAAAGTGCAGCCAGTTGAGGCCTGCTTTTTGGTACGGCCGTAACTCCCCCACAAACCCTTCTGGTAACGGCCGTTCGGCAATTCCCTCAAACGTGCGCAGCCGCTGCAGCCGTTCCTGATACTGGGCGTCGACCTGCGCCTGGTCAGCCTGGGCCAACAGCTGATCCAGCAGCGTGATATGGTGATTCGAAAAGCGGACATTGTCGTCGTTTTGCTCGCCCAGGTAGAACAGATGGCGGTATTTCTCCAGCCACTCTTCTGGCAATTCACCGATCGTGCCATCTGCCAGCTTGATGAATCGCTCCTTGCGGCGCAGCGCCTGGCGGACGGTTTTGAGATCAACGGGAACATCGCCAAACTGAATCAGCGCTTGAATATCAAACCAGTCGATGCCGGATGAAACGTTGAAGGAAATGGTCGGCGTGTGCCGGTTTACCCGCACCGACTTGAGATTTTCTTCACCAAAAATCTCATAGCCATCGGCAAGCAAAACGGGCAGCTTTTTCAACAAGAAGTCGAGCGGTTTAACGCCTGAACGCATGACAAAGCTCTCATCGCTCATTTTGTTGGCATATTTGAGGCCGTACTGGGCCGAGGAGGTTGACCGGTATATTTCTTCTTCCTGTGCAACATCGCGACGCACTTCAATCAAGGTAAGCTGATCGGCGTTGGTGTTTCCCTCATCGAGGGTGATTGTGTAGTGTGGATAGGTTGGCGCGTGGGGCACGCTCATGTTGCCGTACCTGAAATTAAGGGTGACAACGAGCTCTCCGTCCTTCTCTTCCAGGAAAAGCTGTTTACCTTCCAGCTCTGTGTTGAGTTTTTGTTGGGTAACGGCCGTACCCCCCAGCGGTAAATGTTCCAGCAGCGGCGCCAAATAATGGGTCACAAAAAACGATTTTTGCGCTTTGGGGATGGTTAGTTTGCCTTTCTCTATCAGTCGTTGGACTAAATGGTGAGGGTATTGATCTTCACATTTGGCCAAAAGTGAATCCGTCTTCAGCCAGTAGGGGTCATTGCCGAAGATTTCAATTGATTTCTGGTGCAGATCAATCGTTTTATCGCCCACATCTGCCTTGAGTGACAGGATAAGCTGGTCCTCTTTTTCGACGAGATCAAAGCGCACCAGGGCCAGGTGTGGCGAAATGTGGAGGAGGTTTTCGAACGGCCGTTGCCCGCTCCCCGTAAAAATTGGCATCTCAAACTGCCGCAAGGCTTCTAATTTTGTTGCCAGGTTTTGTGACCGATAATAATTATGACTGTCCAGGCTTAACGCCACCACCGTTTTGTAGAAGGCAGGAACATTGATGTCATTGGCAGCGCTGAGCCCATAACCGCCATCTACTCCTTTTGCCGCCCTGGCAATTTCCGGGTGTGTCATCAGGTGAGTGGCTAGGGCAAAATTATCGATGTTGCTTTCGTCTTTAAAAAACTCGTCTGGAAACAGCTTTTGGTCCAGGCGATACCCGTTTAGCTGGTAGCCGTACCCGTAATAATCTTCCTGCAAACTTAAAAACAGAATGGTTTGTTTAGAACGTCTCTTACCAGATCTTGGGTAGTAGGTGGCAGTTTGCAGCACGTCGTTTAGCTGCTTTTGCCACCGATTCGGGTCTTTCTGAGCTGATGCCCGCTTTTCGATGAAATAAAGCGAGGCAACAATATGTTTGCAAATGTCAAAATTGGCATTTGCTGGACAGTTACATTCGTAATAAATGTCCTCATCGAGCCGGGCAATATCCACACAATATTGGGCGCCCCTGCTGCCCCGTACATGCAGGTGGAGGTGATTCCATTGCTGGGAGATCAGATCCACGCGATTTTCACTAAAGTAGCGTTGGCCTCTTGCCAAAATGGTTCTAGTGGCAAATTCTTTGATATTTTCCTGAGAAATTGCCCACATAAATTCATCATTATTTGTCAAAGCCTGTCTCCATAAGCTCTTTACGAAGCTGCTTTTTTTACATTCGCACGCATGCTTTTGATCGTCTAATTATGATGACACTGATTGTACAACGGTCTAGTTAAACCGAAAAAGCCAAGATTTATTCGACCTAATTTTCTCATAATTAGCGGAATGCTAATTTTGTTCGGTTTTTTTGGTTACGGAACTATAACCACGCATTACGAAGCTGAAATCTCCCCATAACCAAACCACAACCTAACCAGCCTAAGCTGGTCTCATGTTTATGGAGGTCAAACGATGAAGCGTTGGATGATACTTTTGTTTGCCATTGTTGCGCTGGCGGTGATTGGTGGCGCAGGATATTGGGGCTACCGGTCGCAGCAAACGGCCGTTCCTGCCACACCCATTGCCCCCGTCACCATCGCCGCCACCCGGGGGGACGTGCAAAGAACGGTCACCGCGCCGGGCCAGCTTGTCGGTACGCAGCAGCAGATGCTGGGAATGGACGTAAGCGGCCGTCTCATTGAGCTAAACGTAAGGCCGGGAACGGCCGTTGCCGCCGGAGACGTCATCGCTCGCATCGAACCCACCCCGTACCAGAACGCCCTCGACATGGCCCAAATTGAACTGGCCCAGGCGCAGGAAGCCCTGGCCCGGCAGTTGGCCGAAGCCGAATTGACCGCCGCCAACAGCGAGGCCCAGGTCGGTGCCGCCCAGGCCCAGTTTCCTCAACTGACCGCCGCCGAAGTGAATTTGAACCTGGCGCGTGAGGCCGAAGCCCGCGCCGAGAACGAGTACAACAAGGCGCTGGACCGCCATTGGGAACCGGCCGAGGTGGTGGAGGCGTATCGCCTGGAGTGGCAGCACGCCATCGCCAACCGGCAGATTGCCGAGTCGGAATACAACGCGGTGCTCAACCAGCGCTGGGCGGTGGGGCAGCAGGTAGCGGCACAGCAGACGGAGCTAGATCGGGCCAGGTTGGCGGTTGATTATTTGCGTGCTTCGGGGGTGGATCCGCTGTTGGAAACGGCCGTCTCCCAGGCAGAAGCCAATCTCGCCGCCACCATGTTAACCGCCCCGTTTGACGGCGTGGTGCTGGACGTGTTGGTCACCGCCGGTGAAGCCGTTGGCGCGGGCACCAACCTGGTGCTGCTGGCCGATCCCAGCCTGGGCGAAGTGCGCACGACGGTCATCGAAGAAGATCTGGCCGACGTGCAGATTGGCCAGCCGGCCGAACTCTTTTTTGACGCGCGACCCGACCTGGCGGTGCAGGGCACGGTTGCCCGATTGGTGCCGCAGCGGGTGATTGGTGAAGCGCGTCCTCTTTATCATGTTTACATAACAATCGACGAGCGACTGCCCGAAGGCGTTTTCTCCGGTATGACGGTGGATGCCTCCATCATCGTGGACGAGGTGCTGGATACGGTGCGGCTGCCGCGCACGCTGCTGCGGCCACGGTCTGACGGTACGGCCGTTGTCCATCTATGGCAAAACGGGCAGCGGGTTGAGCAGGAAGTGGTCGTTGGGCTGCGCGGCGATGTGTTCATGGCCATCAAATCTGGCTTGCAGCCGGGTGATGAGGTGGTGGGCGAATGAGTGCCGTCATCAAAACCCACGCGCTGAGCCGCGACTACCAGATGGGCGACCAGGTAGTCCGCGCCCTGCGCGGCGTCAGCTTCCAGGTGAACGCGGGCGAATTTGTAGCCCTGATGGGTCCCTCCGGCAGCGGCAAATCGACGCTGATGCACCTGCTGGGCTGTTTGGATACGCCGAGCAACGGCCGTTACCTTCTGGCGGGCGAGGATGTGGGTCAACTTTCCCGGCGGCAGCGGGCAACGATTCGCAACCGGCAAATCGGGTTTGTTTTCCAGACGTTTAATTTGCTGCCCCGGCTCACCGCGCTGGCCAACGTGATGCTGCCTTTGCAGTACGGCGGCCGCCAGCCAGAGGTGCGCCGGCGGGCGGAGGCAGCTTTGGACCGCGTGGGTCTGGCCGACCGGCTGCACCATCGCCCCACGGAGCTGTCCGGCGGGCAGCGGCAGCGGGTGGCCATTGCCCGGGCCCTGGTGGCCGATCCGGCCATCATTTTGGCCGATGAGCCGACCGGCAACCTGGACAGCCAAACCGGGGCGGACATCATGCAGCTGCTGGGTGAGTTGAACAGTGAGGCGGGGAACGGCCGTACCATCATCCTTGTCACCCACGACCCGCAAGTGGCCCGCCACACCCGGCGCATTTTGCATCTCCACGACGGTGAAATTGTTCGCGAGGAAAGGATTTAACGCAGAGACGCTGAGGCGCAGAGGGTTTTTCTCCGCGTCTCTGCGCCTCTGCGTTGAAAAAAGATTATGACGCTACTAAACACAATTGTAACGGCCTGGAACGGCATTATGGGCAACAAGCTGCGCGCCGCGCTGACGACGCTGGGCATTGTCATTGGCGTGGCTTCCGTGATTAGCATGTTGGCCCTGGGCAACGGGGCGCGGGCGGCGGTGGACGCCAACTTCCGCTACCTCGGCTCCGACATGGTGCAGATCAGCGTCAAAACAAAGATCGACCAGGGCGAACTGGTGCCGGTCGGCCAGATTCTCTCCTTTGAGGATGGCTTGCAGATGCCGGAGGCAGTGCCGCTGGTGCAGCGGGTCATCATGTCGGTGGGGGGCGAGGGCAAAATTCGGCGGGATCGCAATGTGCTGGACATGAGCGTGGCGGGCACGACGGCCGACGGGCTGGCCAACCTGGTCAGCGAAGGGCAGGTGCAGCCGGTGAACTGGCCCGATGGCGTGCCGCTGACGCCGGACGGGTTTTTGGGGAGCGGCCGTTTCTTCACCCCGTCTGAAGTCATTGCCAATGCCGACGTGTGCGTGCTGGGCCATAAAACGGCCGAAGACCTGTTTGAAGGCGATCCACCCCTGGACGAACTGATCTGGGTCAACCGGCGCAAATGCCTGGTGGTTGGCGTGCTGGCCGAGCTGGAGGTGATCAATCCCGCCCTACGCAACCAGCTGCGCCCCAACGAGGCGCTCTACATGCCCATTAGTACCGCCATTTTGAACCTGTTCGATGAGGAGCCGTCGGTGCAAATCATGGCCCGCGTCAGCGACGAGGCGCAAATGGCCGCGGCGCGCCGGCAAATCATCGACTATCTGCGCCGGCGGCACGGCGTGGAAAAGGATGAGCTGGGCGATTGGGAAGACGATTTTGAGCTGACGACCCGCCAGGAAATTTTAGGCGCACAGCAGGCTGCGGCGCGCACCTTTGCCTTTTTGCTGGCGGCGATGGCCACCGTGTCGCTGGTGGTGGGCGGCATCGGCATCATGAACGTGATGCTGGTGAGCGTGACGGAGCGCACGCGGGAGATTGGCGTGCGGTTGGCGGTGGGGGCGCAGCAAGGGGATATCGTGCGCCAGTTTTTGCTGGAGGCGGTGTTGATTAGCGCGGCGGGGGGATTGTTGGGTACGGCCGTTGGCATTCTCTCGGTTCCGTTGGCGGCGTCGCTCAACCGGGGCGTGGCCCTGCTGGACCCGCGCAGCATCCCCCTGGCCTTCGGCGTGGCCCTGCTGACGGGATTGGTTTTTGGCCTCTACCCGGCGGTGCGCGCCTCACGGCTCGATCCGATTGAGGCATTACGGTACGAGTGATTGATTATCCGCAGATTTCGCCGATTAACGCAGATTCTTTAAGTGTCATTCCCGCGAAAGCGGGTATCCAAAGGTATCGCTGAGATGGTTCCCGCCTTCGCGGGAATGACAAATTCGAGTAGGCGCGGTTTCTTACCGCGCAAAAGGAGCAAAATGATGAAACGTTCAGTTTGGTTAGGAATTGGTTTACTGGTTTTGCTGGCGGTGTTGGGGGCGGGGGCGTTTACGGCCGTTCAACTGCTAACTCCTGAAAATGAAGCTGGTGGCGCGGATACGGCCGTGGCTGCCGGCGGCGGCGGGCGGGTCATGCAGTCCGTCATGTCCCAAAACGGCGGGCCGCCCGTGGCCGTGCAAACCACTATCCTGCCCGCGCCGGAGCTGCCGGATGAACCATCGGCCGCCTTTGGCATCTTGCTGAGCCGGGAAGACAATACGCTGCGGGTGGGAACGGGCAACATCGATCTGGAAGTAGACATCGAGGTTGATCCCGAAACCGGGCAGGAAAGCGCCAGCCTCACCCCCAGTACCGATGGGCCGGAGTTGGAAGTGGTGCTGACCCCGGATACCCTGATTTACCGCGACGTGACCGATCTGAGCATCCCGCCCGAGCAGGAAAGCGGCGAGCGAGAAATTGTGCAGCAGGTGCGCCCGGTCGAGTCGTCAGATGAGATTACGGGCAACCTGGAGCTGGAAATCTGGGGCGAGCGGCGCGGCGACCGCATTGTGGCCACGGTGATCGTCTACGGCCCGCTTGGCGGCGGCGCTTTTGAATAGGAATTTTCACCGCAAAGGACGCAAAGAGCGCAAAGTTTTTTACTATTCTTTGCGTGCTTCGCGTGCTTTGCGGTTGATCAAGTATACTTTTGCCATGATACCGAAAACGCTTCGACTGCGACTGCCGCTGAGCTACGCCGGGATTGCCCTCATCGCCACGCTGGTGCTGGGGGCGGTGCTGCTGGTGACGCTGCAGCGCTTTTACCGCCAGCAAGAGCTGGATTACCTGAAGGGCAACGCCCATGTCATTGGCGAACGGCTGGCGCCGCTGCTGGACACCGGCGAACTGGGCCAGCTCCAGGCCAACCTGGCCGGGCTTGCTTTTTTGTCGCAAACGCGGGTGCAGCTTTGGTCTCCCGGCGAGGAACTGCTGGCCGATTCCGGCGACCCGCGCACGGCCGATGAACGCACGGAAATTGCCGTTTCGGTGGAGATTGATGGCGTGGCGCAGACGTTTGCGCAGCCGGCGGCGAGCGGCTTTAGCCAGATTTCAGAATCCACTATTGTGATCCAGCCCGGTTTGTTGGGCAATAATGTTGAAGAAAGCGTCGTTACGGAGATTATTGAGCAGGACGCCCCGGATTCGGCGGCCAATGATGTGATTCGGGAAGAAGAAATTGTGGACGACGCGGGCGTCATTACCCGCACCACCACCGTGACGCGTGAGGTGTTGAGCGAGGCGCTGCCGGTGAGCGGCACCCAGTTTGGCTTTGGTTTTGGCGACGTGACTGCTTCAGCAACGGCCGTTTCCAACCTCACCGTCCGCCGCCCCATCCTGGCCGCAGACGGCCGTTTGCTGGGCACGGTGGAACTGTCACAGGGACCCGCCTACGGGCGCGACATCTTGCAGAGCGTCTTTTGGGGCTGGCTGATTGCCTCGCTGGTGGCGGTGCTGCTGGCGGGGCTGGCGGGGTGGCTGGCCAGCCGGCGGCTGGTACGGCCGCTGCTCACCCTCACAGATGTGACAAGCCGTATGGCCGGTGGTGATTTGGCGGCGCGAACGGCCGTGCAGCGGCAGGACGAGTTAGGCATTTTGGGCGGCAGCTTCAACAAGATGGCCGACCAGTTGGAAAGCACCATCACCACCCTGCGCCAGTTCATCGCCGACGCCGCCCACGAACTGCACACGCCGCTCACCGCGCTGCAAACCGATCTGCAAACCCTGCGCCAGACTGAATTGGAACCAGGGCAGGCGGCCAAAATTGCCCGCGCCCAGGAGCAGGCGATGCGTTTGCAAACATTGACCAACAGCCTGCTCGATTTGTCGCGTATTGAAGCCAACACCAACGGTGACAGCGAGATGGTGAACCTGAATCAGCTTGTGCAAGCAACGGCCGAACTGTTTGCTTCCCGCGCCGAACAAAATGACATTCAGTTTGGTCTGACCCTGCCCGATATGCCGCTCCAGGTGCGGGGTTCGCCGCTGCGGCTGCGCCAGGCGGTGCAAAATCTGCTGGACAACGCTCTCAAGTTCACCCCGGCTGGCGGCGAGGTAACAGTCGCCCTCGCGCAGGAAGGTGACTTTGCCTGCCTCACCATCAGCGACACCGGCATTGGCATCCCTGAAGAAGATATGCCGCATTTGTTCGGCCGTTTTCATCGCGGGCGCAACACGGCCGATTTTCCCGGCAACGGCCTGGGATTGGCCATTGTGCAGGCGATTGTGGCGGGATGTAACGGCCGTATCACCCTCTATCCCCTCACCCCCGGCACCCAGGTTCAACTCCATTTTCCTCTTTTATAAATCA
>CALBTC010000268.1 GCA_937967805.1 uncultured Anaerolineaceae bacterium
TTTTTTAGTGTCCATCATCGGATTTGCAAACGCTGCCTTCCTGACAATTTTCCCAAGTCTTCGAGACAACCCGGCCACTAATCTGGTTTACGTTCTTGTTGGCGGGACGATTATCCTGCTTGCGGTTCTCAGTTTAGCAGCGATGATTGCCATTGCTGTTTTCAGATACAGATTGTGGGACATTGATAGCCTCATCAACCGAACCCTGGTTTATGGAACCTTAACCGTTGGAACGGTGGGCATCTATGTACTGGTGGTTGGAGGCGTAGGGACACTCCTCCAAAACGAAGGGAGCGCGGCAATCGCCTTTGTTGCGGCCGGGGTGGTGGCGGTTTTGTTCCAACCGCTGCGGCTGCGGCTGCAATCGGCCGTTGACCGCCTGATGTACGGCCAGCGCGACGACCCAATAGGGATGCTCACCCATTTGGCGCAGCAACTGGAAACCGTTGATCGCCCGGAAAGCATCCTTCCCATACTGGTAGAAACGATTGCCACCGCGTTGAAGCTGCCCCATGTTTCATTATGGTTGCCGGAAAGCGAGGTTCAGTGGGAACCAGTGGCCGTTTTCGGACCGCAAACTGATGACCTGCACATGATTCCTCTGCTGTATCAAAATCGGGAGATAGGTCGTCTCTTTGTGGCCTCGCGCGGGCCGGGCGAACGCTTCTCGCGGGAAGATGAGCGGTTGCTGGCAGCTATCGCTCAACTATCGGCCACCACTGTACAGGCAGCGCAGTTAACTTTTGAATTGCAGCAGTCGCGGCGGCAGATTGTGACCAGCCGGGAGGAGGAGCGCCGCCGCCTGCGCCGCGATTTGCACGATGGGCTGGGGCCGGTGCTGGCCTCTGTCGCTTTGCAGGCAGATACGGCGCGAGACCTGGCCAGAACGGACCCGGACGAGACGCAGACGATTCTGAACAGCATCATGAACCAGGCGCAAACTGCCGTTTCTGATGTGCGTCAACTGGTCTATGGCTTACGCCCCCCGGCATTGGATGAACTGGGGCTGATGGAGGCGCTACGCCAATCGTTCCAGGCTTATCAGCATCAGCGGCAGATTCAGATTGAATGTGCCGCCCTGCCGCGGTTGCCTGCCGCCGTTGAAGTTGCTGCGTATCGCATCGTGCAGGAGGC
Source organism: uncultured Anaerolineaceae bacterium (assembly GCA_937967805.1). The sequence continues at coordinate 1,135 of CALBTC010000268.1, forward strand.
GGTAAACAATGTGGTGAAACATGCCCAGGCAGCGCACTGTCAGATCCATATCATGTTGGAAGTCGGATTGAAACTGGTCATTGAGGATGATGGTATCGGGTTAGGGGGCACGGCCGTTTCCGGCGTGGGCTTCATTTCCATGCAAGAGCGGGCGGCGGAATTGGGAGGCACCTGCCAAATTGAACGATTACCAAGCAAGGGCACACGAGTAACGGCCGTGCTGCCGCTGCCATCTGATATCAATCAATAACTGTGGTCGCTTGAGCGAAAAGGATGATGACATGGGGCCTCTTGACTATTTTCTGCGCGTTTTGGTCAACATCATCATGGCAATGGTTTTGGGCAGCTTGATTATAGGCCTGCTTGGTTTGTTGGTTGCTGGTAAAGAAGGGTTTGTGAACGGCATGGTTTGGGGCGCAGCCTTTGGGATTCTTGGCGGGCTGGCAGTAACCAGCACGTTTGATAGCCTGGCATTCTGGAATGGCTTTTTCAGCCGTTTCAACAAATCCAAGTTCGAAGAGACACCGGACGACAGAAAATAGCGGCTGCTCATCGCGTTGTTTTCAGAGAGACATTCATGATGGAAAGCGGTATCCATTTACTCATTGTAGATGACTCGGAACCGTTCCGGGTTGGGCTGCGGGCGCTGATCAAGGCCACGCCGGATATGGCGCTGGTCGGCGAGGCAGAAAACGGCTGTGAAGCCATCGCCCTGGCCGAACGCTTGCAGCCGGACGTGATTCTCATGGATTTGCACATGCCGGACGTAAATGGCATTGAAGCCACCCGCCAGATTGTCCACACCAGTCCCCACATCGCCATTCTCGTTCTGACGATGGTAGACGATGACGAATCGCTCTTTGCCGCCATGCAGGCCGGGGCGCGCGGGTATCTATTGAAGGGCGCCGCCAAAAGCGAGATGCTGCGGGCCATTCGGGACGTGGCCGCCGGGGCTGCTATCTTTAGCCCGGCTATTGCTGGCCGGATGATCCGCTATTTCAGCCAGATGCAGCAGCGGCCACAGGTATACCCTTTTCCAGAACTCACCGAACGGGAGCGGGAAATCTTGCAGATGCTGGCGCAGCATCAAACCAATGGGGAAATCGCCCAAAAGCTGCACCTCAGTCCCAAAACGGTACGCAACTATACGTCCAACATCTTTGCCAAATTGCAGGTGGCCGACCGCGCTGAAGCGATCATCCGGGCGCGAGACGCAGGCATTGGCAAAGATGTCCATTGACACCTGAGCACCAGAGACAAGAATCTTTGCTTCAGGTTAATCAGATCGTAACAGATGTAACCCAAACATGTCCTATCCACACTGAAATAGGCTCTCAGAATTGGCGAAGTCACCTACGAGTCTTCCACAAGGATAGCAATTCGGTATCTTGCATCACAAAATAGCGATAGGCTGTGTAGCTAAGTGGTTTGGGCAGCTGTAGGTTAACAATATTCTGGATACGTCGAAGTGGTACACGCATTTGAAGGTGCTCCTTTATTGTTGTGCGATAAGGATCGAGTATTCTATGTTCTCCCTGTCAAAAAGCATACCATCGACACCCATGGCTATACCGAAATCATTTTTGCCCTTTGTTATCTGCTCGGCTATGATTTCATGCCTCGCATCCGAGACCTGAAAGACCAGCAACTTTACCGTATCGACAAATATGCCGACTACGGCGTTTTCGATCCTCTACTGACCAAATCTGCTGACCTCTATATTATCCAGGAGCAGTGGGATGAGATGATTCGTGTGGCTTTTTCTCTCTTGAATCGCACGGTGCCGGCCCATCTTATTGTTCAGCGGTTGACCGCCAGCTATCCTTCTGACCGTCTGTCTAAAGCGTTTACCAATCTGGGCAGAATTATCAAGACCCAGTACATTCTCCGCTATTTGACGGATAGGGATCTGCGTCACTCTGTTCAGCGTCAGCTGAACAAGGGAGAATATCGCCACAAACTTCCCCGTTGGATATTTTTTGCTGGGCAGGGCGAGTTTATGACAGGCGACTACGAAGAGATTATGAACAAAGCCAGTTGTTTGAGCCTTGTTTCCAACGCCATCCTCTATTGGAATACGGTCAAGATTCAAGCCATTGTGAAAGATATGCGACAGCGGGGCGAAGATATTTCTGACGAGGCGCTTTCCCACATTTCCCTGCTTCCCTACAAGCATGTTTTGCCCAACGGCACTTACTTCATCGACGATTACCGAGGTGGTTCTATGCCAAAACCTACTGTTTCAGACAATGAAACGTCTTCCCAACCGTAGGTTTCTGTTCAAATGCCCCCGTTAGTCCATCTTCACTACGCATAGGCGACGAGCTGTTTGCACATATGTTCTAGGGTCCTCTATAATGGGCGAAAGAACAAGGAGGAATTTTCATGTCTGATACCCCTCACGAGCTGCTTGCCATCGGGGAGGTAACTATCCCATTTTATGAAGACAACCTGATCGTCCAACTTGGTGAAGATGGCGAGATTTATATTGCGCTTCGCCCTATTGTGGAAGCATTAAACCTTTCCTGGGGCTCACAGTTAAATCGAATCAAACGGGATGCTGTTCTGAGCAAGAAAATGCGAATACTCTCTGTATTTGTAACGAATACGCAGGATACCGATGAGGGACAGCACCGAGAAGTTGTTTGTTTGCCCAAGCAATATCTCAGCGGCTTTTTATTTGGCATTAGCGCTGGACGAATTAAGGATCCTAAGATACAAGCTAAGGTTATCCAGTTTCAAGAAGAGGCCCACCTGATTCTTGATGCCGCCTTTACCGGCGACGCTGAATCCGCCATGCAAGCGATACGGCAAAAATATCTGCGACAAGGTTATGACGAAGCATGGATTAAGCAACGGCAAATTACCATTGAAACGCGCAATCAATTGACAGATGAGTGGAAAGCAAGAGGCGTACGCGGGCAACAGTATGGCATTTTAACGGCCGTTATTCACGAAGGTGCCTTTGGGATGAAGCCAGCTAAACACAAGGAATTAAAAGGGGTGAAAAAAGGCGAGGTGCGTGACCATATGACCGGTCTGGAGCTGGCGTTTGTCAATGTGGCTGAACAAGCGACCATTGCCAACATCCAAACGCGAGATGCGCAAGATTATGATGAAAATTATGACGCTGCTGAAAAAGGTGGTCGTGCAGCTGGTGTTGCCCGTCTTGCTTTTGAGGAGGAACACGGCCGTAAAGTTATCAGTTCCCAATCCTATCTTGAACAGCGCAAAAGATTACAAACCGGCGAGGCAGTAGATGAGTCTGACGAATAGTAGGGCAGATAATCAATGCCTACACCGCAGCGGCCAAAGGCCTTTCCTTGAACTACACCAGCAGCTGAACCAATTGAAAAAAAGCGAACTCTTCTGACTGTCATGAATTGGGCCGGCGGCAGGAAACCAGTCATAACCGGGCCAGGCTAGCCCGGCTGCGTTAGCACATTGCTCACTTGAGACAGGATGTGATTCATCAATCGACCGTCCCCACCGTAACAAAAACCAAACCCGACAACGAGCCACCGTCAGCGATTGTTCTGGAAACGCTGACCGTGGGGGAAATGAAGCAAAATCACAAGCTGTCACGGGCGATTGGCGATGCGGGCATGGGAAAGTTTAGCCGCCAGATGGGCTACAAATGTGCCTGGTATGGATTTTTTACAGTGAGCCGACTGCTGAGCTGCTTCAAGCGGGGCGGCTAGTTGTCGCAATAAGTGAGGTGGTGATCTTTTCCTATTTAGAGTCGATTGTGAAATTTTTTATAATGTCAGGCATATTTCTCCGCGCACATAACAAAGCAGTATTTCCTTTGTTATTTGTCTGCTTTTGGGGATTCATCATCGGTGAGGTCCGCCTCTTTGAGAAAATGTTCTTGTATTTTCTTCGGTATGGCGCGTCACTCTCACTATTGAAGACATCACTTTCACAAGAGACGCTAATCGATTATGAAAAGCAACACTGTTGTCCAGCAGTCGCATCTTCCACTCCTTCCCATAGTTTTTTTACTACCCCTTCTTTTTTTGATCCTCCTTTTTAGCTTTTTTTCAGGCGCTGTGCCTCAAGCTGACGTTACAGAGAACAGCCCGTCGCTCATGCTCTATTCGGCCGAAGGGCATGATATGGACTATGCCACCGATCGTTTGATCGTTCAATTTCAAGATGATGCTTTTGTGGGTAGTGAGCGGATTCAAACGCTCAATTTGTCAAATACCTCACTTGTTCGTCTGTTGCGCGACTCCGGTGTGCAGCATGTGACGCCATTGTTTCCTGAGGCTCATAATCAGAAACGGCCGTACCCCCTGTCACAAATCTACATCCTGCATCTCGAACCAGACCAGGCAGTACTCGATGCAGTCACCGCCTTTGCCGCTCACCCACTTGTGGCCTGGGCCGAACCTGATTACGTGGCATATGATGCAGCCGTTCCCAACGATGTGCTCTACCCTAATCAATGGGCATTGACGCAGGTGCAGGCAGCGGCTGCCTGGGATGTGGTTACCGGCACAACAAAAACCGTGATCGCCGTCCTGGACACCGGAGTGGACATCACGCATCCCGACCTCGTCGATCGCCTTTGGGTGAATCCGGGCGAGACGCCAAACAATGGCCTGGACGATGATGGCAACAATCTAATTGACGATGTCAATGGGTGGAATTACATTGCCAGTACAAACGAGGTGTTCGATGACGACGGCCACGGCACAACGATTGCCGGTATTGTCGCGGCAAACACCGACAATAGCATGGGCATAGCCGGAATGTGCTGGAACTGCCGCCTGATGCCGCTGAAAGTGATGCAGGCCGGCGGCGTGGCCAACTATTCTGACGTGGCCTTAGGTATCTACTACGCGATCGACAAAGGAGCAGAGGTCGTAAACATCAGTCTGGGCGGCTATGCGGATTCAAATACGTTGCGGTCAGCCATTGAGAAAGCGGCAGAAACGGCCGTTATCATCGCGGGTGCAGGTGATGATGGCAGCGGGACACTCTTTTATCCTGCTGCCTAACCGGACGTGCTTGCGGTAGGCGGCACCACGGATACCGATGAACGCGATCCAGTTTCCAACTATGGTGACTGGGTTGAGATCGCAGCACCATCTATTGCATTAGATACGACGATAAATGGCGGCGGATATGGACAAACGTCGGGCACCAGCGCTGCCGCCGCTCTCGTCTCGGGCCTGGCCGGACTGATCTGGAGTCAACATCCAGAATGGTCGCCAGACATGGTGCGGGCGCAGGTGATTCACACAGCGGACCAGATAGGAGTAACGGGTCTGGGAAACGGCCGTATAAATGCCGCCACCGCTGTCACCCAGACGCCTCATCCGCTGTTGGCAGTTTCGTCCGTTGCGATAGACGACAACCTGCTGGGCCGGCCCACGCCCGGCACAACGGTGGACCTGGCGATTACGCTTGACAATCTCTGGCTGGCAGCGACCGGCGTCACGGGTATCTTGTCAACAGCGGAGCCGTCCGTTACCTTGCTTGAGGATACCGCCATATTTGGCGACCTGCCCAGCGGCGCTACCGCGGTAGGCACACCCCATTTTCAATTCAGCATCGATGCTGGCGTCGGTTACAATACCCCTCTCCAGTTCGACCTGATGCTGACGGCCAATGACGCTGCCTATACGGTCACGATTCCTTTCACGATTTCCACACGCACCGCTGAGGAGTCGGTGGGAGGCACCATCATGGTCAACACTGTCTGGACCAATGACAAAACCTATGTGGTCAACAACAACGTCGGCGTCGCTCCCGGCGTCACGCTAACGATTCAGGCGGGTACGGTTGTCAAATTTAACGGCAGTTACAGTCTCAACGTGGGGGGAAGCCTCATTGCCGTTGGCAGTGAGGTGCAGCCGATCCAATTCCTTTCCTACGATGGTACCGCGTGGGATCAAATCTTTTTTGATGATAGCAGCGCAGATGCAACGGCTGATGCAAGCGGCGTTTACCAGGCAGGCAGCGTATTAAAGTGGGTGCAAATCGATAATACCAGCACCGGCATACGCTGCCAGAATGCGACCCCTTTTCTAGCTCATGTTACCCTGAACAATGGCAACATCAACTGCACCACTGGTGGGACCCCATTATGGCTACAAGACAGCTATAGTTTAGGCAACGTTTTTATCACCGGAGAAGCGCAGGTGTGGCGAAACACGGTGAAGAATGGTGGCGTGACAGTGAGCGGAGAGGCCATTGTGCGAGACAACTACGTAATTGGCACGATCTCCACTGGCGCCGCCTCCCAGGTAATTGGCAACACCTTATGGTGGAGCTCCGTGAATGCGCCAGGTGCCAGCACCGTGAACAACAACGAGATTTTTGGCGGCACTGTGTTTATCGGAAACAATGCGGTCGCTCATGATAATCAGATCCGTGGGGGTTCCATCGCTGCCGGTGATTTTGCGTCCGTGTTCACCAACACGGTTCATGACGGCGACATCGTTGTGGGCAACGGCAGCACCGTGAGCGGAAACAACATTGAGGCCGCACCGGGTTGGGGTATCACGACCTCCGGTGCCGTCACGGTGACGCACAATCGGGTTATTGGCGGCGCAAACGGCATCAAAATGTCGGCTGGCTTGCTGCAAAACAATTTGGTCGCCAACAACGTCGGCGTTGGAGTAGAAGTTGGATCTGCCTCTGTTTTGAACAACAGCATTATTAACAACCATGGTAGTGCACTGGTAATCGCGTCAGGCACGCCAACCATTCAAGACAACAACCTGGACGGCAATACAGGCAGTTATGATATTGTTAATACCACCGCCAATCCCATCGACGTGGCACAGAACTGGTGGGGTACCACCGTTGAAGCCGCCATTCCCGCTCGCATCTACGACATCTTTGACGATTATAACCTGGGGCAGCTCACCTTCACCCCTGTCCTGGCAAACCCGATACAGGCTGCTCCAGCCTACGTCCGCGCCATCACCTTGACGCCACAAAGCCCCATTGGCATTGAAAGCGTTGTGGCTGAGGTTTTGTTTAGCCGGCCGATGGATGTCAGCGTCATCCCGGATATTGTCTATCACAATGCGCGAAAAGGGACCTGGGAAAACGTAACCACAGCCAACAGCGATATTGGCTCAGATGATCTGTGCGGAGATTCGCTGCTGGACAGCCGTGGTGCGCTTTGGCTAGGCAGCGCACGAACATGGAATTCAGGTACCCCAAACAGCTTCTGCAGCGGGCCCATGTCAATTCTGCATCTCGATGGTACATGGGAGGTCATTCCTGGTGGATATCATAATAAGCTAGTCGAGCATGCAGACGGCAACGTCTTATACGATCTAAGCATTGCTGTTGATCCAAACAACGGTGATATCTGGCGCGGACATCCCTGGAACACGCCTAGCGTCTGGGTTACGCATGCCGATGACACCGTCGAAAATTTTTCTACTGCCAATTCTGATCTCATCAGTGATGAAGTATGGGCCCTGGCTGTGGATCAAAACAGCAGCTTGTGGGTTGGAACCTGGGAAGGACTAAGTATGCGTCACTCCAATGGTGAGTGGGAATCCCATTTGCTCGGTCAACATGTGGTCGCCCTGGCCGTTGCTGCGGACGGAAGCATCTGGGCCGGCACGTATTCAAATGGCGTCTGGTTCAAGGCAGCGGACAGCGACAGCTGGCAGCTTCATCGGGCAGGTGACTATGGATTGCACAGTGCTTTCACTTCAGACATTGAAATCGACTCTACGGGAAACGTGTGGTTTGCACATGGTCGTTACGGCGGTGGCGGATCAGTTTATTACACTGACGGTTCTTGGGAGCAGTTTACCGGACCAATTTGGAGTATCGCTGTCGCGGATGATGGAACAGCCTACTTTAGCAAAGAAGACGCAGGTTTAGCCATTCGTTGGGGGGGATATGACTATCCTATTTTGGAGAATGGGTATTGGAGCACGCCAGACCGCTGGCAAGCGTCATTCGACGTCACCGGCCTTATTCCACATGATACGTATTCGATCACAATACGCGGTGCCGCCGATCTGGATGGTTTCACCATTGCGCCAGACGCAACCCACACGTTTACCGTTGATTACATCGGCACGCCGGAAACCGAGCCGCCGCCTCCGCCGGACATGCAGGCGTGCGCGTCATCCACAACGACAGAGCTAAGCGGCAAATGGTCTGTGTCCACCGACCAATCTATCAGCCTATATCGATATGCAATTGGCACCGGTCCGGGGCTTGATGACGTCACGAGCTGGGTGACGACAACATTAACGGCCGTTACGCGCAGCAATCTCAACCTGCTGTCGGGAGAGACATATATCATTTCCGTGCAGGCGCGCAATACCGGCGGCATCTGGAGCGAGCTCAGCAGCAGTAATTCGGTAGTGGCTGGTGCGGGCGGCTGTCCTGAAGCGGCGTTTAACGCTTCTCCCATCACCGGCATGGCTCCGCTGGCTGTTACTTTTACCGCCCAGCTGACAGATACCGTGACAACACAACTGTGGACGTTGGCCGAGAACGTCACCAGCACCTTAGCCACGCCCGTTTACACTTACACCACACCCGGCAGCTATACAATTACGCTGGCGGTCGCCGGTCCCGGCGGTGCAACGACGCTGGTGAAAGAGAATTACATCACCGTTACCCCAGACACCAAACCGCCCACCGGAACGCTTACTATCAACAATGGCGCTGTGTATGTCAACACAACGGCCGTAAGCCTGGATTTAATCGCAGAGGATGCCAGTGGGTTGGATGCCATTCAATTGAGCAATGATGGCGTCAGCTACACCGAGTGGATGCCCTATGAACGGTTCCAAAACTGGACGCTCGCGCCGGGAGATGGCGCAAAGACCGTTTACGTGCGCGTCCGAGACGTGCCAGGCAACGTTCAAACTATCATAGACACGATTTTGCTCGACACCTCAGCGCCGCTGGCAGCAGTCACACCGCTGGCTACGTTTGTGGACAGCACGACTTTTGCCGTTAGCTGGTCAGGCAACGACGGTGACGGCATAGGGGTGGCCGGCTTTGACGTGCAGGTCCGCCAGGGAACAGGCGGCACCTGGACTGATTGGCTCACAGAAAGTATAGAGACAACAGCACTGTTTACCGGCAGCCATGGTCAGACCTATTATTTCCGCGCGCGGGCGCGGGATATGCTGGGAAACCTGGGCACCTATGCGAGCGGTGAAGGCGATATAGAGACAACAGTCGATTTGCTGCCACCGGTTGGCTCCCTGCAAATTGACGCCGGCGCGACTTATGCTGGTAGCAGAGAGGTAACACTTACACTCAGCGCCACCGATTTGAGTGGGGTTGCCGCTTTTCAAACGAGTAACGATGGTGAAATATTTACCGACTGGATTGATTATAGTCAAACGTATCCGTGGACGTTAACGGCCGGGGATGGCGAAAAAATCGTCTCCGTGCGCTACCGAGATCAGCTTGGGTATAGTTCCATCGTCTATACCGATACCATTACCTTGGACACCACGCCGCCAATTGGCACCCTGGTCATCGCGCACGGGGATGGACCGATTACGACCACAATGGTAACGTTGGCATTAACCGCCGTGGATGCCGGCAGCGGTGTGACGCAGATGCAGTTTAGCAATGATGGCAGCTCCTGGAGCAGTTGGGAACCGTTTGCGGAGACAAAGATTTGGTCGTTGGGAAACGAGAACGGTTGGCAAACCGTTTACGGCCGTTACCGCGATCTCATTGGAAACCAGGCAACGTTTAGTGACACGGTTCTGTTGGACACGACTGCACCGGTGGCGGCCGTGGAGACACTCACACCTTATCAAACCAGTCTCGATTTCACGGTGGCCTGGAGTGGCACAGACGCCCATGCTGAGATTGACAGTTTTGACATACAGGTGAAGGTTGGCGATGGCACCTGGTCAAACTGGATTACGCACACATCAGCGCTTTCAGCCACCTTCTCTGGCTTAAACGGTTATACATACAGCTTCCGCGCGCGGGCGCGGGATACGCTGGGAAACTTAAGCGCATACCGTGACGGCAGCGGCGATACGACAACCCATGTCGACACGGCACGTCCAGAAGGGAGTGTCATGATCAATGGTGGCGCGTTAGAAACCACCAGTCCGGAAGTTGCGCTGGTCTTAACGGCCAACGGAGCCAGCCAAGTTTCATTTTCCGACAATGGCACGCTGTTCACACCGTGGCAGCCATTCTCTTCCACATATAGTGTTCGCAGTTATCAGTTACCGGGCACAGATGGTTCCCATACTGTATATGTTCGGTATCGGGATTTATCTGGCAATTCGGTCGTTTACAGCGACACCATCACGCTCAACAGCAGCATGACGGGTGATATTGGCGTCTCGATTAATAACGACGCCTCAGTCACCGATCAGATTACGGTGACGTTAATGGTGAAAGCGCCACCCGGTACCCAGTCGATGCAAATCTCAAACAGCAGTCGTTTTGTCGGCGCTGCCTGGGAACCCTACCAGACGTCGCAGACGTGGACGCTGGCTTATCATCCGGACGCGGCTATCTATCAAGTGTACGTCAAGTTTCGCCACGTAGATGGCACAATAAGTGAACGGTATGATGACCTGATTACGCTGCATTTAAACACGCCGCCGCCACCAATAGACAGCACGCCGCCCAGCGGCAGCATGGTGATCAACGCCGGTGCAGAAGAGAGTGTCACGCCATTGGTGACGTTGGACATGTTGGCTTCCGATAATCCTGGTGGTTTGGGCGTGCAGTGGATGTATTTCCGGGAATGGAAATATGATCCGTTGACGGTGCAGTGGATTACGGTGCAAAGTTCAGGGTGGATGCCTTATGCTGAATCCACAACCTGGGAACTGTCGCCCGGCTCAGGTGTGAAGTACATTGGTGCCTGGTTTGCTGACGGGGCCAACAATGTTTCAAATCCAGTCGTTATCGACAGCATAAACTTGCTTCCAAACGACGATGACATTGGGGCATCGGAAATAACGCAATACCGTCAAAGCTTTGAACCAGGAGAAACAGTCACAATAACACTTTCGCTGGACGCAGGGGATGCTGATCTTTACATCTGGCGTCCGGACAGTGTAGCTGTGCCGGATTATTGGTCCAACCAGGGCGGTACGGCAACGGAGCAGATTGTATTTACGGCCGTTGGCGGTGAGTACCTGATTGAGGTTCACGGCTATACGAGTGCCGGCTATACGCTTGACATCACAAGATCAAACAGCGCACCCGTACAACAAAGCAAGGACAATATCACATCGTCCAGTTTTGCACTGGCGATCACAAGCAAATCCCTGCCGGCAAAACCGTTAATGGTGACCCGGCCCGGTACTGCCCAGCAGCCAGAGGGAGAGCCACAGTTCCAATTATTTTTGCCTTTTGTGATCAATCGTTGATACGGCAACAAGACTTCGGGCTCATCAATACTAAACGCGCGAGAGTCACGATGAGAAAGAAAAGCAGCCGGATGGCGTAGCTGATAATATCCTGCCGCTTGAATTACTTAATGAGCAGGTAGACTAGGAGCAACTCGCCACTTCGTTGCTTCTTTTAATCTCGAATTCTTGCAAATAAGCACGGAACGACCGTTGCCCAAAGTTAGATTGATCTCTTTCCCTGGCATAACGAGCCAATTCACTGGATTGTGAACAAATGACGGCTGTCCAAATGAGCCTGGTCGATATGAAAGCCAGCCAAAGAAACAAAAAGCCCCACGAAGAATAAGATAGGTGCTAAACGCACCGGTTGAGGTGAATGATAAATCCCATCCAAAAGGAACCTCATCCGATGCCCCGACAATTAGCCTTTGCCTACCAAGAAGATCCCCTTCCCCAGCAGACGCGCAATCGTATCTGCGATATGCCTCTGGAGGAACAACCCCGCTACCGCCTGGGGCGTCACGGCTCCAGCGCCCTCAGCAATGCGGAGCTTCTGTCTCTCATTCTGGGCAACAATGATGCCCTGGATATCGCCCTCACGCTGCTCTTTAAGTTCGGTTCCCTGCACCGGTTAGCCCGAACACATGAAGCGCAGCTAATGCGCATTTACGGAATTGGCCAAGCGCAAGCAGCGCGGTTGATGGCTGTACTGGAGCTCAGTCGTCGTTTACAGGAGCCGGCAGCCGAGGAGCAATGTTATGTGCGCAGCCCGGCAGACGGCGCAAATCTTCTGCTGCCGGACATGCGTTTTCTCGATCAGGAAGAGCTGCGGGTTATCTTGCTGAACACGCGCAATGGGGTGTTGGGTATTCCTACCATTTATCGCGGCAGCCTGAATACCAGTGTG
>CALBTC010000269.1 GCA_937967805.1 uncultured Anaerolineaceae bacterium
CCACTGGAGGCGCAAACCACGCGTGGTGTATTCGCTTTCCAGCGAATCGAGCAGGTTTTTCACCACAGCCGGCGTCGTTTCCAGGGCATTGGCCAATCGATACATTGAAACCGGCCCGCTGGCGACAAACAGAATACTTTCCAGCAGCGCGGTTAAATTCACGGTCTCATTTTGGATTGAATCAGCTGTTTCCATAGTGGCTAACTTTGTCTTGTTGCTTATAATCACGTCTTGGGTTTTGACTTTGACCCAAAACGAGTGGATTATACACGCAAACCGGTAATCAGCAGAAAAATGCAATGATAACTGGGTAGACGAACAACTTTTTAGCAAAACGAGAAGCTTATGCAAAGTCGCTAAGGAAAATTACGTCATTCCAGCTCCTTTTTGGTTTTTACAGGTTTACGACAAAATTAAACGGAGACGAAGATGTCTGACCCCATTACCCACGCCCGCCAAAACCAGGCTGCTTATTTGGCTGAATTAATAGATTTTTTACGTATTCCCAGCATCAGCACGCAGCCGGAAAGAAAGGGGGATACGGCCGTTGCTGCCCAATGGCTGGCGGATAAATTGGCTCAGGCAGGGCTGGAAAACGTCGAAATCATCCCCACTCAGCGTCATCCTTTGGTCTATGCCGACTGGCTGCACGCAGATGATGCACCTACCGTGCTCATCTATGGCCATTACGACGTGCAGCCCGCCGAACCGCTGGAGCTGTGGGAGTCTCCGCCGTTTGAGCCGACGGTGCGGGACGATTATCTGTATGCTCGCGGATCGTCTGATGACAAAGGGCAGATTTTTGTGCATGTGAAGGCGGTAGAGGCAATTTTAAAGAGTAACGGCCGTCTCCCCGTCAACGTCAAGTTTATTGTGGAGGGGGAAGAAGAGAGCGGCGGCGAGAGCCTGGCCGCTTTCATTCCGCAAAATAAAGATAAACTGGCTGCCGACATTGCCCTGGTTTCCGACACGGCGATGGTGAGCGCGCAGCAGCCGGCCATTGTGTATGGCCTGCGCGGCATGTGTTATGCCTTCATCGACATCACCGGGCCTAAACGAGATTTGCATTCGGGCAGCTTTGGCGGCGGCGTCAACAACCCGCTGAACGTGTTGGGCCACATCATTGCCAGGTTGAAGGATGAAGATGGTCGTATTCTCATTCCGGGGTTTTACGATAAGGTACGGCCGTTAACCGAGCAGGAACGGGAAATTTTGGCCCAGTTCCCCCTGGATGAAGCCGCCTGGCTGGCGGAAACCGGTGCGCCCGAACCGTGGGGCGAGCCGGAGTACACGCTTGTAGAACGGCTGGGAGCCCGGCCGACGCTGGATGTGCATGGCATCATTGGCGGCTACACGGGTGTGGGGAAGAAGACAGTGCTGCCCGCCAAAGTTCACGCCAAGCTGAGCATGCGGCTGGTACCGGATCAGGAGCCGGAGGAAATCGGCCGTTTATTAAAAGCCTTCATTGCCGATCTAACGCCGCCCAGCGTTCGGGTCAAAGTTAACACCTCGCACGACGCACCCGCCTGCATCACCGATTTCAACATTCCGGCGATGCAGGCAGCAGCTAAAGCATACGCCACCGCATTTGGTAAAGAACCGGTTTTTATGCGCGAGGGAGGCTCTATTCCGGTGGTTTCTCAATTTCAAAGTGAGTTGGGTTTGGAAACGGTCCTCATGGGCTTTGGCCTGCCCAGCGACCAGATTCACGCGCCCAACGAACGATTCTACCTGCCCAACTTCTACCGGGGCATCGAAACCAGCGTCCGCTTTTTGCAGAATCTGAAATAGGTTAGCAGCATTTTGTTGAACCAGATAGAAAAAGCTATACTTATAGTTATGTCACGATTACGCATTCTCCTTGTAGATGACCATGAAGTGGTTCGGTTGGGCTTAAAGAGTTTGATCGAGCGCAACCCAGGCTTTGAAGTGGTGGCGGAAGCTGCCGCTCAACAGGAAGCCGTAAGCAAAGCATTGGCCCATAAGCCGGATATTGTGCTTATGGATATTCGATTGGCCGGCGGCAGCGGTATTGAAGCATGTGAACAAATCATGGCTGAACTGCCCGATACCAAAGTCATTATGCTCACCTCCTATGCTGAAGATGAGATGCTATTTGCGGCGATTCGCGCCGGGGCCTCCGGCTACGTGCTGAAGCAGGTGGGCAGCAATGACGTTGTCCGGGCCATTGAAGCGGCCGCGCGCGGTGAGGCAACGTTAGACCCATCCCTAACACAGCGTATATTTAACGAAATGCGCCGCTCAATTCAGCAAGAAGAGTCGGCCGCCTTCAGCGATCTTACTTCTCAAGAAATGCAGGTTTTGTCGCTTATTGCTGAAGGGCGGACCAATCGGGAGATTGCCGAGGCTCTCTATTTAAGTGAGGGCACCGTTCGCAATTATGTCAGCGGTATCTTGTCTAAGTTGGAAGTATCAAACCGGGCTGAGGCTGCTGCCTATGCCATTCAACACCATCTGAAAGATTATCTTCATTAAACTATATGACAGGCCAAGGTCGCGAGATAGATTCGTTTTTAGAAGCTATTAGTCAGGCAACTTTGAAAATATCGCAGATTGGAAGCTTGCCCGAAACGTTGCAGCGCATTGCCGATGCCGCGCGGGAACTGCTGGCAGCCGACTATGCTGTTTTGGCGACTTTTGAACTGGACAGCGTGCCAGAAAATTTTATTTTTTCTGGGGTCGATCAGCGGACGGCCGATTCAATTGCTCATCCGCCGCAGGGCATTGGTTTGTTGGGCGTTTTGACCGCTGAGCAAAAAACAGTTCGCGTTTCTGACCTTTCCCGGCATTCTGAATTCACCGGATTTCCCCCAAATCACCCTCACATGAGCAGTTTTTTGGGTATGCCGATTGAGCAGCAGGGGAGTGTATACGGCCGTATCTACCTGGCCAACAAGGCAAACGGCCGTGCCTTTACCCCGGCGGATGAAAACCTTCTCCAGCTTTTTGCTTCCCATGCGGCCGTGGCCATCCAAAACGCCCAGCTCATTGAATACAGCCGTGAACAGCGCCGTCAGCTAGAAGAACGAAACCGCCAGTTTTCCGCTCTGGATAGGGCGACAATGGCTATTGCCGGGGAATTAACGCTGGATAAAGTGTTGCAGCAAATTGTTGATGCCGCCCGTGAACTGGCGGATGCGCAATATGCAGCCCTAGGCGTGCCGGATAATCAAGGCTTTTTGGAGACGTTTATTGACAGTGGGATGGAGCCGGAAGTGGCCCAAGGCATCCCGCACCTGCCCAAGGGCAAGGGGTTATTAGGCGCCATCATCAGCGAGCGGCGCACGATTCGGATTCCGCGAATTAGCGCCGATCCGCGGTCGGTGGGCTTTCCTGAGGGGCATCCGCCCATGGTGCCTTTCCTGGGGGTACCGGTGGTTGCCGGGGGCGAGACGCTGGGCAACCTCTATCTTACCAACAAGCTGGGGGCCGATGAGTTTACTCAGACAGACCAGGATTTGGTGGAACTTTTGGCGGCACATGCGGCCGTTGCCATTCAAAACGCGCGGTTGTACGAGCAAGTCGGCCGTTTAGCCATTGTTGAAGAACGTACCCGTATTGGCATGGATCTGCATGACGGCATCATTCAATCAATCTTTGCCGTGGGGCTTACGCTGGAATCAACCAAACTGTCCTTACCTCACAATCCAGAAGATGCAGACGAGTTATTGTCTCATGCCATTGAGGGCTTAAACGCGACGATTCGCGATATTCGTAACTTTATTCTGGATTTACGGCCGCATCGCTTTCAGGGCAATTTAGAGCAGGGCCTGGGTCGATTGGTGCGAGAATTCCAGGCAAATACGATGGTGTCTGTCTCTCTTTCAGCCGAGAAGGAGGCGCTGGCGATGCTGTCGGCATCGGTGGCGCGCTCGCTCTTTTTATCGGCGCAAGAAGCATTGGCCAATATCGCGCGCCATGCCCAGGCAGAACAGGTGGTCATCAATTTGGGGGCCCAGGATAACCATGTTGTTTTACGCATCTCAGATGACGGCCGTGGCTTTGATATGGCTTCCAAGAGCTACTCTGTGGGGCATGGTTTGTCAAACATGCGCGCGCGGGCGGAAGACCTGAATGGCTCTTTTGCTATTCAGTCTGAACCGGGCAAAGGGACCACAGTAACGTTGATATTCCCGACTGGAACAGAACATCGCTAGCCTGGAATGACTTCCTCGGCCAGGATATTGGCCGCATACTCCAAAAAGTCGGTGACAGTGATGATGCCGACGAGGGTGCCATTTTCCAAAACGGGTAGTCCACCAAATTTATAGATGCTGAGCATTTCTGCGGCCCGGTAGGCGGGCATGTTTGGCCCGACAGTGATCGGATTGGGCGTCATGCAGCTTTCGGCCGTAACGGTGTCTAACAATTCTTCATCTTGCCAACGGCCGTGCAGCACCACCGGGGAGTTCATCACCAGCCGCACATCCCGATCGGTAATAATGCCAACCAGTTTGCCATTATCGACTACCGGTAGTTGGCGACAACCTTCAGTCTTCATCACACCAATGACGGTACGCATGGGTGTATCTGGTGCCACGCTGCTGGGGATTACAGTCATTAAATCGTTTACGGTCACCATAATGCTCTCCTGCCTTTTTCCGAGATTTCCTCACCTTATTTTGCAGTGTAATGGATTGCTTTTAAGGGAACGTGTGGCAAATGTCATGAATGGCAGATGACTTTCTTCGGCAGAAAATTAGCTCAATAATATGTAAAATGATGGGAAGCTATGGCGGGTCTCATGATGGTTAGTTTGCGGCAAAATGAGGCTGGTATTGTCGTCTAAATGACAAAATACGCCAGCTTGGATGATAAAAGTCACTTGTTGCTTCAGTTGCCGAACCTTATCCTTCCTCCCGCTATGGATAAGTAGGCTCTATTGTGGAAATGCTTGGTTTAATGGAACAAATTCGCTTAGTTATCATCGATCAACACAAAGGGGTACGCAACGCTCTGCGGGTCAGGCTACGCTCGGCACCCAACCTGGCCATTGTTGGCACTGTTGATACGGATGAAGCCAAACGGTTGGCGCAAACCGATTTGCAGCCGGACGTGGCTTTGCTTGGTTTATCGGGCCAAAATGATGAATTGGCCTATATGGTGGATTTGGTAAAGCAGCTGGTGGCAAAGGGAACGGCCGTACTTGCCCTTACTTCTTACATAGACGATATGGCTCGTGAATTGGTTTTGCAGGCCGGTGCCAGCGAGTACCGGCTGAAAAATATTAACACCCCAGAACTCTTGGCCGAAATTGAGCTGTTAGCCGAAGATCGCAGAAAACACCAGATTGACAATTTGTAAATCTGGTCCTCTTTTTAATCCTTATTCCTCCAATGATTTGAGCACATTCATATAGTTGGCCCGTTCAAACGCCGCCGGGTCAGAAACGCGCTGCTGGCTCATGATGCCCTGAAGTCCGGCAATACTCTCTTCTTCGTTTTCATCCAGCCATTGTTCCAGCTCGGCCAAAATTTGCTTGATGTGTTCAATGCCGTGTTTGAGAAGTGCGGAGGCAACGGCCGTTACCTTAGCGCCGGCCATCATACACTTCACAATGTCCGTGCCGTGCCCAACCCCGCCTGTAATGGCTAGGTCTGCCTTGACCAGGCTAGACAAAATTGCCGCCCAACGCAGCCGCAGCCGCAGCTCTGCCTGGGTGCTTAAATCCAGGCTGGGCACAACTTCTCGCGTTTCTAGATCGATATCTGGCTGATAAAAGCGATTGAAGAGAACCAGACCGTCTGCCCCGCCCTTGTCCAATTGCGTGGCCATATGCGCAAACGCGCTGAAATAAGGGCTTAGCTTCACGGCTACAGGAATACGAACAGCCGATTTGACATCCCGAACAAGATGCAAATGCATTGCCTCAATTTCCTGACCGCTAACGTTTGGTTTTGTAGCCAGGTAGTAGATATTTAGCTCCAATGCATCTGCTCCAGCGGCTTCAATCAGGCGAGCATATTGCACCCAACCGCCACTGTAATAACCGTTCAGGCTGGCAATGACAGGAATAGAAATTGCTTTCTTAGCCTGGTAAATGTGGGCCAGGTACCCATTGGCCCCTCTATTATAACCCTTCATTTCTGGCAAGTGCTGCAAAGCATCGGGCAGCGACCGTTGATTCAGGGGCGTTACTTTGTCTACGCCCATGCCCTGGAGCTCAATTTGTTCTTCAAATAAGGACGGCAAGATGACGGCCGCAGCGCCGGCAATCTCCATTCGTTGTAAATTGTCAACGTAGGCAGTTAAAGGTGAAGCAGCTACAATCAGTGGATTCTTAAGCGTCAATCCCAAATACTTTGTGCTTAAATCGGTCATCGCTTTCTCCTGTGCATGTTACCAAGATGGTAAATCATAGCTGATTTGCAGAAAATCCACCACCGGCCCGTGCTATTTTTTGATTGACGATTGAAGAGAAAATGATATACTTCTCCCTCTAGCCTGGGGCTTATGCGTCCGCAGGCTTTTTGCTGAGTAGGCGCAAACCGCAAACGGCCTTTAGAACTTCTAAAACTTATTGCGGTTTGCCCAACCACAAGAAAAAACGCCCTCGTTTTGAGGAAATTACAAACTGAGGTTTAGAATCATGTCTAATGAGAGATTAAGTATCGACGCCGAGCCGCGCACGGTGGTTGGTAAAAAAGTAAAACAGTTACGCCGCGAAGGGCTTATTCCAG
This sequence comes from uncultured Anaerolineaceae bacterium, assembly GCA_937967805.1. Next base: position 6,702 of record CALBTC010000269.1, read on the forward strand.
CAGTTATTTATGGTATTAATGATCCTATTACCGTCCAGATGGATAGAATTTTACTGAGGCGTGTTTTGCGGCGGGCCGGTACAACCAACTTGATCGACATTTCTGTTGATGGCGGCGTCCGCACAGTGTTAGCCCGTGACATCCAGCAGCATTTGACCAGAGGCGATCTGATTCATGTGGACTTCCAGGAAGTGGACCTGAAGGTTAAAATTACGGCCGAAGCCTCTTTGATTCTGGTTGGCCGCTCCCAGATGACGGAAGATGGGTTGGGCTCTGACGTGTTGGCGATCACCAGCGTGGAAATTGAAGCGCTGCCAGATGACCTGATTGCTGAAATTGAAGTAGACGTGAGCCAGCTCGAGTCTGCTGATTCAACAATTCTTGTGAGCGACCTGCCCGTACCGGAGGGCGTTGCTATTCTGACCGATCCGGAAACGGCCGTGGCTCGTTTTGAATACGCCCGCCTCGAAGAAGAAGAAGAGGAAGAGGAAGAATTGGAATTCGAACCAACCGCCGATTCTGTGGAGATCATCGAGAAAGGCAAGACAGAAGAGGAAGAAGAGGAACTGTAATCAGTTTTCTGACGACTCTAAATTTAGAGATGAAAGGCTGGACATTGTTCCAGCCTTTTTTCTTGCCCGATAAGGTACATTCGCCCAACGTTTGTGCCCAAGATACAATTTGCCCATGAAGAAGTGGCAGGAACGTGTTTGTTTGGGTCTCATTCTGCTGGCTGCGGCCGTTTTTCGCTTTAGCGGTATTGATTGGGACGATTACCACCATTACCATCCCGATGAACGATACATCACCTGGGTGGCCACGACGATTGAACGGCCGTCTAGTTGGCAAACCGCTTTCACCCCCAACCAATCCAGCTTTAATCCATTTTATTGGCCGCCCGATGCCGCCAGCGAAGGCATTGAAGTGGTGCAAGATGCGCCACGTGATTTTGCTTACGGCCATGTGCCGCTCTACCTGGGCGTGCTGGCCACCCGCCTGCTGGAGTGGGCGGGGCCCCGTTTGCAGCCCCTTTTACCCGATGATTGGCTGCTGACGCAGGACATTTTAAGCCGGGCGGAGCTGATTGAGCTCCGGCATTTGACGGCCGGTGCCCGTGCCCTCACAGGATTAGTTGACATTGGCACCGTCTGGCTGCTCTTTCTGCTGGGACGGCAGCTTTTTTCACTCCAGGCTGGCCTGCTGGCCGCCGCATTTCTGGCCGTCAACGTCATGCACATCCAGCTCAGCCACTTCTTCATCTCTGATCCGTATCAGTCTTTCTTCACCGTCGCTGCCCTGCTCTTTTTGGTGCTGGCCGTAGAAAACAGCCACAGAGAACACAGAAAAAAAAGAGATGGTGAGAGCAATAATACTGATTACCGATCACTGATCACTGTTTACTGGCTCCTGGCCTCCCTGTTCATTGGTCTGGCAATTGGCTCCAAGTTTGCCGCCGTTTTGCTTTTTGTGCCGCTGCTGCTATCGGCGTGGTGGTTGGCGGGGCGGTGGGAATGGTGGTTGGGCACGGCCGTTTTCACCATTGCCCTCACCTTCTTCCTCACCAATCCTTTTGCCGTGCTCGACTTTAGCTGCGAGGTGAATACGCCCGAGGTGGCGATTGGACCGGTTACCGTGCCGGCCGTCAACTGGGGTTCCTGTTACCTGGAAAATATCTTCACCCAGGGGCGCATGGTGCGCGGCGATGGCGACGTGCCGTTTACGCGCCAGTACAGCGGCACGCCGCCTTACCTTTACTTCATCGAGATGCAGCTGCGCTGGGGCATGGGCTGGCCGCTGGGACTGCTGGCATTTGGCGGTTTTGGCTGGGCGATTTGGCGGGAGGTAAAGAGATTAGAGATTGGCAGCCTGAGGCTGCGAGCCTGGCGAATGGAAGGTTTCAATCTCCAATCTCCAATCTCCAATCTCCTCTTGCTGGCCTGGGTGGTGCCCTTCTTCCTCACTACCGGCGGCTTTTTTGTGAAGTTCATGCGCTACATGCAGCCGATGACGCCGTTTCTGATGCTATGGGCGGCGGCGTGGTTATTTAGCTGGCGGCAGAAATGGTTGCAGTGGGGCGTGGCAACGGCCGTTCTCACCATCACCACCCTCTACGCCATCAGCTTTGTCAACCTGTACCGGCAGCCCCATCCCTGGGTGACTGCCTCCGAATGGATTTTTCGTAATGTTGAGCCGGGGTCGCTATTGCTCAGCGAGCAGTGGGACGATTCACTGCCCAGCACGATGATTGTCGATGGCCAGGTGCGCCGCCGGTCTGAGTATCCCAACACGGAGCTCACCTGGCTCACCGGAGCCGATGCCGCCGACGATGCAGAAAAGCTGGTGGAGAATCTGGAACTGTTAGCCGCAGCCGATTACGTGACGATTTTGTCCAATCGTATTTACGGCACGGTGCCCCGCCTGCCGGAGCGGTATCCCATTTCCAGCCAGTACCACGATTTGCTTTTTTCCGGCGAATTGGGCTACGAGCCGGTTTTTGTTGCCGGACGTTACCCAACGTTGTTTGGCTGGCATTTGCGCCCCGATACATTTGGCTGGCCCGATTTGCAACCGCCGTCATTGGTTGAATCGTACCGGGACGAACAGCCGGGCTTAATCCTGGGGCGCGCTGATGAAAGTTTTATCGTGTACGATCAGCCTTTAACGATTATTTTTGAGAACGTGGACCGGAAAACGGCCGCAGAGCTGCAATCTCCCTTCACCATGCCCTCCGAATGACTGCGACTTGTCATTAGGTCGACAAGGGTCATCTTCGTAGCTTCAAGCGCAGCCGCGGATTCTTTCCGCGTTAAGTGCAGCGCAGAAAGAATCTGCGGCTACAAAACTACTCAATTCCCCAACAACGCGTACTCCATACTGTCTGCCAACGCTTGCCAACTGGCCTCGATAATGTTGGCACTGGCCCCGACGGTGCTCCAGCTTTTCTTGCCCTGGCGCGTATCGATGAGGACGCGGGTGGTTGCGGCCGTGGCGTTTTCCCCATCCAAAATGCGCACTTTGTAATCCACCAGCTTCACGCTGCTCAACTGCGGATAGACATCCACCAGCGCCTTGCGCAGCGCGGCGTCCAGAGCATTCACCGGGCCGTTTCCTTCAGCTACCATGTGCATGCGCTTGGGGCCAACCCGCACCTTCACAATCGCTTCGGCATTCAAACCGCGCCCGCGCCGTTGGTGCACGGCAACGGAGTAGTCGATCACTTCAAATGGCGGCACGTAAGCGGGATGCGTGCGGCGCAGCATCAGCTCCACCGATGCTTCGGCCCCTTCAAAGGTAAAGCCCTGTGATTCCAGCACCTTGATTTGGTCCAGCACCTTGCGCAAATCAAGGCTTTCTGTGTTCAGACCGAATTGATGCGCTTTGTCCACCAGATTGCCCCGGCCGGACAGCTCCGAAACGACGCTGCGCTGCCGGTTGCCCACCAGCTCCGGCTCAATGTGCTGGTAGCTCAGCGGGTTTTTAAGCATAGCGGCGACGTGGATGCCGCCTTTGTGGGCAAAGGCGCTGGCCCCCACAAACGGCTGGTGGTCGTCCAAATCGAGGTTGGCCACTTCGGCCACGTAGCGGGAAAGCTCGGTAAGCGTGGCCAGTTTTTCCGGCGGCACGCAGTCGAAACCCATTTTTAGCTGTAAATCGGGGATGAGGCTGCACAGGTTGGCATTGGCCACGCGCTCACCGTAGCCGTTGATGGTGCCCTGCACCTGCATCGCTCCGGCGCGCACGGCCGCCAGCGCATTAGCCACGCCGCACTCCCCGTCGTCATGGGTGTGGATGCCGATTTGGGTTTGGGGGCCAACGGCCGTTCTCACCTCAGCCATAATCTCCTCAATTTCCCAGGGCAGGGAACCACCATTAGTGTCGCACAAAACCACGCTGTCGGCGCCGTTCACCGCCGCGGCTTTAATCGTGGCAATGGCGTATTCCGGATTGGCCTTGTAGCCGTCGAAGAAATGCTCCGCATCGTAAATCAGTTCTTTGCCGTGCGACTTGCAATAGGCCACGCTCTCGCCAATCATGTCCAGATTTTCTTCCATGCTGGTTTCCAGTACGTCCGTTACGTGCAAATCCCACGTTTTGCCCACCAGGGTAATCACCGGCGTGTTGGCTTCAATGAGCAGTTGCAAGTTAGCATCCTCTTCCGGCTTGATGTCTTTGCGCCGCGTGCTGCCAAAGGCAGTCACTTTGGCATGTTTCAGGTCTAACGAGCCCACGCGGCGGAAATATTCCACGTCCTTGGGATTCGAACCCGGCCAGCCGCCTTCAATGTAGTCGATGCCAAATTCATCCAGCCGCTTGGTAATTTTGAGCTTGTCGTCGAGTGAGAGAGAAATCCCTTCGCGCTGGGTGCCGTCGCGCAGGGTGGTGTCGTAGAGGAAGATTTTGGTCATGCTGTTACCTTTTTCCGTAATCGGTAATCGGTGGCCGATAATCGGTGACAGAAATTTTGACCGATTACCGATAACGGGTCACCGATTACCGTTCACTGGCTTGTGTTCACGCGGGCCGGATGTGCTGCCTCGTAGGCGGCAACGGCATCGGCTTGCTTAAGTAAGTAGCCAAGCTGGTCCAGCCCTTCGAGCAGGCACGTTTTGCTGAAGCTGTCGATGGGGAACTGGACGGAACGGCCGTCTGGCAAAGACACTGACTGGCTGGCTAAATCCACGCTGACTTCCGTACTCGGATCTTCAGCCACCAGGCTGAGCAGCTGCTCGTATGTGGCGTCGTCCACGATGATGGGCAGCAGGCCGTTTTTGAGCGAATTGTTGCGGAAAATGTCGGCAAAGCTGGTGCTAATGATAGCCCGGAAGCCAAAATCCATCAGCGACCAGGGGGCGTGTTCCCGGCTGGAGCCACAGCCGAAGTTGTCGCCCGCCAGCAGGATTTTGGCTCCCTGCGCTTCTGGCTGATTCAGCGGAAAGTCACCGCGCGGCGAACCGTCCTCGCTGTAACGCCAGTGGTGGAACAAATTTTTGCCCAACCCTTTTTTGCTAATCGTCTTCAAAAACTGAGCTGGAATAATCTGGTCCGTGTCAATATTTTCGGTGGGAATGGCCACCATATGACTGGTTAAGGTTGTAAATGGTTGCATAGAAATCTCTCGAAATTTGGTCATGTAGGGGCGACTCGCGAGTCGCCCCTACCAACAATTATTGGTAAGCAAACTGGAAGCGAAACGGCCGTTCCCCCACACGCATCACGGCGCCTTGGCCGGATTGGATAATGGTGATGATGCCCTCGTGTTCCATCTCTTGCACAAAGTGGGGGCGGAACCAGTCGCTGAGCTGGGCCGGATCGTTAAACTGGTTAGGGGCGTGGAAAAGGAGACGGCCGTACCGTTCCAACTGCACCTCGTTGATGCACTGCCGTAGACCAATGCGGGGCAGTTGATTCTTTTTCAGCTCGTACTTGTTCAAGCCGCTCAGCGGAATGGTGAGACGGCCGTAACTCTCGCTGAACACCGGATTTTCCACGGCAATCGGCTCGCGTACCACGCCATCCAGCTTGCCTAAACGGCACTGTGACAAATCCCCAACCAATACTAGCGATGTCGCTGCATCCACCTGCGGCAGCAAATGTTTCACACACTCCACAGCATAGCGTACTTTGATCTGGTAGGTTGGGTTGTCCATATTACCTCTCCTCTTTTGGTTATCGGTAAGCTGTCCACCGATTACCGTTTACCGTTTACCGTAAACTACGAACGTCCGTCACCCGCCCGGTAACGGCCGTTGCTGCCGCGGTCAGCGGGCTGGCCAGGAAGGTGCGGCCCCCCTTGCCCTGACGACCTTCAAAGTTGCGGTTGCTGGTGCTCACAGCGTATTCGCCCGGCTGAAGCTGGTCGCCGTTCATGGCGATGCACATCGAGCAGCCCGCTTCGCGCCATTCCGCGCCGGCGTTTTTAAAGATGCGGTCCAGCCCTTCGGCTTCGGCCTGTTTTTTCACGTCCTGCGAACCGGGGACCACCATGACGCGTACGTTTTCGGCGATGGTACGGCCGTTAAAAATGGCCGCCGCCTCACGCAAATCAGAAATGCGCGAATTGGTGCAGCTGCCGATAAACACCACGTCCACCGGATGTCCCAGCAGCGGCTTGCCCGCCTGCAAATCCATGTAGGCCAGCGCCTTTTCCACCGTTTGCCGCTCGCTGATGTTGCCGATGGTCATCGGGTCGGGAATCATCTGCGTGATTTTCATGCCCAGGCCCGGATTGGTGCCGTAGGTGATCATCGGCTCCAGGGCACTGGCGTCGATCTCTACTTCTTTATCGTAGACCGCGCCTTCGTCGGAGGTGAGCTGCCGCCAGCGAGCGACCGCTTCGTCCCAGGCGGCTCCTTGCGGAGCGTGCTTCCGGCCGGCAATGTACTCAAACGTCGTGTCGTCTGGGGCGACCAGGCCGGCGCGCGCGCCGCCTTCGATGCTCATATTGCAGATGGTCATGCGCTGCTCCATCGTCAGGGCGCGAATCGCTTCGCCGCGATATTCAAAGACGTGTCCCGTGCCGCCGCCCACGCCAATTTTGGTCAGCAGTGCCAGGATGATGTCTTTGGAGGCGCAGCCGGCGGGGAGACGGCCGTGTACATTCACGGCATATGTCTTCGGCTTGGTTTGCAGCAGGCATTGGGTGGCCAGCACATGCTCCACCTCG
>CALBTC010000270.1 GCA_937967805.1 uncultured Anaerolineaceae bacterium
TGGCGGAATGGCAGCCGGCAGGGTGGGGCGGGTTACGTTTGGGATGCTGACGGCCGTTTCTTCGCCGGGGTCGATGCCAATGATTTTCAAAATGGGGGTTACGCTTTTAACGAGATTCATGGGTTGTTCCTCATGGCTACGTACTGCTCACAGAGGCCGCGCTGCGGGCTGGGTAGTGTATCGATCTGGCCATTGACAATAATCGCCTCGCAGCGGTCAATCTCTTGCAGTGAGTACGGACCCATCGGCGGCAAGCCGCGATCATCGATCAGCGGCGCAGCCGTGTAGGTCGGTGCTGGGGTGTAAGTGGGCAGGGGGGTATAGGTGGGCAGGGGCGCGGCCGTGGCTACCAGGTCTATAATGACCGGTTGCGGGGTTGGCCGGGAAACGGCCGTTTCCACAAACTGGATGCCGCTGTCGTAATCGGCGGCCTCGATGGTGGCTACGCTGTGATCCAAAATGAACGGGGCTCGGTTTACGTCCAGGAGGATGTTGCCGACGAGCAGGAATATCACGCCGCAGCCGACAATGGCTGCGATAATGCCGATCATTCCGATTGCTGCTAAAAAGTTTTTCATGTGTTGCTCCTTTTTTTGCTATACTTTTTCAATCCGGGTTTAGGTTGCTCCTTTCCCGGTGAGCCGGCCGTTGACGGCGGCCGGCTCTTTTTTGGTTACTCTGCTACACTAAACAGGCTCAACCATCACAATCTCACCGCCCCCCTTGCCGCCGCCGGTAATCGGGCACAGCAAACATATCCACAATAAAACTATCACCGGTGCCCGGCACGGCCGGGGCCATTTGCAGCAGCCGCGAGGCGGCGCGCTTGCCGATGTAGGCGCTCAGCTCCGGCCAGGTTTTGTTGCTGGTGATAATGACGCTGACGCTGCCGGCGCAATGGTTGATCACCTTGAACATTCTGGCGTGCCGTTCGTCTTCCTGCTGTTCATGTTTCACGAACGGGATGGCCTGCTCCAAGCCGATGTCATCAATCACGATCAGCGGCGGATAGCCAATGACCGAGGCGGCGCGCGTGGGCAGGGTGATGCCCGTTTCCGGGTCGCGGGATTGCCCCATCAGGCCCAGCAGGTCATTGGATAAATAAGAACGGCCGGATGGCCGGGGCGCGTAGCCGGACAGCGGCTTGCCGTAAACCATCGGGCTTGCAGGCACGTCCACCACCCGCTCGCACATCGACCACCAGATGGCCAGGGCGATGTGGGTTTTGCCGGCACCGTTGCGGCCGCAGAGGATCAGGCTGGCGTCGGTGTAGCCGTCGCGCTTGCGCTGGGCCCACAGGCGGGCCATTTTTACGGCCTGTTTGACCTGGGGATGGCTGGTGTCGAGGATGTCCAGCTTCACCGGCCCGGCCTGAATGAGGCGGGCGACGTGGGAGCGTTGGGCCTGTTCGGGTGTGTCCAGTTCGCCGGCCGGGGCCGTTGCGGTTAGCACTTTTGCCGGGTCGAGGTCGGCAATGGTGCGGGGGTGGCCGTTGGTGGACGGCCGTTTGGCTAAGAGTTCGGTTTGTGCTGTTTGTAATTCCTGTGATATGCTCATCTTTACGTTTCCTTTCCCGCCCGGCTGGCCTTGCTCAGGTACTCAGCCCGGCGGGATTTTTATTTTCACCAGCCCTTGCCGGTGTGGGGTATTGTCATTGCTTCGGTTTGCTCGGATGGGGCAGGAGAGGCGGGAGAGTTGGATGACAACGCTTTCTCGTATCGGTCAAGCACCCCGGCAATATTACTCAGGTTGTAATTGCTAGCCCGCCAGATGTCCCACACATCCCGCAACGTTTCATGGTCTGGATTAATCCCTAACCGCTTGGTAATTTGGCGCAGGCCCGGATAAGTGGGCCAGCGTCCAATAATTTCCAGCCAAACGGCCGTTGCCGGATGCTCTAAAAGCGCCCGCTCTTCTTCGCCTTCTGGGCTGGGGATGCTGTTTTGCTCAAACCATTCAGCTGAAAAGGGGGGAGGGGGGGATTCCTCCCCTTTTGGATCAAGAGAAGGATCAAAAGGATCGTGCACAACGCCAGTCTGGGGGCTTGTACCATTTGTACCAATACCTTGTACCAATGCTTGTACCAATAATTCGTTTTGTTGTACCAATAATTGTTTCATACCGGCCATCTCTTGTACCAATAAATCGGTTTCGTTTTGTTCTATTGGTACATCACCAGTCTGGGGACTTGTGTCATTTCGTTTGCCTTCAGGCAGATTTACAGGGTCTATGGGTAATAAAATGGTGTAGACCAGATGCGCGCCGCGGCCGTTACCGTGCTTCTCGACAGTCAATTCCCCAGCCTCTTGCAGTTTAGGGAGCCAATTCATAACGGTATTGCGGTGAACATTGGCTCGCTCTGCTAACGTGTTAATGCTGGGGCATTCCTTGTGATTGCCCGCCATGCCTGCTACGCCGTCGTCACCTGCTTACCAGGCAATAGCTACCATAATTCGATAAGGCGCAAAGTTCTCCGGTGAGTCTTCGTTATATTGGCTGCGTCGCTGTACTGCGTCGATTGCGCGGAGTCCCATGATCTATCCCTCTGGTGACAGTAGAGCGATGTCGCCGTTTCCTTCGGGGGGCGGAGAGATTTTTTCCTGCTTACCTTCCCTAAGCTCCTGGTACCGCGCCGCCCGCTCGATGCTGTCGGCAATCATGTTTCGGATCGGCAGATTTGCGCTATTGCGGCACTGGTGATCGGTTGATGTTTTACTTCAACCAGCAGGGGGGTCTCGTCAAACCAGTCATCCCCAAAGGGGAATGTGGCAATGCCCAACAAGTCCAAAATACCGCTTGGCACCCTGTACTGGCGAGCCACCCATCTGACGCGAGAAACACCTTTAACAACCTCTGCTACCTCCGCAGGATTCTCCCACAGCCAGTCCTCAATATCCTTTTCTGAGATGTTTACTCGTTTAATGTCGATTTCCATAATTTGTTTTCTACCCTTTGGATTCCCGCGCCGGAAACGCAAAAATCCCACCATTTACCTTGTGATTGTCGAGGTCACATCGGAGCGAGTCCGCAATAGCAAATGGTGGGATCATTGCCCACAAAGTCTATGCAATTGGAAGCGGAGATAAAAAAATCTCGCCCCGTAGATGATGCAACCTCGACAGAGTGGATTGTAGCATACCTTGCAAAACGAATCAACGATCTCATCTAAAATCCTCCGGTCTCGGCACTTCGCACGCCTCGGCATACCGGTGCCACATCTCGCAGCGGTTCACCGTGTCGAAGGCGAATAATTGCAAATTAAAGCCGGGGCAATCGGGGTGGGTGTAAATGCCCCGCCCTACGTTTTGCCAGCCTGCAGCTCTCATGCGGTTGGTTAGCCGCCAATATGTCCACTTCTTTTGTTCCGTTTTTGCTGCGTTGTTCATTGTCATAGCTCCAATAATTCCAAAAACATTCCCAGCACAGCCACCGATACGGCCCCTGCCACGCGTAGCGAATAACGGCGCGGCGGTCGGCGTGGTGGTGGCAGTTCACTTCACCGGCGGCGGACCATGACGGCCGTTTTCTTCATGCCGCGAAATCTGGCTGCTGAGCATTGCGGCCGAAATAACACAGACGGCGATGAGCACAATTAAAGCGATTAGCACAATTTTCATAACAGTTTCCCTTCCCCACGGCCGGAGCCGATTGCCCCGGCCGCGGGAATACAGGAGGAGAAAAAGAAAGCTACTCTTTATACGGCCCGCGTACGGCCGCCTTTTCACAAATGCGATTAATCTCTCTGGCGGCCACGTGCGCCGCCTCTAGCATCAGCAGCGCCTCGCCGATGGCCCGGACGTAATCGACCGGGTCGGTGGAACCGTCGGTCAGGGCCTTTAGCAATGCCTGCTTTGCCCCGGCCAGGTCCAGGTCCGCGTCACCCGAAAGGGCGCGAACCACCTCACCCGTCGGCTTTAGCGGGTCCGCCATTTGTCACCTGTGACAGTTTGGCGCGCACGCTGCGAACTGCTCGTAAAACGCGCAATTTATCAATACCCTGGCTAATCCAGCGGCCAGCAATCTCGCCGCCATGGAAGACGGTCAGCACAACGATGGCGGCCGTATTCAGATCGCGGGGAATGAGCCAGGCGACGATGAGCGCGCCGGTGAATATCACCGGCAAAACGATCAACTTTTCCCCTGGGGTGGGGTGCTTCATCGTCAGCCATTTACTAATCATGCCGATGGCGATGTAGGCCCAAAATAGACTGGTGTTCATCATTGCTCGCGTCGATGTTTGATAAATCCCCGGATGGCCAATGCAACAAAGATGGCCACCAGAACAGCGATTTGCCAGGGCTCAAACACTTTTGAAATCCTTTCAGCGCCTTATGAAACGCTTTTGAAATCCGTGCCGCCAAAACCCGGTACTCTGTTTTTGGCGGCAAAACAAAAAATATGTAAAATGGTGGCTGCGCCGGGCCGCCAGACCAAACGGCGCAATCCGAACGGCCGCGACTCCGGGCCGTGATACTCAAGGTGAGCAGTAACCAAATACTCAATCTTAAGGAGCGATGCCCTATGCGTGAATCTCTACTCCTCTCTGAATGCGCCTCTGTGGCCGGCGGTCGCATCTCTAAAAAACGGCCGCGAGTCGTCGCGTCTACAAAAAAATGGTACGAAAATTCGATGCGCCGCCTGGCGGAAATCATTGGCGACAAGCGGCTGGACGCGGTAACGGCCGTGGATCTGGATCATTTTCAGGATGAGATCGAGGACCTGGTGACGCTGAGCCCGGCCACGCGCAACAATTACAAGCGTGGCGTTGCCGGCGTCTTCTCCCGCCTGGAGGCGTTGGGCTACCAGGTGCCGCCAGTCAATTTCGACTACGAAGAGGAGACCAAAGGCGTCAAGCGGGTGAGCGATGCCAACCACCACAAGCTCATGGCCGTGACCGGTGCGCGTGACGCGCTGATGGTAAAATGGGTCTATGAAGGCGGGGCCAGGGTGGGGGGCTTGAACTCGATGCGGGTCTCGACGACACATTGCTGGCTGACCGACGACGGCGAGCTGCACGTGGCGGCCAGGGCCTGGGAGAAGGGGCGCAGGCACAAAAAAGAACAAATTTACTACGGCCTGCATTCGACCGGGCTGCTGCTGTGCAGCTGGCTGGAAATCCGGGCCAATCTGCTGCACGTCCTCAAAGTGCCGGATCACGATATGCTGTTCGTGAACACGCTCACCGGCAAGCCGATCAGCACCCAGTACATCAGCGGCATTTTTTGGAAACTAAAGCAGGCTGCCAAAATTCCGCAAAACGAGCCGGCCAATGCCCACGCCGCGCGTCACGCCTTTGCCATTCAGCGACTAAAACAAGGAATGCCGCTCAATGTGGTCTCCAAGCTGCTGGGCCACAGCGACATCAAAACGACGTCGGAAAACTACGTTCGTTTGCAGCAGCAAGATTTGCAAGAATTTTACTTTGGCGACCGGCCGGAGCAGGTGGAGGACGTGGCGATCAAACGCCTGTTTACCCGCAATGACGAAGAGTGAGAGAAAGCGGCCGTTAGCTTAAAAACTCCAGAGGTCAGCGGCAGGGCTATCAAATAAGCCTTCCAAGCTCTTGTCACGGGTTCGAATCCCGTCTGCCGCTCTAACTTCATT
>CALBTC010000271.1 GCA_937967805.1 uncultured Anaerolineaceae bacterium
GTAAATCACGTTTCACGCTTCATTAAAAATTCCAAAGGAGATATTGCGTGATAGATAGTAATGAGAAACTGGCTCAAGATTTAGCTATTTTGCAAGAGATGGCTGGCCAAATGGAAGCTTATTTGATGAGCGAGACGCTGTTTTGGTCTATGCAGTACAGCAACATGCCAAAACTGACCCTCGGCGGTTATTGGCTGCGGCAGCATCGGTTGACGACGCTACATACCTTGCTCACCAGTGAACAGCGGGCCGAGCTTTCTGCAGCCATTAAGACGTTTGAAACGGCCGTCTCCAAGTGGGTGGTCCGCACCGAGCAGCGGGCACATACGGAATTAGAGGCCCGCATTCGGCAGTGGAGCGAATATTTGCGCGATGTTGCCGGCGATGGCGCAGCCGCGACGGCCAACTATGGCGCTCGGGTTGAAGTGCGGGCCATCATGGCGGCGCTGGTGAACGAAATGCAGCAGCCGCCCTATAAACTGAATCCGTCGCTGGTGGAGACCGTTAGACAACAGGACAAAGCACTGCAAGCGCGCTGGCAAAGCGGCCCGTTTGTCTGGCCCGAAGCGTGGCAGCCTGCTTATCCGCAGCCGGAGTTTTGGTGGCTGTACGGCCGTCCCCAATGATTGTTCTTAAATGTTTTCCATGAGCCGGCCGCCAGACACCCAAGCATTGACCACGCTCATCCAAAAAGCATTTCCCCACAGCCGGCTTTTGTATGTCTGGCCGCTGGCAGGCGGGATCTCAGCCTCAATGGTGGCCCTGGAAATTCAGTTGGACAATGGGCAAACAAAAAAAGTGATTTTCCGCTCCCACGCCCACCCTCGTCTGGTAGAAAAAGAGTTTCGCCTGCTGCAAATTCTCCAAGAACAAGAAATTAAAACACCAGCGCCGTTTTTGCTTGATCAATCTGGTGAGTCTGACTTGCTGGTTATCGATTATGTTGAGGGGGAGATGTGCTTCGCTCCCACTGATTTGCATAGCCATTTGCGGCAGTTAGCCACCCAGTTAGCTTGCCTTCACCAACTCGATCTTTCACAATACGATTTGACATTCTTGCCACAAAATGGGGCTGTATGCGCAGAGCTAGAGCGTGAACGGCCGTCTTCCAGCCCACACTTTCCCCAAGAAACAGAAATCCGTTTTAACCTTACCCCATCAAATTTGCCAAAAGTCCAAAACAAGCAAACTTTGCTGCACGGCGACTTTTGGCCGGGCAACAGCTTATGGCGCGATGGACAGCCAACGGCCGTTATCGATTGGGAAGATGCTCTGTTGGGCGACCCGCTTATCGACCTCGCCCAAAGCCGCTCTGAAATTGCCTGGATTTTTGGGCCACAAGCGCTCGAAAGTTTTACTCATCACTACCAGCAGCAAATGCCGCTCGATTATGCTGCCTTGCCCTACTGGGATTTGTGCGCCGCGCTGCGCCAGATTCGGCTGGTGGGGGATGATTTGGCCGGGTTTGCTGATTATTTTGCGGGATACGGCCGTAGCGACATTACCCCACAAACCATCCGCCAAAACCTCAACACCTTCATCAACAATGCTCTCGCCAGACTCAACCGCTGAATTTTGGTCAGCTCCCCCAAACCCAGATACCATTCATTCAGAGCATAGCATTTGAAACAGATTTGGCTACGGCTTTTATCTTTGGAATAGAATGGGACACAGATTAACGCAGATGCACACTGATTATGATCCAAAATCTGTGGAAATCTGTGTCCTATTTTCAGAATTATTCGCTAGTGAAGAACAAATTTGCGTAGATGGCCAGATTCCCTTTTCTCTGCGCCTCTGCGTCTCTGCGTTAATTTTTTTAGGAGGCAACCATGACTAAACCAACTTTCAAATGGGCCGATCCCTTCCTGCTCAACGACCAGCTCAGCGACGAAGAGCGCATGATCCGCGACTCCACCCACGATTACTGCCAGGGCAAGCTCATGCCCCGCGTGCTGGAAGCCCACCGGCACGAAACCTTCGACCGCACCATCTTTAACGAGATGGGCGAGATGGGGCTGCTGGGTGTTACCCTACCAGAAGAATACGGCGCGGCCGGGCTGAACCACGTCTGCTACGGGCTCATCGCCCGCGAGGTGGAGCGCGTAGACAGCGGCTACCGCAGCACCATGAGCGTGCAAAGCTCTCTGGTGATGTACCCCATCTACACCTACGGCACCGAGGAACAGCGACAAAAATATTTACCCAAGCTGGCTGCAGGTGAGTTAATTGGCTGCTTTGGCCTCACTGAACCGGACCACGGCAGCGACCCCGGCAGCATGGAAACCCGCGCCCGCAAAACCGACGGCGGCTGGATTTTGCACGGCAATAAAATGTGGATCACCAACTCGCCCATCGCTGACGTTTTTGTCGTTTGGGCCAAAGTGTATGGCCACGATGAAACCGACGACGGCGTGATTCGCGGCTTTATTTTGGAGAAGGGCATGGACGGGCTGTCTGCGCCTAAAACAGAGGGCAAGTTTAGTCTCCGCGCCAGCATCACCGGTGAAATTGTGATGGATGAGGTGTTTGTGCCTGACGAAAATCTACTGCCTAATGTGCAGGGGCTCAAAGGGCCGTTTGGCTGTCTGAACAAAGCCCGCTACGGTATTTCCTGGGGGGCGCTGGGCGCGGCCGAGTTTTGCTGGCACGCGGCTCGTCAATACACGCTGGACAGGACGCAGTTTGGACGGCCGTTAGCCGCCAACCAGCTCATCCAGCTTAAACTGGCCAACATGCTCACCGAAATCAGCCTCGGCTTGCAGGGAGCCCTGCGGGTGGGGCGGCTGCTGGACGAAGGCAAAGCGACGCCGGAAATGGTCTCTGTCGTCAAGCGCAACTCCTGCGGCAAGGCGCTGGACATCGCCCGCATGTCCCGCGACATGCACGGCGGCAACGGCATCTCCGACGAATTCCACGTCATCCGCCACATGATGAACCTGGAAGCCGTCAACACCTACGAAGGCACCCATGACATCCACGCGCTTATCCTGGGCCGCGCCCAAACCGGCATTCAGGCGTTTATGTAAATTTGTTGACCTTAACCTGTCATTCTGAACGAAGTGAAGAATCCCTCGGAAGACCATCTTGCAAACACCATGCCCGCGATTAATGATGTCCGTAGGGATGCTTCGCTCCGCTCAGCATGACAACTCCCACGTAGCCGCGGTTTCTTACCGCGTAAAAAGTGCACGGTAAGAAACCGCGGCTACAACAAGCAAGATCTATTATCAAAGGTGAATCAATGACCAATAAACCCAACTGGAAAACAGTCAAAGAATACGAAGATATTACCTACAAAAAATCGGACGGCGTGGCCCGCATCGCCTTTAACCGGCCCAACGTGCGCAACGCCTTCCGCCCCAAAACGGTGGCCGAACTGCACGAAGCGTTCCTCGACGCTCGTGAAGACACCGCCATCGGCGTGGTCCTGCTCTCCGGCGAAGGGCCCTCGACCAAAGATGGCGTTTACGCCTTTTGCAGCGGCGGTGACCAAACCGCACGCGGCCACCAGGGCTACGTCGATGACGAAGGCATGCCCCGCCTCAACATTCTGGAAGTGCAGCGGTTGATGCGCTTCATGCCCAAGGTGGTGATTGCCGTGGTGCCCGGCTGGGCCGTGGGCGGGGGCCACAGCCTGCACGTAGTGTGCGACCTTACCCTGGCCAGCAAAGAACACGCCATCTTCAAACAAACCGACGCCGACGTCACCAGCTTCGATGGCGGCTATGGCTCCGCATACCTGGCCAAGATGGTGGGCCAAAAACGCGCCCGCGAGATTTTCTTCCTGGGGCGCAGCTACTCGGCGCAAGAAGCGTACGAAATGGGCATGGTCAACGCCGTCGTGCCCCACGACGAACTGGAAGATACCGCCTACCAATGGGCGCAGGAGATCCTGGCCAAGTCGCCCACGTCCATCAAAATGCTCAAGTTTGCCATGAACCTGACGGATGACGGCATGGTGGGGCAGCAGGTGTTTGCCGGGGAAGCCACCCGCCTGGCCTACATGACGGACGAAGCCAAAGAGGGACGTAACGCCTTCCTGGAAAAGCGCAAGCCTAACTTCAAAGACATCAAGTGGATTCCGTAATGCCTCAATTGTCATTCCGAGTGAAACGAGGAATCTTACGATGCAGCCAGTAGAAAGATTTCTCACTTCGTTCGAAATGACAATTGAGGTTATTTTGTTTTTCAGAGATGCGATTCAATGAAGACGAGATGTCGGGCTTTTGCTAATGTTAAAAGTGGGCAAGAGTCCGATTTTTGTGTTTCAGTCTGGTTTTCTTCACAAACGTTCACACTATCTCAATAGGATTCCACTATAATAAAAAACGTCCTGGAAGATTAAAGCAACCCTTTTCGCTTATGGCAGAGCAATCCGGCACGGTAACAGAAGAAACCCGCACGGCTCGCTGGTTGGGCAAGGCAAAAATTTGGCTGCGGCGCGGCTGGCCTTTTGCGGCGGGCATCGTGGCAGCGTTTCTGGGCGTGTTGCTTTATTCTTATTTCTACCCCGATCCCGTTCCCCTAACAGACAGTGAAGTTGACCAGATTGTGGTCGATACGATGGCCTCAGCCACGCCGCCGCTGTCCTACTCGGCGCAGGTGTACCAGGTGATTTTGCCCTCGTTGGTGCTCATTCGCACCTCGGGCAGAGACGAGGCCGGTGAAGAGGGCACGGGCGTCGGCAGTGGCGTGATTGTCAACGACAGTGCCGACATTTTGACGGCGCTGCACGTGGTGGCGGGGGCTGAGGAGATTGAAATCTATTACCCGGATGGTGGCCGGACAACGGCCGTTCTCGTCGCCGCCGAACCAGAAAACGATATTGCTGTCCTCGCCCCCACCGAACCACCGGAAATCATCGTACCCGCCGTGATGGGCAATCCCAACGCCATGCGCGTTGGCGATGAAGCGTACGCCGTGGGCAATCCGCTGGGGCTGGCCGGTTCAATGAGCGCCGGCGTCATTTCCGGCTTTGACCGGACTTTGCCGATCAATGATGAACTGGAGTTAACCGGGCTGATTCAGTTTGATACGGCCGTCAACCCCGGCAATTCAGGCGGCCCCCTGCTCAACCGCAGAGGCGAAGTCGTCGGCATTGTGACCGCATTAGCCAACCCATCTGAGCAAAATTTTTTCATCGGCATTGGCTTTGCCGTGCCCATTACCACGGCGGCTAGTGCGGCCGGCGCGCCGCGTTACTGATTACGGGTCAGGACTGGCAGTCCTGATAACAAACTATTGCTGAAAATTTTGAGTTAGGACTGCCAGTCCTAATCGCCACAACAACCGGAGCAAACCATGACTTTCACCCCCAGGCCAGACAGCGACAAACCCATGGAGCGCGTCCTCTACGAAGTTAAAAAGATTATCGTAGGGCAGGACAATTTACTGGAGCGATTGATCGTCGCTCTGCTGGCGCGGGGGCACATTTTGGTCGAAGGCGTGCCCGGCCTGGCCAAAACGATGGCCATCAAAACATTGGCCGGCGCGATTGGTGGTGAGTTCCAACGCATCCAGTTCACGCCCGATCTGGTTCCGGCCGACCTGATCGGCACGCGTATCTACAACCAGAAAAGCGGCGAGTTTAACACCTCGCTCG
>CALBTC010000272.1 GCA_937967805.1 uncultured Anaerolineaceae bacterium
AGGCGCTGGTAGAAGGCAGCGCCAACCAAAACGGTGAGTTTATCGCTAATCCCGGTGGCTTGCTGTTGAAATGCCCCACCCGTTATGAAGAGCTGGACCCGGCCGATCATCCGGACGGTGTAGCTAGAGACCCGAATGGGTAGTTAGGAAGAGATAGATGATTCCCGATATAGGTTATCTTGCTTTACTTTTGGCGTTTGCTGCCGCCATTTATGCAGCAGTGGCAGCTTATTACGGCCGTCACACCGACCAACCCCGCTGGGTAGAAAGCGCCCGCAACGCCACCATCGCCACGCTGCCTCTCATTGGCATTTCCTCCCTGCTTTTGGTTTACTCCCTGGTGACCAGTGATTTTTCTGTGGAGTATGTCTGGCGCGTTAGCAGCCTGGAGATGCCCACTTATTTGAAGGTGACGGCGCTGTGGGGCGGGCAGGCTGGTTCCTTGCTGTTCTGGAACCTGTTGCTGGCGGCATTTACGGCCGCCGCCATGGCCCGCAACTGGCGCAAACAGAAAGAGTTGATGCCTTACGCCATTATGGTGGCCAGCTTTACCCAGATTTTCTTTATCGCCATCTCTGTTTTTGTAGAAAATCCCTTTGTCCGTCTGGCGGCTGTGCCGGCCGACGGCAATGGCCTGAACCCGCTGCTGCGGCATCCCGGCATGATTATTCATCCGCCGATGCTTTACCTGGGCTTTGTCGGCTTTACCATCCCCTATGCCTTTGCCATGTCGGCGCTCATCTCCGGCAAGCTGGATGATGTCTGGATCAAAATTACGCGCCGCTGGACGCTGGTGGCCTGGCTCTTCTTGAGTTTGGGGCTGATTTTAGGCGGCCGGTGGGCCTACGATGTGCTGGGCTGGGGCGGCTATTGGGCCTGGGACCCGGTGGAGAACGCATCGTTTATGCCCTGGCTTGCCGGCACCGCTTTCCTCCACTCGGTGATGATTCAGGAAAAGCGGAACATGTTTAAGATGTGGAACATGTCCCTTATCCTGCTCACCTACTGTTTGGTGATTTATGGCACCTTTATTGTACGCAGCGGCGTCATTTCCTCGGTACACTCGTTTGCCCAATCGGCCATTGGCCCGCTGTTTTTTGGCTTTATTGCCATCATGTTTGTCTTTTCTGCTTACTGGTTGTTGAACCGGCGCGAAGAGCTGCGCACGGCCAATAAGTTAAACTCGCTTATCTCTCGCGAAGCCGCTTTCCTGTACAACAACTTCCTGATTTTAGCCATTCTACTGATTGTGTTCCTGTTTACCAATTACCCTATCTTTTCTGAGATGGTAACCGGAGAAAAAGGGTTTGTCGGCCCGCCGGTGTATGAACAGGCGTTGGGGCCGCTCTTCTTGCTGCTGGTGCTGCTGATGGGCGTGGCGCCGCTAACCATGTGGTATCGTTCCAGCGCCCAGCGCATTGGCATGTCGCTGCGCTGGCCGGCTGTGGCTGCCCTGGTAATCGTGGGCGTTTTGTTTGCCCTGGGCATTCGCGGTTGGGGTGCTTTGCTTGGCTTTTGGGTCGTTTCCTTCTCCATGATTTTGACGCTGCTGGAGTTCTGGAAAGGAACGCGGGCGCGCGTGAAGCGGGGGGAAAATCCATTTACGGCATTTTCTAACCTGATGGCCCGCAACCGGCGGCGCTACGGCGGCTATTGGATTCATCTGGGCGTCATCGTGATGGCTTTTGGCATCATTGGCGTAGAGATTTTCCAGGAGCAGACGCAGATTCGGCTGGCGGT
This sequence comes from uncultured Anaerolineaceae bacterium, assembly GCA_937967805.1. The sequence goes on from CALBTC010000272.1 coordinate 1,741, forward strand.
GGGCGAAACGGCCGAACTGGGCCGCTACGAAATGCAGTTCCTGGGTGCTACACGCTACCCTGGCCCCGATGATTTGCTCATTACCGAAGCAACGGTGGATGTGTATGACAACGGTCGTTACATCGGCCAGCTCAATCCACGCACGGAACTATACACACGCACCAATCAGCCCATGACCATTCCCAGCGCCCGCTCGACCATCGCCGAAGATTTTTACGTGCTCATGATCAATTGGGAACCAACTTCAGCCGATCAGGCAACCTTTCGTATTTACCTGAATCCGCTGATTAACTGGGTCTGGGCCGGTGGCTTCATTTTTGTGCTGGGCACGCTCATTGCTGCCTGGCCAGACCCGGCAGCAGAACGGGCGTTGGTGCAGCGGCCGCGTACGGCCGTCGTGCCTACTGATTAATTGACAAGTAGAGGATACCCTAAGGGTTTGCTGTTAAAAACTGTTGGTTGTTTGTTTTAAGCCCCTAGGGTCTGGTAGGCAACTTTTGAGGAGTACTGTGCTGAATTTTTTACGACCTAAACATTTGGGAACGGCCGTCTTCCTGCTTCTGAGCCTGTTGCTGCTGGCAACACCGGCCCTGGCCCAGGATGAGCCCGTTACCGATGATGACGTCAACGAGGTGGCCAAAGATTTGTTCTGCCCCGTTTGCGAAAATACGCCGCTGGACGTTTGCCCTACGCAGGCGTGTGCCGACTGGCGCGAACTCATCCGGCAGCAGTTGGCTGAGGGCAGCAGCCCGGAAGAGGTGCAGGCCTACTTTGCCCGTCAATATGGTGACGGCGTGCTGGCCAATCCGCCCAAAAGCGGCTTTAACCTGATTTTGTGGCTGCTGCCGGTGGTGGCTGTGGTGTTGGGCGGTTTCTTCTTCACCCGCTTCATGCGCAATTTACGCGCTTCGGCGGCCGGTGTGGATGAGGTAGTGGAAGAGGACGTGGTGGAAACACCAGCCCCACCCAAACAGCCCTTTTCGCCCGATGATTACAAAGCCAGATTGGAAGAGGAATTACGCAACAGGTAAAA
>CALBTC010000273.1 GCA_937967805.1 uncultured Anaerolineaceae bacterium
GCCTGGAAGGGGAAATCAACCAGCAGGGCGGCGGCGAAGGCGGCCGTTCCTTCCTGGATCGCCTGCGCGGCCGCTCCTGAATTTTCACCGCAAAGGGCGCAAAGAACGCAAAGTTTTTTCTCTTTTTCCTCTGCGCACTCTGCGGCTAATAAACCTCCGGGCGGCGGTCGGCAAAGACGGGAATTTTGGCGCGGACTTCGTTGACTTTGGCAATATCGATAACGGCCGTTCCCAACATCTCCGCCTCGCCCAGCTCAATCACCATCTCCCCCCACGGATCCACAATACAGGAATGGCCAAAAAAGTCGGTTTCTTTGCTGCGGCCGACCCGGTTGCAGGCCACGACAAACATCTGGTTTTCAATGGCGCGAGCCCGCAGCAGCGTGCGCCAGTGGGCCAGTCGTGGATGGGGCCACTCGGCAGGGACAAACACGAGCTGTGCTCCGGCCAGGGCATAGCGACGAAATAGCTCCGGAAAGCGCAAATCGTAACAAATCGTCAGGCCCGCTTTGCCCCACTCAGTCTCAACCAGCGTCGACTGCGGTCCGGCGGTGAGGAACTGCTCCTCCTGCATCAGCCGGAACAGGTGGAGCTTGCTGTACTCGCCCAGGGAACGGCCGTTGGCATCAAAGTAGACGGCCGTATTGCCAAACTGCCGGTCCCCCAGCCGCGACAAACACGACCCCAAAATAGCAATCTGGTGCGTCTGGGCCAGTGCCGCCACCTGGGCAAACAGCCCCTCATTCGTCGGCGTGGCGTAGCGCACTGCATTTTCCAAATCATAGCCCGTTGACCATAGCTCCGGGAATACCACCAGGTCAGAACCACGCTGCTTGGCCTCAGCGGTCATCGTTTGTACCGTTTCCCAGTTGGCTGCCGGATCGCCCAGCTTCACGTCCATCTGTCCCAAAGAAATTGTTAGCTTCATCACGGCCGTTCCTTTCTGTGCTAAAAATAATGGTCTGGCTATTGTAACTTGAAAACCGGCAGCCTGAAAAACAATGAACCACTGCGTTGCTTTTTGACTGTTGCGGAGACGGCCGTTCTCTGCCACAATTCCTCGCACAGCAACTGTAAAAAATCCACAGATTTCGCAGATTCAAACATTTTCCCGGAAACTTCTCTGGTGCATGTCCATAATCAATGCAGTTTCCGGGAAAATGGCACAGATGCCCAACAAATAAATCTGCGAAATCTGTGTAATCTGCGGATAATCAGGAGTACAGCATGAGTTACATGGCGCAGCGGGTGGCCGGCTTTGGCACCACTATTTTTTACGAGATGACCACGTTGGCCAACGAGCATCAGGCGATCAATTTGGGGCAGGGATTTCCCGATTTTGCCGCGCCTGATTTTATGAAAGAGGCAGCGATTGCCGCTATTCAAGATGATATTAACCAGTACGCACCGGCAAACGGCCGTCCCGCTTTGCGCCAGGCGGTTGCCCAAAAAGTATCCGATTTTTACGGTTTGCAGGTGGACCCCAACACCGAAATCACCATTTTACACGGCGCCACCGAAGGGATTTTTGCCACCGTCATGGGCGTGGTCAATCCCGGCGACGAGGTGATTGTATTTGAGCCGTTTTACGATTCCTACGTGCCGGCGATTAAGATGGCCGGCGGCAACCCCCGCTTCTACACGCTGCGGCCACCGGATTGGCAAATAGATGAGGCCGAACTGGCCGCCTTGTTCAACAACAAAACGAAGCTGATCATCGTCAACACGCCACACAATCCCACCGGCAAGGTGTTCAACGAATCAGAGCTAAAATTGATTGCCAATTTGTGCCAGCAGCATGACGTGATTGCCATGACGGATGAGGTATACGAGCACATCCTGTTCGACGGACAGCAGCACCTGACGCTGGCCAGCTTCCCCGGCATGGCTGACCGCACGGTGATGGTTTCCAGCCTGGGCAAAACGTTTAGCGTCACCGGCTGGAAGGTGGGTTGGGCGGTGGCCCAGCCGGAACTGTCTCGCGCTATTTTTCGCGCCCACCAGTTTATGACGTTTTGTGGGGCAGCTCCGTTACAAGAGGCGGCGGTGACGGCCGTTTCCCAACCAAAAGCATTCTACACAGCGCTCACCCAGTTCTACACGCACAAACGAGATTTACTGCTGGACGCCTTAAAAAGCGCCGGGCTCTCCCCTATTATTCCCGGCGGCACCTATTTTGTGATGGTCGATATTGCAAAACTGGGCTTTGACAATGACGTCGCATTCTGCAGCTAACTCAACACAGAAATTGGCGTAGCGGCCATCCCTCCCAGCGCCTTTTACCACAACCCCGCAGACGGTGCCGGCCTGGCCCGCTTTGCTTTCTGCAAAGAAGAAAAAACCCTGGCCGAAGCCGCCAAACGCCTGCAGCGCTTACAAACCGGCTAACCCAACATCAAAGCTAATCCGCTCCGCATCTGAGGATGCTCTGCTCCTCGCTATAAAGATCGCTCAGAATATTGCGCAGCGGCGCGCTGGAGTTCGGAGCCAATTTGCGCCCGCAGCCATTTGGGGGCCAGCACCTCTACCTGCGCACCCCAACTGCGAATAAACGGCTGCATTTCCTGCGGCTGGGCCACCTGCACCCGCAATATGCAGCCGCCGTCTTCCGTTTTTTCCAGCTTTTGCGTGGGGTGCCACTGCCGCTCGTAGATGTGGGGCGTTACCTCCGCAGTGAAGCGCAGCACCACGTCGGTGATTTCGCTGCCGGCCATAATGCGCCAGCCAGACGCCAGGTGGCTTTCTAAATCAAACGCTTCCGGCACGGTAAAGCTGCGCTTGAGCAGCGTGGCGCTTTCCAGACGGTCGAGCTTGAAGGTGCGAATATCGTCGGACCAATCGTCGTGGCCAATCACGTAAATGCCGGAGGGGGTGGGCTCCAGGGCATAGGGGGCAATGATCCGCTCGCGCAGTTGGCCGCTGCGGGGGGAGCGGTAGCCGATGCGCACTTTGTAGCCGGTGCCCCATCCTTCGGCCAACGCTTCCAGCACGGCTACCTGCCGTTGGCCGTCGTGCAGCGTTTGCACCCGGTCGGCGGCGCGCTTGAGGTGGGGGGAGATCGCTTTGGGCAGGGTGATGGCCAGTTTGCGCAGGGCGGAGGTGACGTGGGGATTGCGCTCGTCGATGGTGCGGGCCAGCAGCAATCCGGCCAGCGTCAGGGCAATGGCTTCATGGAAGGAAAGGTGGACGGTGGTGAGATAACGGGTGCGGTTCATACCGAAACGGCCGTCTTTCTGCCAGATCGGTAAACCTTGTTCACACAAAAAATCGACGTCACGGTACACAGTGCGTCGATCCACCGCCAGCTTTTCGGCCAAATCGGTGGCGCGCAAACCGTCTGGGGTGAGCAGCAGCAGTTGTTCAATACGGCGCAAACGTGATGTTCTTGAAGCCAGGCGGGACATGTTTCCTCCTGATAAATTAGACCATGCGTTCTATTTTGCCTTGTTCAAGAACAAATGTCAACAGTTATGCAAATTGGCGGAAATACAGCTCGGTGACGTAGGTGAAGGAGATACGGCCGTCCCCATCAACATTCTCAGCAAACAGCACCGCCAACTCCGCCAGCATGGGTTCATGTTTGGCACCGCCGGCCAGCGGCGCGTAGGAGGTGGAGAGCACACGCCCGATGAGGCCCGGCAGGTCAAACTGCTGCTCATTGGCAAAGGTGCGTACCTGTGCCCCTTCACCCAGATAGGCCAGCACCCCACTTCGTAACTCGTTTTCGCGGCTGGGCTTGCCGCTGAAGTAGCGCCGCGTAATTTGTTCGTACCCCTGCATGAACGGCGAGGCGTCAAAAGCCATCGTGTTCCAGACAAAAGCCACCGTGCCGCCGGGCCGTAAAATGCGCCGGAACTCGGGCAGCGATTTTTCCCGATCAAACCAGTGGGCGGCCTGCCCGGCCGTCACAAAATCGACAGAATTATCGGGCAGCGTGGTGGCTTCGGCCGTTCCGTTGATGCTGCTAAAGTGGGGAAATTCAACCAGAAATTCCTCGCCGGCTTCACGCATCTCCTTGTTTGGCTCCACGCCTAACACCTGATTACCATTTTGCAAAAACAACCGGGCCAAAATGCCCGTGCCGGAACCGATGTCGGCGATAACGGCCGTTTCCGCCAGGCCACATTCGTTTTGCAGGCAGGTGAGAACGGCCGTCGGATAAGACGGCCTATACTTTACATAATTATCAACTCGGTTGGAGAAGCGGCGCGTGGGATCGAGGGACATCATCTCTTTTTAATTAATCAAGCGAACGCAATGGGTACAAGTTTACCGCGAAACAAAAATCGATCCAAAGACCAATTTTTTCTGGAAAAAACTTTGTTAAGATAAAGCAAACGACAAGAAAGGAGCGTGCCCAGGCGAAAAAAGATACGCAGCAACCATTTTCCGGCCATGTTAACCGAGACGGTAGCGGTTAACAACGTTACGGCTGTCACTTTTTTCGAGGCAGCGGGGCAAATTAGCAGCCAAATTTTTGCCCCAGCAAGGCTTTGCCCGCGCTTTTAGCCTGGATCATTTCTAAAACAGTTGGCGGACTCATGAAGCTATCTCTACGCAGTATATTGGCTTATCTTTTGGCCACGGCCGTTTTTCTCATCATTCTCATCGCGTCCGGCGTATTTGATCCCAAGCCAATTGGTGCGCGGCAAACCACCCTGCCGGAAACAAGTCTGACGGTGAACGAACCAGGGCAAACGATTACCTGGCTGGATGAGCCGCTGCCTGAGGGAGATTTTTCGCTGCGGGGAACGGCCGTTTACCAATCCGGCAGTTTAGACAGCGGCGTTGGGCTGGCGCTAGGTGATGTAAATAGCCGATTCATCGTGGCCATTTCACCGCTGGGCTATGTGCTGGTGCAGCAGGGTGATACGGCCGTCCTCCCCTGGCAGCCCTGGCCCCACGTTCGGCTGGAAGAAAGTCCCAACGAAATCTGGATCGATATACAAGGGGAAGAAATAACGGTGCGAATCAACCGGGAGCTTTTATGGCAGGGAGTCCACTCGCTGCCTACGCGAAACTTGGGACTGTTTGGCGAGAACTTTGGGGAGACGGCCGTTTACACCTTCCCCTCCCTGGAAATTTTTTCGCCCTAATCGAGAGTTTCGCCACTGTAGGGCAATAGCGCGCTATTTACCTACACTAACCAACCAACGACAACAAATAGCCCAGCACGGCCACCATCAAACCAACCGCTAGGCCGCGCCAACCAGCCCGCTCATAGCCGATGTGCATCGTCGTTTCGGTGGATTTTGACCCCGGAATCAGGCTGGTGGCGCCCACCAGGTCCAGGAAGTGCTGGCGACTCAGCCAGCCGCGCCGCGTCACCACTTCATCCTCCATCATGCCGATGTGCGCTGCCGGACCGCCAAACGCCGTCACGCCCAGCCGCAAAAACAGAACCGCTAACTCACGCAAACGCTGGTTCATCGCTGTCAGAACCTTTTGCTGATGCAAAAAATAATCGAACCTAAACTGTCATTCCCGCGTAGGCGGGAATCCATACAACGCACCTTGGAACATAAAGGAAAAAAACAACAAAAAAGTGGCAAAGCCTTGAGGCCCTGCCACTTTTGTTGGACTTATTTTACATCCACCAGCTCAACATCGAAGATGAGGGTGGCATTGGGCGGAATCACGCCGCCCGCGCCTCTGGCACCATAGCCCAGGTCCGGCGGAATAATGAGCGTTGCTTTACCGCCCACCTTCATCAAACCAATGCCTTCATCCCAGCCGGGAATCACCTGTCCGGTGCCCAGCTTAAACTCAATCGGCTGGCCGCGCTTCACAGAGTTGTCGAACTCTTTGCCGTTTTCCAAACGGCCGACGTAATGAACCGCCACACGGTCACCCCGCTTGGGCGCTTTGCCACTACCTGCTTCTTTTTCGATGTATTGCAAACCGCTGTCTGTTTTCATTATTCCGTCTCAGCTTTTATCACATCTACGATTTCAATTTCAAAAATCAAGTTGCCTTCAGTAGGTGCATTAGCTGCCTGGTCACCATAGGCCAGCTCCGGCGTTAGCACAAACTGCGCCCTGCTGCTGGAACTCATCATAAGCAATGCCTCATCCCAACCGGGGCCGGCAACGCCAGCACCAGCCACTATCGGGACCGGCTGCCCAAAATCGTAAGAAGATTCGATCTGATTGCCTTCTTCATCCCACATCCTATAATGCAGCGTAACCTGGTCGCCGCTCTCGATCAGTTCCCCAGACCCTTCGGTAATCGTAAAGAACTTCAGGCCGCTGTCAGTGACGGTGTATTCTGACTCTTCGACGCTAACCGGTGGCGGTGCGGGTGTGGGTGTCGGTGGCGGTGGTTTGATTTCAACCAGCTCCATCTCAAAGACAAGCGTGGCGTTGGGCGGAATGACCCCATTTGGAGCCCCTTCTTCACCCAGGGCAAGCTCTGGCGGCAAAACAAATTGCACCACGTCGCCAACCTGCATCAACACAACCATCTCATCCCAGCCGGGCAAAATCTCCTCTTCACCCACGATAAAGTCTATCGGTAAACCCTCTTGAGATTGGGCAAACCGTTGCCCATCCTGAATCCAGCCGGTGAAGTGAACCGAGGCAACTTCACCCGTTTCCGGCATGTCTCCGTCGCCCTCTTCCAGAAGGTAATATTGCAGCCCGCTGTCGGTCACGGTGTAATCATCCGGGTCGACAAATGTGGGGGGTTCGGCCGTCGGTGGCGGCGGAACAGTAGGGATCGGCTCGGCAGAAACCAGCTCGACATCAAAGTAAAGCGTAGCGTCACCCGGAATAGGGCCAAAACCTTGGGCACCATATCCCAAATCAGGTGGAATTATGAGCTGGGCTTTACCGCCTACATTCATCAGGGCAATACCTTCATCCCAACCTTGAATCACGTTTCCTTGACCCAAAACAAACTCTATCGGTTCGCCCCCTGCGGAGCTGTCGAATTCGGTGCCGTCTTCCAGCGTGCCGGTGTAGTGAACGGCCACCTGGTCGCCGGGCCGGGCGCGCGGGCCGGTGCCTGCTTCAATTTCGATGTATTCCAGGCCGGACGCCGTCACGCGCGAGCCTGTCTCGGCGCTTTCTTCGCCGCTGTCTGTTTCTTCGCTGGTTGTGCCGGCGGAGTCGGTATCGGTCTCGGCCTCCTGAGGCGTGGCAGGGCCACAAGCAGCCACAAACAGGCCGAACAGTACAGCCCAAAGCAGGAGCGTCGTCCATTTTTGGGCGTTGGTTAAATGTATTCTCACTTGATTCTCCTTCTGGTTCCAACTTTCATAGGACCTACGCAGACCTGACAGGTTTTTTAAACATTTGAGGCTCTTGCCCGAGGAGACCTGTCAGGTCACATTTCACAAAAAGGCCGGAACAGCGATACGGCCGTTCCGGCAGCAACAATCATCCATCGTTTTCAGATTGAAACAGGGGATTGTATCACGAACTGAGGAGATCAAAATTGATTAAGCCGATTTTCACCCGTTTCTCAGCCTGGGCTGGATGCTTTCTACAGAAAATTGGTGAGGATACTTGCCCTGGACGCCATCGTAAAAGGTGCGCAGTTGGGCCAAGACGGCCGTTTCGCCAATCTCTGGGTTAACGGGTTTACCGATAGCGATGGTTTTACGGCCGTAATCCAGCGCCACCGGCACAATGGGTACGCTGGCCGACTGGGCAATATAGAAAAAGCCCATCTTCCAGCGGCGCACCAGACTGCGCGTCCCTTCCGGAGCCAGCCCCAGCAAAAATTGCTCGCGCCGCTGCATTTCATCCACCGTCTGCTCCACTACGCCGGAGGCTGCCCGCCGGTCCACCGCCACACCGCCCAACCAGCGCAGCAGCGGCTTCAGCGGCCCATTGACAAAGGTATGTTTGCCCAGCCAGTAAACACGCACCTGCAAGGCAAACAGCGCCACCATCGCCAGCACAAAATCCCAGTTGGAGGTATGCGGCGCCCCAATGAGCACCATCTTAGGCAAGTTGGGCACATCCCCCGCAAAGCGCCAGCCGGCCAGCCGCAGCAGGCCACGGGCAACTTTGCACATCAATTTATTGCCCCAACGTGGAATGGCTTTTCCAAGTACGGGGGCATGAACTGGATCTAAATCTGGAGAGCGTCTGGTTAAACTCATCGGTTAAAACTGGTCGCGATTTTTGCCAGTGATGCCTGCATACCGCGCCTGGATGAGCGGCATATCGGCTTCGACATCCCCTGTGGGAATAAATGGGTCGGTAATGGTGAGGGTTTTACGGCCGTAATCCACCAACACCGGCACGATGGGAATATTGGCATTTTCGGCAATATGATAAAAGCCAGAGCGCCAGCGTGCCACCTTGCTGCGCGTACCCTCTGGCGCAATCGCCAGCACAATTTTGGCTCGCTCCTCAATCGCCTCAACCGTTTGCCCCACGACGCCGGTTCCTGCCTTGCGATCAATGGGCACACCGCCCAGCCAATGCCAAATGGAGGAAAATGGGGCAACGAAGAACTCTTTCTTGGCCATCCAATTAAAGCGCACGCCCAAATAAAAAATGAGCGTCATCGCCAGCGGGAAATCCCAGTTAGAAGTGTGAGGCGCGCCAATGACAACCATTTTGGGCAGGTTGGGCAACGTTCCCTTCACCTGCCAGCCAAAAATCCGAAAAAGGAATTTAGCCACTGCCTTAGAAAATCGGTTGCCACGTCGAGGAAGTTGGTCGATATTGTTCATAAATGGTTACGAGAAATTATCTGTCATTCCCGCGAAGGCGAGAATCCATACGCTTGAACTCCCGCCCTCCCGATGGTGACAAATTGAGATTCCTTTTCGAGTATAAGTTCATCGTCAAACTCAAGACTATTCTTTGAGTTCCAACCAGTTATACCCCGTACTGGCATCCACCTTCAAGGGGACATCCAGGCTAAAGGCCCCAGACATCGTGCTGACGACTATCTCCCGCACTGTGTCTAGCTCATCTTCGGGAACTTCCAGCAGCAGCTCATCATGTACCTGCAGCAGCATTTTGGCCCGGTAATCGGCCAGCTTCTCGTGCAGGTTAAGCATGGCAATTTTTACAATGTCGGCGGCGGTGCCCTGGATGGGATGGTTGATCGCCTCCCGTTCGGCCCGCAGCCGGGCCTGGATGTTGCTGCCGCTGGCCGGCATCTTGAAAACGGGGAAGTAGCGCCGTCGCCCCAGCAGCGTTTCTACGTACCCGTCGTCGTGGGCCTTTTTCTTGGTTTCATCCAGATATTTTTGGATGCCGGGGAAGCGGGCAAAGTAATCTTTAATATAATTTTCGGCCTCGGCCAGCGTCAGTTCCGAATCGCGGGCCAGGCGGAAGGCGCCCATGCCGTAAATGAGGCCAAAGTTGACCGCTTTGGCGAAGCGGCGCTGGTTGTAGCTGACGTCATCCAGGCCAATGTTGTAAACGGCCGCTGCCGTCGTGCGGTGAATGTCCTGATCCTGGTGAAACGCTTCCAGCAGCGCCTCGTCCTGGCTGATGTGGGCCAAAATGCGCAGCTCCACTTGAGAGTAGTCGGCAGCCAGGAAGATGTGTCCTGGTTTCGCGACGAAACCTCGGCGAATTTGCTGCCCTACCTCGCTGCGGATGGGGATATTTTGTAAATTGGGGTTGCTGCTGGCGATCCGCCCGGTGATGGCCCCGGTCTGGTTGAAGCTGGTATGGATACGGCCGTCTGTCTCATTCACCAACTCCGGCAGGGCATCCACATAAGTGCTCTTCAGCTTGCCCAATTCGCGATACTCCAAAATCGCCGTGATCAGCCCGGTTTTTTTCTCCTGCTCCGTCTCTTTTAAGCTTTCCAGCACGTTGGCGGCGGTGGAATAATAACCGCTGCGCGTTTTCGAGAGACCTTCTACCGGGTATTTCAGCTTCTTGAACAAGATATCGCTGAGCTGCTGGGTGGAGTTGATGTTAAACGGTTCCCCGGCAATGTCGTGAATCTCAGCTTCCAGTTGGCGCAAACGGCCGTCCAACTCCTGCGACATTTGCCGGAAGAAATCCAAATCGACGCCGATGCCTTCCTGCTCCATCGAAGAAAGCACCGGAATGAGCGGCATTTCTAAATCCAGAATTTTTTCCAGGCTCTTCTCTTTGATCTCTTTTTTAAGCGGCGGCACCAAACGCAGCGTCATCACCGCGTCATCAGCGCCGTAGGGAGCAGCTTCTTCGATAGGCACTTCGGCAAACGTTTTTTGTGCCTTGCCCTTGCCAATGAGCAGCTCAATTTCCGTCATTTCTGCGCCCAGGCGATGGCGCGCCAAATCTTTCAGCCCCTTGTGCTTGGTCGCCGGATCGGTGAGCCATTCGGCAATCATCGTGTCGAAGGTGATGGGGGTAACGCGTAAATCGTAGCGATCCAGAATCGTGTAGTCGTACTTGGCGTTGTGGGCCACCTTGCCGATTTTGGCATCGGTCAGCGGCGGGCGCAGCGTATCCAGAACGGTTTGCAAGGGGAGCTGCCCTTCGGCCAGCTTGGCTTCGCCGGCGAAGAGGGACATTTGCCCACTGCTGCTCTGCGCGGCGTTGGCCAGGTGCCCAACGGGGATATAGTAACCTACGGGAGGCTTGACCGCGATGCAGATGCCGACTAATTCGGCCGTTGTATTGTCCAGGCCGGTTGTTTCTACGTCAAAAGAGATGAGCTTGGCCGCATTGAGCTCCTGTACCAGGTCCTTTAGCTGCGACTGGGTGCGCACAATTACCGTTTCGGTCGGCTTCGTTTGGGATTCCGGCTCGGTGATATCGTCCCGCTCGCCCAGACCTTCTACCAGGGTGTTGGAAAGAGACCGGAACTCCAGCTCGCGGAAAATGTCCAATACGGCGTTCGGATCAAAATCAGCGGCCACACAGGCGTCCAATTCGAGCGTGATGGGGGCGTCGGTGACAATGCGGGCCAGCTTCTGGCTGAGGTAAGCGCTTTCTTTGCCGGCGGCTACTTTTTTGCCCATGGCCCCTTTGATGGCATCGACGTTGGCGTAGATGTTGTCCAGAGTGCCGTATTCGTTGAGGAGTTTTGCGGCCGTTTTGGCCCCCACCCCTTTAATTCCCGGAATGTTATCGCTGCTGTCGCCTACCAGCGCCTTAAAATCGACGACCTGATCCGGCCGGACGTCAAAATAATCAACCACTCCCTGCACATCAAACACCTCAGAGGGGCGGCTGCCGCGCGTGGGCAGCTCAACGCGGGTATTGTCATCCACCAACTGCAACAAATCCCGGTCGCCGGTGATAATGTGTACCGGCACGCCCAAAGGTTTAGCCTGGCGAGCCACGGTACCCAATACATCGTCGGCTTCAAACCCTTCCAGCTCCAAAATGGGGATATTGAGCGTTTTGATTACTTCTTTGATGCGCTCAATTTGCAGGCGCAGCTCGTCGGGCATCTTTTCGCGGGTGCCTTTGTATTCTTCGAACAAATCATCGCGGAAGGTACGGCCCAAGTCGAAGCTGACGGCAAAATATTTGGGCGGATCGTCGGCTAGAATCCAATCCAGCACGGTGCGGATAAAGCCAAAGGTGGCGTTGGTGGGCTCGCCACTTTTGGTGGTAAATGCTTCCAGCGGCAGGGCAAAAAACATGCGGTAGGCCAGGGCGTGGCCATCTATGAGAACAAGCTGGTTTTTCGACATGAAAATCCTTTTGTAACTAAGCAAAAACGGGTCTTATTCGTCTGCGAATTGTATCACGAAACGGATGTTCTACCATGTCAATCAGTAGTAAAATAACGTTTTCAGTAGTCCAGCTTCTATATGAATTAGGACGCTGATGAACGCAGATAAACGCAGATTTTTTGTTCTATCTGCGTAATCGGCGTTTGTCCACGTCCCATTTTTTGACTACTGAAAAGCCCTTAAAGGATTCATGTAGAAAAAGAGAGCATTGCCGGGACCAGTGGAATCAGATGGGGCAATGCTCTCTTTTTAACGGTACATCAGGAAGGAAGGTTACTCTGTTTTGGGCCAGGGGCCGAGAATAACTGTGTCGACGGCATGGATAACGCCGTTGCTTGCATTGATGTCGGCAATGATGACTTTGGAATCATCATTGACGTAGATGTCACCTTCGAAGAATTTCAGACCGGCTTTCTGGCCATTAACCATGGTGACGTCACCCAGCAGGGTCAGGGCTTTGTCAGAGAAAACTTCCCCTTCAATGACGTGGTAGAGTAGGATGTCGGTTAATTCGCTTTCGCTAAAGGTAGAGGCAATGTTATCGGCATTGAGGCCCAGTTTGGCAAAGGCGGCGTCGGTGGGGGCAAAGACGGTCCAGTCGCCGCCGGAGAGCGTCTCAGCCAGGCCGGCAGCCGTTACGGCCGCAACCAGGGTATCAAAACGGCCGTCGTTCACGGCAATGTCCACAATCGTGCCCGGAGCGGCAGCATCGGAACCGGTGCTGCTGCTGCCAGAATCGGCGGCTTCTTTAGGCCAGGGGCCAAGGATAACGGTATCAACGGCGTGAATGATGCCGTTGGAAGCGTCAATGTCGGGAATGATCACTTTGGAATCATCGTTCACGTAGATGTCGCCAGCAAAGAACTTCAGCCCGGCAATGGCGCCATTGGCCATCGTCACATCGCCCAACACAATTTTGGCTTTCTCTGAGGAAACCTCACCGGAAATCACATGGTAGAGCAGAATGTCGGTCAGCTCTTCTTTGGAAAAAGCGGCGGCGATGTTATCGGCGTTCAGTCCCAGCTTGGCGAAAGCGTCATCGGTGGGCGCAAAAACGGTCCACTCGCCGCCAGAGAGCGTCTCAGCCAGGTCGGCAGCTACGACCGCGGCTACCAACGTTTCAAAACGATCATCGCCTGAGGCAATTTCCACAATCGTTTGGCTGCCGTCGGCGGACACGGCGGGTACTACCAGACCAAAGAGCAGGGCAACAGCTACAACTAATTTTAAAGCAACTTTTTTCATTTTTATCTCCTTGAGTTTTTTACAAAAC
>CALBTC010000274.1 GCA_937967805.1 uncultured Anaerolineaceae bacterium
TGTGCCTGGACATCCAGAGCATCATCAACCTGCACCCCTTCTTCCAGCCGGAACATCTGCTGGCCTGGGCAGGGATGGAAAGTGCGCTGTTTCTGGAGGGGATTGGCAACGGCCGTTTGGCCGGCATCCTCAACCGCCTCTACGATGTGGACTCTGTCAGCGACCTGGATTCTCTGTCCGACTGGCACGTGGGCGAGTACATCGCCAGCGGCGGCAGCCTGATGTGGTTTGCCGGGATGGTGAAAGCGGTGGCCAGGCAGCATCTCAAGCGGCTCGGCAGCCGTGCCAGCAAGCTGCGCTGTCCCGCGCCGGGCGGCCGCTACTACATCTTCCCGGCGGCCGTCGGCAACCGGCAGGTGCCGACAGGGCATATCGAACTGGATCCCACCTGTGCCACGGCCTGGGTCAATGACCAGGATTGGTTAAATACCATTGTGGATGTGCTGGGTGGTTGTGACGGCGATGATGCGGTCTGGGTGATGCCCTTCAGCGATGTGTCCGACAACGGCGGTCGCAAGTTGCTCATCTGGCGTAGTCCCAATCAGCTGGGCGAGTACGTGGTGCTGCAGTCAACAGACGCCAGTCACACCATCGAATGGGAAACGCCAGGTGGTCGCCAGCTTTCCTACCCCAAAATGCAAAGCCGCCTGCTCCCGAACCGCATTGATAGCGCCAACTATCAGTACGGCGAATTAACGGAAGCAAGAGACTGTGCTAGAACAACGGTATCATACTCCGTCGCGGCGATGGCGTCAACCATTCAGCGGGCGGCGGCTAACCAGGGTGTGTTGGGAGCGCACTGCAATGCGCTGATGATGTGCAGGGCCATTTACGGCCGTTTACCAGACCATCTGCCGGCGACGCTGGAAGCGGTCATCGATGGCTCAGTGAAGACCGGGTTGAACCTGGCACCCGTCAAACAGTGGAACCAGATGGCCATCACGCGCATGGTCAAGCATGGCCAGGCGAATGCCAACCGCGCCATGCCGAACGTGCTGCGGGACCGGCTGCCGGAATGGCTGCGGCCGCAGGCGAACGGAGCAGAAAGTGGTCGCCAGTCTGCCCATTGGCTGGATACGCTGGCCAGTGCGCTGGAGATGCACAAGGCGCAGTATTGGGCTGACGTGGAAGCGCTGGCGGCTGAAGCATGCCCGCCCCTGCCCCTCTTTGAATACGGCCGTGATTGGCTGCATGTGGGCAAGGAGCTGCGCCGGGCTTACAGCCAGGTGATGCGCCAGTCTATCGGCACCAGCGGTGACGTGGACGACTCAGATTTCGATGCTGCCCGTGCCGCCAGTGACCAGTTCTTGCAGCAGTGGCCGGAGGCGAAACGGCCGTTTGTGCTGTTGGGTGCGGCGGCTTACCTGTATGCGCAGGGGCCACAAAACGGCGAGCCGGTGCGCGATGCGCTTGTCTGGCAGTTGGGCGCACAGCGTGCGGAGGGCGGTCGGGAACCCGGTATTGCTCACCAGATGCTGGATGCACTGCGCCACATTGGTCTGTTGGGCGAGCCGGTGTGGACGGCTGCCGGTGCTGTTCTGTATTACGACGATGCGCCTGCTGTCCGCTCTGCCGGGGTGCCGGTCAGGCTGAATGGGGTATGGCTAAATTGGCTGAATTCACGAAACGGCCGTCAGTACACCCGCATGAGCGACGTGCCGCTCGCCGAGCGTGACCAGGCCAAAGCCCGTATAGCCGACTTTGTGCAGGACCGGTTCCGGGGCATGATGCTGACCACTGAAGTCACGGACAATGACCGCGTGGTGACGCGCACGCCCCATGGCAACCTGTTCGGTTACGTGCAGCGTGATCACGAGTTGGCCGCCATCCGCTACGACCAGTGGCGTATCGCCTGGGCGCACGTGGTCGACGGCAACGTTCACGCCATCCTCGAACCGGCCGCAGCGTAGCGGCGCAGCGTTGCGATTGTTGTTGGGTATTCATCAAGACGGTTATCGGCCCGAAAGGGCTGGTAGCCGTCTTTTTCTTTTTCCGGTGGGGCAAAGGGAATGCGCTAGACAAAGGGGCTGGTAGGGCTGACGCTGGGCGCTATCGCGCCGGATGAAGTGAAGTTTTTTATCTACCCTATCACTTTTGAAGGAGACAAACCATGTATCAAAAACTCTTGATTGTTGGCAATTTGGGTCAGGACCCGGAAATGCGCTACATGCCCGATGGGCAAGCCGTGACCAACTTTTCGCTGGCGTGCAACCGCCGTTGGAACGACCGCGCCACCGGCGAGCAGCAGGAAGAAGTGACCTGGTATCGCGTGTCGGTCTGGGGCCGTCAGGCTGAGGCCGCGAACCAGTACCTGAGCAAAGGCCGCCAGGTGTTGATTGAAGGGCGGCTGCGCCCGGACCCGGCTACCGGCGGGCCGCGCCTGTGGACGCGCAACGATGGCTCTATCGGCGCATCTTTTGAAGTCGTGGCCGACCGGGTGCAGTTCCTGGGCGGTAACGGCAACGGCACCAATGGGGCCAATGGCCACGCCAACGGCGCTGCGGAACCGGCGTTTGAGGACGAATCGATACCCTTCTGAGATGGGTGTTATTCATGACAGAAAGAGCAGTTGCCCCATTGGGTAACTGCTCTTTTTTTCTGGAGGCTTTGTCTATGTTGGAAACGATTGTCATCATTTGTGGCTTGCTCGTTGTTGGTATCCTGTTTTACCCGCGCCGCAGCCCTTACGTGCGGCGTGTGACTCGCTCGTATAATGGGCAGCATTACGGGAAAGGGCGGGAACTGTATTAGCAAATGAAGGGGGCTTCCTGGGTGCAGGAGGCCTCCTTTCCATGATAGCTGTGGGTGACATGGAAGCCTCTTGGAGGGCCAGCACGGGCTTTCTGGCAAAGCTTCTGGTTAACCTGAAACGCTTTGGTTGGCGCAAGGTGATACCCGCCCGCCCACCCCATTGAAGTCCAGGGACTTCAACCTGATGGTAAAGCCATCAGGCACCGTGCCCGCCCTCCACCCTTTTGACTGCGCGTGCTTTGCGGTGCTGCTACAAGGGTGTTTCTCATGTTCGCCGCTGGATAGAAGCTTGTCTGCGTTGCTAAATGTGATAATTCGCTAACTGTACGTCCGCCCTGTAAAAAATGACATTGGACAAAGAACAAGAGACGAACAGTAAGCACAGGGACGTACAGTTAGTTTCCGTTACGACGCAACCCACATTGACAAACCGGCCGGCTGTGCGTAGAATGGCCCCGTAATCGCATGGATGCACTCACTGGAGTGCATTCATTGACAACGGCAAAAACACACCCCCAACATTTTTCAATAACCCCAACGCAACCGGCGTGGTCTTGCGCTGGTCAATATGTCTGCCCTTGCGGGCGGCTGTTGGCCGCGTGTAGCCTGCGCCGGTTTTTGCGTTTGGGTTCCCCCCTTTTTCGTTTCCCTAAACATTCAGGCCAACCGATCCCGGTGGCCGCAATCCATATCAAGGGGATGATCCATGGCTGAGCTATTTACCTCAGCGGATGATGCACGCGCGCGCCGGCCGGACAAGACCTACTCCAAGCACATCATGCTGACCGAATTCGGCCGCGAGAAGATTGAAGCGTGGGCCAAAGCCAACGGCCTCAACTTCAGCGCCGCCATTGAAACCCTGGCCCTGATGGGCCTGGATGATGAACGCAGTGCCTACGCCATTCCCGCCCTGCGCGCCACGACGCTGCAGGGCATCCGCCTATCCTTTAACCGCATTGCCCGGTTGCTGTCTGACATCGCCATCGAATCAGCAGCCTCGCGCACCATGTCCGAAGGCATCATGCTGCAGCTCATCCGCGAATTGGCGGTTGAGCACCCCGATGACTTCGTGGCCATGATGAACATTTCCCGCGACGGCCGTAACCAGGTCCACACTCGCATCCGCGCCTTCCACAATGACCTCAAAACCGACGTGGAGCAGGACGCGATCCGGCGGCTGAAGAAGTCGGTGTCGCGGGTGCAGGAACTGTTTGCCGACGATGAAGAGGAGGCGATGCATGGCTAAACAACTGCTGGCCATTGTGCGCGGTGAACGCATCGCCAACAAATCGGCCAAAGGCAAGCCCGCTTACGCCCGGATGAAGGGGCTGATGAACTACATCGCCTACGGCCGTTACGAAGATCGTTTTGATCAGGAAGCCAAACAGCGCGGCCTCTGGCTGGACCACAATGGCCGCCCTGCCGCCCATGAGGAGACCCTACACTGGGCCAAAGAGAAGGTGCATCGCTACGGCTATGAACACACCTACCAGCTTTTGCTCTCTACCCGCTACGGCGGCCTGACCGCCGCCGACTTCAACCACGTCCTGCGGCAGGGCAGCGAGCTGAGCGACATGCGCGAATGGCGCATGATGCTCCATGACGACACCGACAACCAGCACGCCCACGTGATTTTGCTGCGCCAGGAGAAGCTGGCTAACGGCCGTTATAAGGAGTGGCAGCAAAAGATGCAGACGGAACTGGAGCAGCTGCAAGCCCAACGCCACCAGGAACGACAGTTAGAAACAGAAATGACGCCCGCATTGGCTGCGGCGCAGGAAGATGAAGCGGCGCCGAAACCGGCGCAGCGTCAAGGATGGGAGATAGATCTATGAATTTAGAAATGGGAGAAATCAAGAACGGAACGTACTTTAAGCAGTGGTGGCAGGAGATGCCCGCCGCCCCGAAGAAACGCTGGCGGGTGTTCCTGCTGGGATTATGCGCCCACGGCCGTGGCCGGTATCACCCGGCTGACCGGTCTGGCCCGCCTGTTAATGGCCGTGGGGATGGGCGGTTTCGGCTTCCTCTGGGGTGGTCTGAAAGGGCTGGGGTTGATCCAGGAAACAGCCCAGGAGCCGAATCTGTTCTGGGTCGTCCTGGCCTTGGCTCTGCCCGGCGCTGTCTTTGGCTTCATTTACATTTTAGACCAGGCCCCCAACCCGTTATTCAACATGCAGAAGATGCTGGGCAAATTCGCCCGCTCCCAGGGTCGCCTCCAGGAAAAGGAAGTCGCGCAGCAGTTGACTGTCGAGCGCGGCGTGCCCTACGCCACCGTCACCGATGACAAGAAAAAAGAAATCAAAGTCGGTCTGGACTACGCCGCTGGTGAAGGACATCTGCTGGTCTCTGGCCCCACCCGGTCAGGAAAGGGGCTGCATTTAACCGATACCCTGCTCACCTGGCCCGGCCCGGCGCTGATAGTGGATCCGAAGGGCGAGCAGATGGCGCGTACGGCCGCCTGGCGCAGCCAGTTTGGCCCCATTCAGTGCCTGCCCGGCCACCAGATTAATCTGGCAACCTATTATCGCCAGCTGCTGGACCGGGATGACATTGCCGAACTGCACACCCACCTGATGCGGCCGTGGGAGAGCCGGGAAACGATCTTTGCCGAAAAAGCGATGTCCCTCTTCACCGCCGCCGGCCTGTACGCCCAGGCGAAGGAACTGGACCCCATCCGCGTGCTGCTGGACCTGGCCGAGAGCGACGCCATCGAGGCGCTGGCCGGGCTGGAAACCGTGCCCGCCGCCAAGCGCCACGTGCGCGTTTTCACCAATGGGGCCAAGCCGGAAGCGTACCGGGACGACCGGTTTGTGACCTCTGCCTTTGGCAACTTCACCACCCGGCTGGCTACCTACCAGAAACACATTGACACCATCGCCCCGCCGGATGCGGGCAGCCACCTGGTCATTGATCCCAACTGGGCGCGGCAGAACGGCACCATCTACATCACCTACTCCCTGCAAGATTTGAAGGGCGTCGGTGGCGTGGTCGCGGCCATGATCGCCGCCATGCTGCGCCATCAGATGCGGCAACAGACGAAGGAACGCCTGCTGGTGGCCATTGACGAGCTGCCGGCCGTGTGCCTGAAGAACATCGCCGACTACCTGGCCACCTGCGGCGGCTATGGCATCACGCTCCTGCTGTACGTGCAGTCCATCGCCCAGTTAAAGGAACTGTACGGACTAGATGGCACCAGCGCCATTCTTTCCAACTGCGCCCACCAGGTCTGGTATCCGCCCACCGAGTACGAAACGGCCGAAACGATGTCCCGGCTGTACGGAATGACGTTACGCGCCAACCCGGTGCATTCTTCGTCACGTGGCTCGCGCCAGCACAAAGACAAAGAGGGCCGGGCCAATTTGCAGACCAACAGCAACCAGGGCGCGTCCTGGTCCTGGCAGGAACGGCCGGAGCTGCTGCCCAGCCAGGTGATGGCCCTGCCCAAAGAGCAGGTGATGGTCTCCACTCTCGCCGGTGCGCAGCGGCTGGTCTTTCTGGGGCAGCGGCTGAACCCGATTCCGCTCTTTGACAAGCTGCCGCCGGTCTCTCTTTTGCGCCTGCCCCGGCCACGGTACGGGGAGCGCGTGTATACCCGTTGGCTGGAAACGCCTGAGCCACCGGCGGCGGCAGCGCCGCCGATCAGCGAGCATCCCCCCACCCCGGTGGAAATGCCGGCACCGGATGATAAGGACGACGCGATGGAAACACGGCCGTCTGCCAATGACGGCAGCCCTGATGGCAACACGACCACCGGCAGTACCGCCAAGGACGCGATTTGATGACCCGTACATCCCATCGTTGGCAAAGCAAACCGGGCAACTTCGACACCCTGCACGCCGGATACCGCTTCCGGGCAGATAATGCCTATGGCATTCCCGCCTTGCGCCATACGCCTGTCAGCCAGGTGCCCGGCTGGCTGGTTCCCTACCGGCAGCGCATCCGGGCCAATGAACCGCTGGATGACGGCTGCGTGCATTTTTTCCTCGATGATTACCGCTTCGAGACCGTCTGGAACCGGCCTCACACAGCATTGGCAGCGTTGGCCCCTTATCAGATGCTGTTGACGCCGGACTTCTCTCTCTACCGGGATTGGCCGCTGACGCTGCAGCTGTGGAACGTCTACCGCAACCGCTGGTGCGGCCGTTTCTGGCAGGAGGAAGGCTTTACCGTCATTCCTACGGTGAGCTGGAGTACGGCCGTTTTCTACGACTTCTGCTTTCTGGGCGTGCCCCGGCGCAGCGTGGTGGCCGTGTCGGCCGTGGGCGTCAATCTGGACGGGCCGTTGGAGTATCGGCTGTTTGTGGATGGATTTGCGGAAATGGTGCGGCGGCTGGAGCCGTTGGTGGTGCTGAGTTACGGCCGTTTGCCCGCCGTCTGCCACGAACTGGTGGAAGTTGTCACCTATCCGACGCGCTGGACCAACATTCGCGCGGCGCGGCGGGAGCGGCATCGCGAAGGGGGTGGGTAGTGGGCGGACGTGGCGCAGCCAGCGGCGGGGAAGTTATTTTACCGGAAGCAATTCTCGCCGGCCTGCCTTACAACGTTACCAGTTTTAACGACGATCGCGGTGGCGCGACGTTCCCCTTCCTCGAGCAGACCCAACGCGCTTGGCGCATTCTCACCCGGCCGGTGGACGAAACGACCGCGCCCCATGCTGCGCATACGTTTGGCAAGGCGGGTGAAACCCGCCCACCTACTCTGCGTTGGGTCAACGGCAGTCAGGTCAGCGATCTGTATGTGGACGGGATGACGACAGAGCAATTTCTGGAGGCAACCGGGTTGCGGCTGGATATGCACAAAGGCGGCTTTGTGTTGTCCAAGCGGATCTCGCGCCTTATGCGCCCCCATTTTGTCAGCGGCTTCTTTGCCCCCGAGGATGTGCGCGTGGCCTACATGGCACAATCCCCGGCGGAAGCGAAAGTATGGGATGGCGCGGGCCTGATTTCCCGGCGCATGTTGAAAAAAATGATGCTGTCTGAGGAGTTGTCGCCTGCCAAGCGGGAGCGACTGGAAACGGAGCTGCGCCGTGCTCAGCGGGTGGAGTTTACGGTGATGACGCCCAAAGGGCAGGACAAAGGGCATGCCATCGTGGCTGATGATTTGCGAGACGAGAACGGCCGTCCCGTAGACTTCCTCCTACCCCAGGACACCAAGAAAGAGGTGCGGTTGGATAACGGCCGTACCTTTGTCGGCCTCAGCTTCGTCCATGGCCACAACGACATGCGCCTGGACATTCAGAGCCTCATCAATCTCCATCCCTTCTTTCAGGAAGACCAACTGTTGGATTGGCTAAAAGATGAAGGCAACTTGTTTGTCCAAGCTGTAGAAACCGGGCAGGTGGCCGAAGCAATGGGTAGGATTGATCGCCACACCACGCTCGAAGAGGTGCAGGCGTGGCCACTCCGCGAATATTTCGCCAGCGGCGGCCACCCGATGTGGTTCCGCAGCCACGTCAAGAGTCTGCTGAACCAGCATCTGAAGCGGCTGAATCACAGCACGTTGGAAAAGATGCGGCTGCCCATTCCCGGTGGCCGCCATTACGTCATGCCGGCGGTCGTGGGGCAGCGGGCGGGGATCAAAGGGCTGGACGTGCCCAGAGGCTACATTCACATTGATGACAAGCGCGGCACCGCCTGGGTTAATGACGACGACTGGCTGGCGCTGTCAGATTCGCCCAAAGACGAGGGCATCGCCGGGATTCTGGGCGGGGCTGACAACGATGACGCCCTCTGGCTGCACCCGTTCACCGACCACGACGGTCAGCGTAAGGTGTTAGCCTGGCGCAGCCCCAACCAGGTGGGGGAATATGTGATTCTCAAGCCGACGCCCGATTCCCAGGCGTTGTCCTGGACGACGAATGTGAATGATTCAGGTGAGCGGGAAACAGCCAGCACTGAGCGGCTTAACGAAGTTAAGCAAGCCGAAGTGGCCGTTTATCCGCCTGCCGACAGCCGCAAGCTGCCGCCGCGCGTGGATTTTGTCGAGACAGCGTATCTGGGATTGGTAGACCCGGAGTCTGCTGGGAATTTGGGTGTGGGCGAGGCTTACAGTGTCGATGTGATGGAAACGGCCGTTGCCCAGGCGATTGCCAATCAGGGCGCTTTGGGCATGTACTGTAATTCATTGATGCTCAACAAGGCACTGTACGGCCGTTTACCGGCCAATCCCCCTGCCCCGCTAGAGGATATTATTGACAGCGCCGTGAAAACGGGCGCAGACTTGAGTCAAGTCGTGTTGTGGAACTATGCGAACTCGCGCGAGATTCTGGAAAGCAAAACTCCCATTCCGGCGCTGTTGCACCAGCGGCTAAGCGTGGATTGGTCCGACAAGGAAAATCGCCCTCCCCCACCCCGTACAAGCAATCTGGTTGGAGAAGAAGGGCATTGGCTGGATAGACTGGAAGCCGGAGTGAAGGGTCACATCCAGGTGATGCAGGCAAAGCGCGATGAACTCGTTAGCCAGGCGCGGCCGCCGCAGGCCGTGCTGGATGCGGCGCTGGCCGATCCGGAAGCCGTACAGCTGGGCGCGGGGTTGAATAAGGCATACGCGGCGGCTTTACACATGGGTAAAAAGGGGCAACACGCTAATGTCCTGGAGCGAGCCAGGGCCGCAGCGGAGGATTATCTGGCGCACTTCCCGACGGAACGGCGCGGGGCGATTTTGTTGGGGGCGTTGGCGAGCGTGAATGGGAAGGAGGATGGTGGGGAGGATACGGCCGGTTTGTTGTCGGAAAGCAAGGAGAAAACAAACAAAATACAATTGGGCATTAGGCAAATGGCTGTGGCTCATGAAACGATTGAAGCGTTACGGGAGATTGATTTACTTGACGACATCATCTTGACCAAGGAAGGGCTGGTAGTCTTTCCGAAGGAAAAGAATGAACCCGAATAATTAAATCGGGTTGAAAAGATTTCTCACATATAATACTTGAAGTTGGTTAAAGGCTCCTGGGTTGCAGGAATTTCTCGCATAATATCTCCTACCAACCTGGAGAATCGAATAGTGATCGGCATGAGACCACCGAGCCTCGACGAGTTCCAGTTCATTTTCGTCAGGATCAATATTTCTTTGAGCAACCTATTACGCGGCGTATCTTGTCCAATATGATCGGCAATTTGGATTGGACTCGGAACATGCATCCCGTGAAACTTGCCCAATTCGGAAACGTATCCGGTGGTATAGAGATAATCAATGTCCTCAACTGAGAAATGGGTACCTCTTAATGGTGGGTATTTGTTTGTCGTAATTAGCCGAACGATACTTTGAGGCGCTAGAGCCATCAGATCATAACGTCTGACATATTTTCGCAGGGCATCAGTAATCCCTTTGCGCTCCTGTGGCCAATATCGTGAGGTCTTGTGGACGACCACGCGCTGTGGAGTTTGTCCCATTTCGGCAATGTAGCGGTCAAGAACAAGTTCGATCAGTTGGTGTGCCTGTTCTTCCGTCAAGTGGGGAGAGGGAGTTCCTTCTTGGTCCGAATCCCAATCAAACTCGTAGCCACGAAGCACCAACCCGTCACCATGTTCGTCAAAGGCCTGAACAAGACTTGTTTGCATTCTTGTGAACGCTGTACCAATAGGTCGAAAGAAGCTAATCCCAACATAGCAACTGCCTGGAGTAAGATCTATTGGTCCCCAGGGGGAGCCACCAGCTTTGAAGTAGAGTCCAGTGAAGAAGTTCCAGTAGATTTTAGGGATTACGTCACCCGTTCTGTCCTCAATTGTGAGTTGGCGCAGTATTTGTGTGGGCAGCCGATACTTCATCGCTCTTACTTTGAACACCCGCCGCAAGTCGCGGTGGACACGGCCGAGTTCTTTGTCGATGTAGTCAGCAACACGACAGCGCTGATAAACGTCATCTGGAAGGGCAAGAACCACGTACTCTGGTGGTCTATCTTTGTCGGCTAAAAGCTTGAGTTTTTCATCAAGTAAATCAATTAGCGCGTCGAATCGTTCTCGCTGATAGCGAATGTTCATCACATTATCGATCTCAGTTTGATAGAGCTGGGCGAGCCAATCGTCGTCAAATAGCAGATCTGAACGAAATCCCCTGTCGTTCTTAAATCCAGGGAAGCGGAGATAATTCTCATCGCCATCTACCCCATCAGCCCCACGTTCTATCCATTGACGCGCCTTGTCCATTGTTTCAGCTGAACCAATAAGCCCTACACGTATCTGTGATGGATGCTTGTCTAGCGGCGCATATGATTTAGGCCCTGCAGCGAGGATGCCATATCTGGGATCGATATGTTGGTAACCTTCAGCAAAAAGTAAAGAGGGTTCTTCAATATATTTACAGGTAATTTGGGGTGCCCTAGTCATTTGTAAAGCCTTCCCATTCGTTTTCATAATCTGCTTCGTCTTCATTATCTTCCTCTTCATCGAACTCCCATTCGGCGTCCTGGAAAAGCTGCTTAAACTCAGCTAAGCTGAAAAGCGTTTCAGGCAGATCTATGTTCTTAAATGGTTTGGCGTGTTCTTCCGGCATTCCCGGCCACTGTATCTCTGATTCCATAAGATTCGTCGAAATCTCGACATACTGGGGTGCTTTGCCGTAAGACAGCAAAATACGGGGCCGATCGTCGCTGAGAAAGCTGCGCCAAAACTGAATCTGGCCCAACAAATCGTAGTTAAAGCGGCGAGAAACGGCACGAGTAACACGGCGACCGATTTTCTCGGAAGGATAAGGGGTAATGCCGTCCTGGGTGATATGCATTTCTGGTCGAACACTAAGGCACCAGTGATCAAGACCTACGTGGTGGAATTTCAAGGCAACTGCTAGATGAAACCAGTATCCTTTGCCAGCGCCAGTGCTTCGCGTTTGTGGTTCCCAAACTACCTTGCGCGAAGTCTTCGCCTGGTTAAGAGGCTGATAGGTTATCTCGACAGTCTCACCGGCTCGATCGGGGAAGAAGTAATAGCGATAGTGTCTACCATCCCAATTGAGACCTTTTCGCCCAGTGAGTTTATTGAGGGATTGGTTCAGCAGCTGGACAAACCACCTTTCATAATCCGGATCTCGCCACCAATCACGTGTTTGATAACGACTAATCTGATTTTTATCTCCGATGAGGTCGCGAAACGGATTCTTGTGGTAGCGTAAGTTGTTGAAACAATAGATACGGCCTTCCTGGATGATAAAGGGGGCAATGCTGCCATCCCGGGGGTGAATCACCTGTGCTTTTGCCTTGCCGTAATCAGACTGGGCCAGCTTACAGGGAGCAGCATAGATGTATTGTGGCATGTGTAGTACAGGAAAGAGAGAGCTGTAAATGGTCTCTTTTACGTAGGACTCCGATCGTTCATTAGCACGGCGCTTGGCGATAGCCTTTCCTGTGGCACTGTCTACCAGTTGCTCGTGCTCTAGCTTCCATCGACGTAGCATTTCAACTGGATAGCTGGCCGGTTTGTCGTCCACAATATGGTGATGTTCCTCGCACAAGAGAATGAGGTTGTCGTATAGGTCCCTTTCTTCTAAGGGCAAAGGATAGCTCCCTCGAGGACCATCAAGGCTTTTTGCTACGATATGAGCTACTTCCGAAATTGAAGTTGGCGAACTCGTTACGTCTGCCCTATAGACCAGCGACTTCGTACAGCCTGGAAACGCGCATCGATTGCCAGACTGTTGGTAAAGAATCCGAAGGTCTTTTTGTGAAATGCCCATTTTCTCCCCAGAGAAATACAAGGTGATTGACAACACCAGGGTTGCCATCGACTAGCAACTAGATTTTAATGTAAAAGATAATTTTTATTGACTGAAGATATCATACCTAATTTTAGGCCGGATGTGTAATAGAGTACAATACAGTGTATATAAGTCCAAGTAGATACAATGGAGGCACCTGCGAGGAAAGTCATGGTTGAGCAAGCAACGCCAGAGGTGATGAATGTAAATGAAGTCGCAGAATATCTGCGTGTGGCCCCAGCCACCATTTATCGTTTAGCACAAAAAGGGCAGATTCCCTGCGGAAAAGTTGGGCGTTCCTGGCGATTTCATAAGGAAGCTATCGATCGGTGGATAGCTTCACACCCGAAGTTTTCCCATGGATTTTCAGGGGAGACATCTGATGTCTAAGAAAGAGGATCGCAATGGCCATCGCTCACGATTGCGCGGAAAATTTCTTGCTGCTCCAAAAAAGTTGTCGGATGTGCATCTT
>CALBTC010000275.1 GCA_937967805.1 uncultured Anaerolineaceae bacterium
CTTCGGCCGATGCCGGCACGCTCAACGGCTGGAGCATCACCGTTTGTTCGCCGTAGAAATCTAATGTTGTAGGGGTGGTTCGCGAACCGCCCCTACTATGCGCCTTCTCGGGAGAGGGTGCGGCCCCAGGCATGGCTGGCAAAGAAAACGGCCGCACCAATCTCCACACCGCGCCCGACAACCAAGAAGACCCGGTCCGCCTGGAAAACCGAATACGCTACCACCAGCCAGATGCCCACATTCAGCAGCGCCGCCACAAAATAAACGAGTGCCGATTTGATGTACCAGCGGGTCAGTGTAGGCATATCAATTCCTTTCTTCGTTTTCGGCCGTCCAAAATTCCAGCCGGTGTCCTTCCGGATCAAGACAGTAAAAGGCCAGCGCGTTCCACCTTCGCTTGAGTGGTGTGGTGGCAATGCCCAGCTTCTCCAGCTCCGTTTTCACGGCTGCCACATCTGCCACTTCCAGGGTTAACGTCATTCCCTGGCCCTGCACGGCCGTAATCGTGGTCCGAGCGGCGTTGGCAATACTTAAAAAGCTGGTGTCCGTCAGTTGAAATTCAACAAACCAATCATTGGCAAAGACAACGGGCAACTTCAGCCGATCTTTGTAGAAAGAAACCGTTTCCGGCCAACGGTGGCAGTACAAAATAGTGTTCGTCCGTTTGGGTTCAATCAATGAGTTCACTTTTTCATTTTACCTGATTTATAGGACGGCTGGCATTTCTTGTAGGGTCAAGGCATGCCTTGACCCTACAATTACCGCCTTTCGCGGGCACGACATCTTCGGGTTCATTGTTTGCCCATTGCTCTGGGGATTGATACGATTCGCCAGGCAATAGCCAGCACCATGAATGGAAATCTCACGCCAAGTTGCCAAGTGCGCCAAACGGTCTTTGCGACTTTGCGTGAGGCTATTTTCGTAGGAGTGTTCTTTTGCTGAAATCTTTGTGGCGGCAAATGGCCGTTCGTCACTCCCTCATCATTTTCCTGGCACTGCGCCTTTTTTTGAGCGGCTGGGCAATTGTGGCGCAGGCGGCAAGCCCTGTGCCAGAGGTGGCGGATGAACGGATACGGCCGTATCTCAACCAACCTATCCTCAACGAGGGCGCGGCCGGACTGCTGCTGGGGCCGTGGCAGCGGTTTGATGCCCTGCACTACACCCGCATCGCTGCCGAAGGATACACCCATCCCGAAGATTCCGTCTTCCCACCGCTGTACCCGCTGCTGATTTGGGCGCTGGGCGGACTGGTTGGTGGGTCTCACGCGGCGCACATGGCTGCCGGCATTCTTATCTCCAATGCCGCATTGCTGGGGCTGCTCATCTTGCTGCATAAAGTGGGCAGCGACCTCATCGGGCCAGAACATGCGCCCCGGCTGCTGCTTTATTTTGCCCTGTTTCCCACCAGCTTTTTCCTCTTTGCGCCGTATTCGGAGTCGCTGTTTCTGCTGCTGACGCTGGCATCGCTTTGGCTGGGGTATAACAATCGGCTGGAATGGGCCGGGCTACTGGGGCTGCTGGCGGCGCTCACCCGTCTGACGGGCTGGGTGTTAGTGGTGCCGCTGGTCTACCACTTTTGGCGGCGGCATTTGGGACAAGGGGCGTGGAAAATTTCCCCAGTTGGCAGTTGGTATCCAAGATTGTATGGGAAGGCTGCGGCCGTTTTTTTACCCATGATCGGTTTTCTGCTGTTTGTCCTGTACCGCAGCCTGCTGGGGCTGCCCGGCCTGGGCCGCATTTACGCCGAATATTGGTTCCAGCGCACCGGCATCCCCGGCACCGATTTGCTGCGCGCCTTACCGGGGATGTTTGGCCTGGGCACAGGCCGCGCCGGGGAGTTTACGCTTTGGTTTGACTTTTTTGTTACGCTGCTGCTGCTGGTGACGACTATTTGGGCTTTTTTCCGCTGGCAGCGTCGGCTGGGCTGGGGATTGTACGCCGCCATGCTGCTCTTTTTCATGCTGCTGCCCAGCTCTGAGTTCAAACCGCTTTACTCCTTTTCCCGCTACGCCCTGGCCTTCTTCCCTACCTTTTTTCTGCTGGCGACGGCGGGAGCAAACAGCAAAATTCACCGGCTAATTTTGTATCCGTCTATCATGTTATATCTTTATTTTTCTGCCCAGTTTTTTATATGGGGCTGGGTAGCTTAAATTTTGCGCCGCCTGTTTGACGAAATTGTAAATCCGGACCGGCATTATGCGCACAATGCGCGCTGGCACGATGGCAACGGCCACAGCCATGTGCGTGCGGCGCTGCTGGGTCCGTCGTTGACGGTGCCGTTTGTGAACGGCCGTCTCACCCCGGGCACCTGGCAGCAAATCATCTACGTAGACTTCGACAACCGGCCACGACAGCGGGAGCTAATCGTCCAACTGATTGGCGCGTAATATTCATCTGGCTCTGCTCACCTGAATGCAGTATGATTGCCGCCATGAGGCTAAAAATTCGCCCGGAAACGGCCGCAGATGCCGACCAGGTATTCGCAGTAGAAGCCGCCGCCTTTGATCGTCCAGCCGAAGCTGAACTGGTGCAAAAATTGCAGCAGAGTGGAGTGGAAACCATTTCCCTCGTGGCTGTGCTGGATGATGAGGTGGTCGGGCACATTTTATTTTCACCTATGACAATAAAAAATGACGAGGAAGAATGGACGGCCGTGGGCCTCGGCCCGGTTGCCGTCTCCCCCAATCATCAAAATAAAGGTATCGGCTCAGAGCTGTGCCGCGCTGGCCTGGCCGCCTGTTTGCAGGCAGGCTATGAACTGGCCTTTGTCCTCGGCCATTCCAACTACTATCCACGCTTTGGCTTTACGCCGTCTGCCCCGCTGGGCCTGCGCTGTGAGTTCAACGCGCCAGACGAGGCATTTATGGTCACCGAACTGGTACCCGGCGCGCTGCACAACAAGCGCGGCACGGTTTATTACTATCCGTTGTTTAGTGGCGTTTAAAGTCACTCAGGGCTGGCAGTCCTGGTTTCAATAGGATTAACCTTGTTCGGGATCAGGGCTGCCAGTCCTAGGCCACACTAATTTCTTGGACTTCCCAATGACCCACAAGTATGCTCAAATTGAACTCGAACGGCGTTGGCTGCTGGCCAAGCTGCCCGATTCGCTGCAAAACAGCCAGGATTACCAGCTCATCGAGGACCGTTACATCACCGGTACGCCGCTGCGCCTGCGCCGCATGACCGACGCCGGCGGGCAGGTCACCGCCCGCAAGCTGACCCAAAAATACCAGGCAGATGATCAAACCGCCTACGCCACCACCATCACTAATTTTTACCTGGATGAGGCCAGTTACACGTTGCTGGAAACCTTACCTGCCCGGCTTTTGGTGAAGAAGCGGTACAAGTTGGCGGACGGCCGTTTCCAATTCAGCATCGACCAGTTCAGTGGTCCACTCACCGGTTTGGTCCTGGCCGAAATTGAGCAGCCAGACCTACACAGCCTGATGCAGGTTCCCCATCCCCCCTTTGCCCGGCACGAAGTCACTGAAGACTCCCGCTTCACCGGCGGCGCGCTGGTGCAGCTCGATAAAAAACAAGGCCAACAGCTTTTACAAGATATTAATTAGGTGAGAAATGGGGTAATTAAGTGCCCAAATTACTCAATTACTCAATTGCCCAATTAAAGCTTTATAGAACGTTTGCCACACTTCCAACCCCGACTATAATTCCCTCGTACCTTACCCACACCCAATATCCCAAAATCGCACGGCAGCAAACAATTATCACAACAAAGGGAGACCTATGTACAAAATATTGATCTCAGACAAATTGGGGCAGGCTGGGCTGGATCGGCTCGATCTGGCCAAAGATGCCCAATACGACATGAAGCCCGGCCTTAGCAAAGAAGAATTAATGGCTATCCTGCCCGAATATGATGCCCTCATCATTCGCAGCGGCACCAAGGCCGATGCCGACATCTTGCAAGCAGGCACCAATCTAAAAGTGGTGGGCCGCGCCGGCATTGGTGTGGACAATGTAGACGTGCGCACCGCCACCATGCGCGGCATCATCGTGATGAATACGCCCCAGGCCAACAGCATTGCCACTGCCGAGCAGGCCATCGCCCTGATGCTGGCCGCCAGCCGCCACACGGCCCAATCCCACGCCTCGCTCAAAGATGGCGAATGGAAGCGTTCCCAATTTGTGGGCACGGAGCTGTACCGCAAAACGTTGGGCATCATCGGCTTTGGCCGGATTGGCCGCCTGGTGGCCAAACGAGCCCAGGCATTTGGCATGGAAATTCTAGCCTACGATCCCTACGTCTCTGAAGAAGTCGGGCAGGAACTGGGCGTCACTCTGGTTGATCTTGACGATTTGCTGGCCCAGTCCGACTACATCAGCCTGCACACTGCCCTGCTGCCGGAAACGGAAAAAATCATCAATGCCCAAACCATCAGCCAGATGAAGCCGGGCGTCATTTTGATCAACGCGGCACGCGGCAAGCTGATTGATGAAGAAGCGCTGGCCGAAGGTTTAAGAAACGGCCGCATTAAAACGGCCGCGCTCGACGTCTATCAAAAAGAGCCACCGGAAAACAACCCGCTCATTGGTCTGCCCAACGTGCTGCACACGCCTCACCTGGGGGCCAGCACTGAAGAAGCCCAGCGGGATGTGGCCACCCAAATTGTGGACCAGGTGCTGGACGCCTTGCGCGGTACCGATTTCCGCAACGCCATCAATTTGCCATTCCAGGCCGGACCGGATTTTGCCGAGACACGGCCGTACATGGAGTTGGGTGAAAAATTGGGCCGGCTGCACTGCTATCTGGCCGATGGGGCCATCCGCCGCGTTGAAATTGAGGCACGGGGTGACACGGTTAATGCGCTCATCAAACCGATTGCTGCCGGGCTGCTTAAAGGCATCCTGGAAAAATCGATCAGCGATCAGGTCAACTACATCAACGCTCCGCTACTGGCCGAAGAAAACGGCATCACCGTAGCCCAAACCAAGGCCGCCGGCTCGCAGGATTATTCCAACCTCATCTCCTGCCGCGTCACCTGGGACGGCGGCGAGCGCACCCTGGCCGGGATGCTGTTTGGCGGCGTCGAACCGCGCATCGTGCAGGTGGATGATTACAAGCTGGACGCCCGCCCCGATGGGCACGTCCTGGTGATGCAAAACAAAGACGTGCACGGCGTCATCGGGCAGGTCGGCACCATTTTAGCTGCATACGAGGTAAACATCGCCGAATGGCGCATGGGCCGCGACAAGCCCGGCGGCCAGGCGCTCTCCTTCATCAACCTGGACAGCCAGCCCAGCAAGGAAGTGCTGGAAGCGCTAAAAAAGATTCCGGCCATCACCCAGGTAAAACTGATCACCTTGTAAAAATCAATGACTACAACGAATTAGAATAATCAACGAATTTTACGCTTGAAATCTCAATTCGTTCTTTACTTAAATTCGTTGTAGTCCATTTAATAAACTAACGGCGGCGGAACCAGGCAAAGGCTACGAGCAAAGCAGCCATGCCAGCGCCACCCAGCAGCCAGACACCTAAATTCGAATTGGGCACCTCGGCAACGGCCGTTTCCCCTTCCACAATCGCTCCCTCATCACCGGCAGCCAAATCAACAGCCTCAGTCGCCGTAGGCACAGCCGCCACTTCTGTGGCCGGCGGTGACTCTGGCGTTTCCGTGGGGGGAACGGCCGTACTCGTGCTCATCACCGTCGGCGTGTTGGAGGGTTTAGGCACGGGCACCATGTTGGTGGCCGTGGGATACGGCGTTTCGGTTGGGCCGGATGGTTCGGTAGGAATCGGCGTGCCCGCCACTGTTTGGGCTTCGCCCGCTTCTGCTTCGGGCGTTTGCACGGCCTCGCCACCGGCGGTGGTGGCACCAGGCGTTGGCGTGTTGGCCGCCGCCACCACCGGCGGGGCAGAGGCGCCACCGCCACCATCGGTCCCAACTTCCACCAGGAAGACCGGCGCGCCGCCCATGTAGCACTCCCCTACGCAGCGCGCCCCGTTCAGCCGAATTTGATAAGTGCCTCCGGTGGGCGTGATGGGCGTTTCGGCTCCGGTAATCGGATCCACCAGAACGGCCGAATCCGCCAGAGCCGGTACGTTTAACGTTACGCTGAGGCCAGTGCGGGCCCACAGCACCCGCGTGGTGCCCTGCGGCCGGTCGAAGCGCACAATGGTGTAGTTGCCCGCCTGCTCCCGCTGCACCGGGTAAGTGAACCCGGCCAGATATTTGATCGTGTTTTGGTAGGCAAAAAAGGCGGGGCGTTTGCTGAAGTCGTACGGCCGTACCAACCCCCACGACTCATCCCCCGGTGCAATGTTTATGTCAATTAACTTGTAAACGGAAATCCGCCCTGCCCCCGCGTAATAGCCCAGGGCAAACGCTTGTGGTATGTACCACGCCTGCTGCTCCAGATCGAGCTCAAACGCCTGTACCTGCACCGGCCACTCCGGGTCCGTGCTGGGGCGGGCATTGGTCTCATTGATCCACACCGGCTTCAGCGGGATGCCCGCCTGCTGCTGTGCGGCAAAGGCATTGCCCACAATTTGCGGAATCGTCTCCGGCCGGAAGTAGATGTGCAGCGAGATGATGTCAAAGTAATAGTTGTTAGCGGCCGCATCGGGGTCGGCGGCGACCATTTGCAGGAAGCGGCTGAGCCAGCTCGGATCGTGCCAATAGGTCATGCCACCCAGATGAATCTTGGCGTTGGGGTCCACCTGCTTGATCGACAGGTAAGCAACTTTGACCAACTGGTAGTAATCGGCCATCGAGCCGCTGAATTCGTGCCCGTACACGTCCGGGGCAATGTCCGGCTCGTTCCAGATGATCCAGTTGTGCACGCCGTGGCCGCTATAGTAGGAGGCCACTCGCCGGGTGTAGTTGGCCCATAAATTGCCCGGATCGTCAATGGGCAAATAGAGACCGCGCGGCACGCCGGAGGCAGCCTGGCCATCCGTGGCCCAAACCGGTGTGTTTTTGAGCAGGCCCGTCACCTGCCGTCCCTGTGCCCTGGCCTCGGCCAGCCACTCCTCGTGGACGTGCAGCGTGTTCCAGTCGTTGGGGCCGGTGGGCTGAATTTCGTTCCAGTAAAAGAGGATGCGCTCCCAGCCGACGCCCAATTCGGCCGCTTCACCCGGTGCCCAAAACGACTCCACCGCGCCAAAGCGGGGATCGCGGGCTGATTGAGCGGTGGCGGCGGGTACGGCCGTTTCCGGCCACACCCACACGCCAACCAGCAAAAACAAAAATAGCAGCTTAAACCAGCGTTTATGATTCTTAACAAGCATATTGTTCCCTTTATAGTCATGATTTACGGTGGGGATTATAATACGGTCGTATTCATCCGGGTACTCTCATCACCAATCGTAGAGGTATCGTATGCGTAAAATATTAATCGTTTTCTTTTCTACCAGCCTCACACTCGTTATTATCGCCGCCCTTTTTGCCACGCTTAAACAAACCAGCACCCCTAACGCCCAGGCCGCCCTGCCGCCAAACCACCCACTCAGCCCCAGCGGCCCGGCCCCCACCCCCACGCTTTCCACCACCACCATGCTCGACTTTTTCCAGCCCGGCACCCAACCCAACCACATCACCGACACCGTCGACGCCCCGGAAAGCTGCATTGGCTGCCACGCTTTTTACAGCAGCCAGGTAGATCAGCCCAGCGAAAATGAGCCGTGGACCGGCTGGGCCGGCAGCATGATGGCCCAATCGGGCCGCGACCCGGTTTTTTACGCCGCGCTGGACATTGCCAATGCCGACGCGGCGTTTGCCGGGGAATTTTGTCTGCGCTGCCACTTGCCTAAAGGGTGGCTGGAAGGCCGTTCTTCCACTGTAGACGGCTCGGCAATGACGGCCGTAGACCTGGAAGGCGTTCAGTGCGAAGTGTGCCATCGCCTGGTTGACCCCATCTACAGCAGCGAAAATCCCGACCGCGACCCCACCGTTTTAGCCGCTATCACCAGCCCGGTGGCCATCGCCAACCAAATGGTTTTCACCGGCAACGCCAGCCTCATTGTAGATACGGCCGATTACCGGCGCGGCCCCTTTGACATCGTCGCCGACAACGGCTTTGATCCGCACAAACTGGCCGCCGCGGCGCTGGACACCTTCCAATCGCCCTATCACCAGGATGCAGCGCTGTGCGGCAGTTGCCACGACATCAGTAATCCGCTGCTCACCTGGGATGAGCCGAGCCAGAGCTACATCCTCAACGACGTCAACCAGCCGTTCACCGACACCACCGCCATGTTCCCCGTCGAGCGCACCTACAGCGAATGGCTGCTCAGCGACTTCAACACGCCGCAAGGGGTTCAACTGCCCCAGTTTGGCGGCAACAAGAGCAGCGTCTCCACCTGCCAGGATTGCCACATGCGCGACGTCACCGGCGTGGGCGGCGCATTTTTTGGCAATGCTTCCGGCAGCCCGGTGCGCGATGACCTGCCGCTGCACGACATGACCGGAGCCAACAACTGGGTGCCGCAAATCATCCCCCAGCATCCCGCCTTTAGCGCCACCTTTAGCACCGAACCATACGCCGCCGAGCGCCTGGCCGCGCTCAACGCCGGGATTGATCGGGCCACGGCGATGCTGCAAAATGCGGCCGAACTGGACATTTCTCTGACAGGCACACAGCTCATGGTCACCGTCACCAACAACAGCGGTCACAAGCTGCCCACCGGCTACATCGAAGGGCGGCGCATGTGGCTGCAAGTAGAAGCGTACGATGCCGACGGCACGCTCATCTACAGCTCGGGCGCCTACGATGCAGCCACCGGCGTCCTCACCGAAGACGCTGATCTCCAGCTATACGAAGCCAAACATGGTATCTCGGCTGACCTGGCGGTTGAATTGGGCGTGCCGGCGGGCGAATCGTTCCACTTCATCCTCAACAACGAGATTTTACACGACAACCGCATCCCGCCGCGCGGCTACGAGTTTGCTGCATTTGCGGCTGCCGGCGCAGCTCCTTACACCAACGGCTCCCCCGATCCGAGCCGCTACGCCGACGGGCAGTATTGGGACACGGTCAGCTACACGCTGCCCGCTGAACCAGACGTGGTGATTGTGCGGCTGCTGCACCAGGTCGCCTCGAAAGAATACGTGGAATTTTTGCGGGACGAAAGCCCGTTTGTGGACGATCCCGGCAGCAACGGCCGAATTCTGTATGATTTGTGGGAGGGTAACGGCCGTTCCCAACCCACCATCATGGCCCTAAAAGCAATTGGCCTGGAAACCTACCTCCCCTTCGTGCAAAAATAATTCGTGATGCGTGAAACTTAAATTTTGCGCAAAACTAAGGGGGGTCTATAAATGAAGAC
>CALBTC010000276.1 GCA_937967805.1 uncultured Anaerolineaceae bacterium
GCCGGATCGGGCAGCTTCTCACCCCGATACAGGGCTTGCCGCCGGTCCATAGGAATATAGGAAATCGGCCGTTCCATACGACGTTTTGGGTCTCCAGAAAACTGTTGTGGATTGGTAGAATTGGTCTGCTTGTTCTGCTATGGCTCTATTATACGAGAGTTGGCACTTTGTGCAGGGTGAAAATTGATAAGTCAGTGTAAAGCGTGAAACGGGATTCCCCCTAATCCCGTTTCACGCTTCACTTTTTAGACCAAACGGCACGAAACAACCCGGTTTGGTTTTGGCAAGACCCTAAGAGTTTGAATTCTCATGTAGTTGATGAGTCGCGAGCAAACCCTTAGGGTCTAGTTCGCTCAATTAGCGAATAGCAATCGCGTCAATCTGGTCGCTGTCCAATCCATTGGCGGCGCCATCCCAGAACATAGTGAACGTACAATCCGTGTAACCACCCGAAGCATCCGGGCTGCAAACCAGGATGAGTCCATCCGCACTGCTGGTCGCCAGATAGAGGTCGCCGGTCTCGTTGTCTTGATGCACGGCCACGATGCTGTCCTGACTGGCGCTGAGGAGTGGCACAACATCGGAACCGTCAAAGTAGATCGCCCAACTACCGGCGGTATTCCCGCCCAAACTGGTAGGGGTAAACACGACCAGGTCGCGACTTTTGGCGTTGAGGCTGCCGGCTTTAAACGGGCCATCGGTACTGATGACAATACGGCCGTCCCCCAACACCGTCAGCGCGCTAATACTTTCTTGTGGCGTCTTCAAATCCACATCAGAGCCGTCAAAGTAAAGCGACCAACTGCCACCGGTCTCTTCGCCCAACGTATACGGTTCAAAGCGTAGAATATCGGAATTATCGACGTTGCTGCCGCGCGTGGCCGGTATGTTCAGCTCCGGCAGATAAAAATCATTGGCCACGGCGACAAGCAAGCTGCCATCGGGAAGCCAGGCGAAGGCGGTCACGTTTTGTCCGGCCAGCCCCACGTCGGAGCCATCGAACAGCAGGGACCATTCACCACTGTCCAGGTCAAAGCCCAGCACGTCTTCACCGCTGTAGGCGATGCCATCCACCATGCCGCCGGTGGGCGTACTCAGGTAAAGCGTTTCGCCGGTCTCCATTGGTTCCTCGATGATCGTCAGTGAGCCGCTCGCCGACGACGGCAGATAGCGGTCATCTGGTAGATTGAGATTGCCACCGGGCAGCGGAATGGTGCCGCTGAAGTAGACGTCAACCGTGTACATGCCTGTGGGCAGCGGCAAGGCGGTTAGTGAAGCGCGCCCGGCAAAATCGGTGATGACGGCCTCGGCGTAAGTGCCATTGTCACCGCTGATGATGAAGAAGACGGTTTTCTGGCCAAACGGCCGTCCCGACACATCTTTCAACGTAGCCACAAACGGAGCCAATTCACCCACTTCAACCGTGGCATCTGCCGGTTCCAGCGTGAGCACAGTGGCCCGCTTGGTGATAGTAAATGGTGCGGTGTCAAACGATGCCTGATAGATGGCGTCGCCGCCAAACGTAACGGCCAGTTCCGTATTTCCCGGTAAACCGAGCAGCGCCAGGGTTGTGGTGGCCACACCAGACTCATCCGTGAGCACTGTGCGCGTTTGCGGTCCTACGCGGAAGCTGAGGAACTGGT
Source organism: uncultured Anaerolineaceae bacterium (assembly GCA_937967805.1). The sequence continues at coordinate 1,644 of CALBTC010000276.1, forward strand.
TGGCCACCGGTTCGCCGTCGGCGGTTAACTGGGCGCTGACGCTGATCGCAGTGCTGTACGCACCGGAACTGGGCGGCGTTTGCAGGGTAACGGCCGTTGCCAGCAAATCGCCTTCGGCCGTGCCCGCACCGCTGTAGTAAGCACCCAAATTGGTCGCCGCACTGACCAAACCAACGCCGTTAGCCGCCTGCACAATGAAGCGCACCTCGTCGGCCGGAATGCCGTTCAACGGCAAAGTTGCCGACCAGATCGTGCTGTCATTTTCACTTTGTACCAGGTCAATAGATTGCCACAGGCCGGCCATTGCGCCGCTGCCGGTGTAAGTGACCCACACTTCCTGGATGCCCGCGGCCACATCGCCAGTGACCCGCGCCTGAAAAGTCACGCTGTCCTCGCCGGGGAAGGCGTTCACCTGGGTGATGGCCGGCGGCGCCGCCAGGGCAGGCACATTGCCCGTCACCTGCGACTGGGCGATGTAGTCGCTGTAATACAGCCGGAAATCCATCGAATCAAAGCGGCGCAGCGTACCCGTTAGCGAAGCTGCGTTGTCCGAAAGGAATTGAGCCGGCGTCACGTTCAACTGCACCGCGCCAGACATCCCTTCGACCAACTGGCCAAAATAGTTCACCTGGTACGGCTGCATCGGGTAGAAGACGCTGCTGACAAACGGCGGATGCACGCCGCGAATTTCAGTGGTGGCTGCGCCGGTCAGCGGCAAGATGTCGGACAAGTCGGTAAATTCACCACCGCGGAAGCCGACGCCGCGCAAAACGGTGTCGGCCACGCCCACATTGAGCGATTCCAGCGGCAGGACCGGTTCAGCAGGGTTCACGACCACGCCATCGCTGCCACTCAGATAGGAGGCAGTGACGCTGCTGGGCACATCGGTACCCACGATGTCGAGCTGCTGGTTCACCAGCGTCAGGTCTGGCTCAATGGTGAGATCGGCGTAGGTGAGGCCCAGCGCCTGGCCGGGATTGCTGGAGAAGCCGGACGTGCTGCCAATCACGGAGGGACCACCAGAGGGATTGCCACGCCCGGCAGGCATGTCGATTTTGAGCATGGGCAGACCAAAGAGCGTAGAAACTAGAAGTGATTTTTCGTGCAACGGCCGTAACTCCTGCGTTTCCATCAGATAGGTTTGCTTAGCCGCTGCCAGCGCCTGGCCGATGGCTACAGGGCCTGTACCGGCGCGCAGCTCTTCGCTGAAAGCAAGGTAGAGCCGCTCGCTGTACTCGATGAAATCCGTGTCGCCATACTGGTAGCCCGTCCCGGCAATAAGTGTCGCCCCCTTACCGGCAAAGGCCTGGGCCCAATCCGGTTGTACCGTCACGCCGGGCACGCCATGTTCATTCACGATGTTGTAACCCGAATGACAGCCGGCACTAAACACCAGCGCGTTGGTCATATCGACACTGGAGGCGGCAATCTCAGAAGCCAGCAGGCGGGTGCTGTAATCGGCGGCCAGGGCGCTGCCGGCGCTAAAGTGCCCCGCCAGGAAGCTAACGTCGTATCGATTGGCCAGCAGCAAATTGCGCAAATCATCGGCTGTCCAAGAGAGCGGATCGGTTGGGGCAATGTCTCGCGGGGTGATGAGCGTCGTGGCGCTGCTGCCCAATCCACTGGACAACTCAGCAGCCACGGCATTGGCGGCATCTTCCAGGAAGTCGTAGCCGGTCACCAGGGCAGAATTTGGCGTGTCCACCACCCCGTTGGTGGTGCTCAGGTAGGCGTCCAGCATCGTCACGACCTGTTCTGGCGTTTCCACCAGCCGGCCCACTGCCAGATCGGGAATGGGCAGCGTGTCGCTTTTGCTGGAGAGCTCAACGGAGGAACCGTAGCGATCCTGGCCAAGAATATAACCCAGCCGCAGGCTGGCTTGCGAAGCGGTGTTGTCCAGAACAGGCGGCACGTAGTTGCGCTCGTTGGCCAGCAGCGCCTGGTCGGGATGGCGGAAGAAAGGAATGACATCATCGTTACCGATGATGACGATGTAGGCTAGCGGGTTGAGTGCGCGGTAGCTGTCTACAATCTCTTTGATTGAATAGGCGACCAGGTTTTTAGCAAAGGGGCAGGTCGGGTACAAGTCTGCCTGAGTGTTAGCCGCCGCCACGCGGGCATCGCTGCTTACATCGACGATGACGCCGTTTACTTCGGGACGGGCGGCAAAGGTGGCCAGGCGGGCCTGCATGGTGGTGAGATCGCCGGACATGCGGCTGGTGTCGGCCAGGATGATGGTGTTGATGTTGTTGGCAACGGCCGTATGCGTCCCGGCCGGCAGCGCAGTTGTCACGCTGCCACAGTTACCGGCTGTTTGCGTCACGTTCAGGGTGAAATCGTTGTTCGGGTCAAAAACGCCGTTACGGCCGCGCACCCGAATGTAGAAATCACCGCTGTTTTCCCAGGTGTTTAGCTGCACGCCCTCGCCCGCTGTGCCGTTAAAGGCAGAGACGGCAATCAGGCTGCGCATCTGGGCGCTGGAGAAAGCGTCCGGACTGAACGCGTCCGGACTGAACGCGTCCGGCGAGAAGGCGTCTGGTGAGAAAGCATCCGGGCTGAACGCATCAGGGCTAAAGGCATCGGGGCTGAATGCATCAGGACTGAAGGCATCAGGACTGAACGCGTCCGGACTAAAGGCATCGGGAGAAAAAGCATCCGGGCTGAACGCATCAGGGCTAAAGGCATCAGGGCTAAACGCATCGGGACTGAAGGCATCGGGGCTGAATGCGTCAGGCGAAAAAGCATCCGGGCTAAACGCATCCGGGGCAAATTCGGCCGTGAGTTCGACTAAATCATCAGTATCGTCCAGCGTCAGCAGCGATTCCCACTCGGCAGCGATGTCCTTGTAGACGGTGAGGTCGTAGTTGGCCGGCAGATCAGTCAGGGTAATGACCAGTTGGCTGTTGGGCTGGACAGAGAATTTATACCAGCGGGACTGCCCGGCCAGGTCCAGCCGCTGGCTGATTTGGGCGGTTTGCACCTCGGGCGAGACGCTGTCCGGCACCAGATCGAGGCGCAGGGCGCGCGGCCAGGAATCATTGCCCAGGCCGGTGTAAATGCAGCGACTAAATTCGGAAGTGCCATCGGTGCCGGTGGCCAGAGCGGTGAGGGTGGCGTCGGTGAGGCTGGTGGAAACGGCCGTTTCAAAGCTGGCATTCCCATTGGCATCAGTGTACACAACTGTGCTGCCCAACCACGCCTCTCCTTCGCCAAAACCGGAGCTGTGGCAGCTATCGCTGGCAAAAAAGTCGATGGTGAAGCTGCTGTTGGCCTGGCTGTTGAGAATACCTTCCACATCTAGACTTGAGCCTGTGGGAACGGCGCGGATGAGCGTGGGGCTGTTTTGACGGCCGTTGGCCCCGCCATCCGTATCCCCAAGATCGTTGGGCGTCTGGCCATCCCCCTCCAGGTCAATGCCCAGGCCGCCATTGGCAAAGATACCATTTTGGCTCAGCACGGTGCCGCTGCCACTCACAACCTGGATGCCGCTGCTATTATTGTTGCTAATGGTGTTGCGCTCAATGAGACTGTTGCTGCCGCTGACCACCACACCACTGCCCTGCCAGTTTTGAATGGCTAGATCGCGCAGGGTAATGACATTACCAGCCAGGATCAGACCATCGGCCGGGCCAGCCTGGCTGCCGTCCAGAACGACGTCAATGGTGTTGTTTAAATTGGTTTTGAGCAAAACGGAGTTTGTGATAGCGGGGAGCGGAGAAGTGGGAAAAATAACAACGGTGCTCAGGGTGCCGACCTTGAACTGGATGATGGCGTTGCCGCTGGGCAGCGCATTGGCCGCCTGAATCGCTTCACGCAAGGAGCAGTGGGATTGGGTGCAAGCGCCGTCATCTTCATCGGCGGTGGTGTTGACGGTGTAAACGGCCGTCCCCCGCCCGCTGGCCAGAACAGAAGTGGTAACAAACAAGACAAATAAAGCTGCAAGGAACAAATAAAAGGTTCGCCAAAGATTCGATCGTCGATTCACGCTGTCCATACCTTTCTCTCTTAACTTACCAAGATGCAGCGCGCGCCATGCACAACACTGCCGTTACTCCAAATCCTGGCTTGGATTAACAATTATTCAGTTTTGGCTCCACCACAAGAAATTGTTGCTCAAACAGGCAACGAAGGATTTTTTTGTCGCAAGGGTGCTGGATGGCACTTAGGGCCATCTCGCCCTATTTTGCCGGGGCAGACTTACAAACAGAATTAATGGTAATTTTATGATTGGGGTTTCGCAGGACACCTGTAAAAGCGGGAAAGTCTTGAAAATTAAAATAGTTTGATGTGCCCACCTTTACTTGCAGTATAGCAATCCAGGGCAGGTGAGATTGTGAAAAAGCGGGGGGAATTAGGTGAAAAGAGGGTAAAAGGCAAATTGGTGCGACACACTTTCTCAGACGCAAACAGACGCTTTAGCAACTGCGTCGCTCCGGCAAGGTTACGCTTTTTATGGTTTGATCGGCAGCCCGGCCAGCTCCATAATTTTGAGAGCGTTGGTGGTGGGACATGGACCGGGATGCAGCTTATAGTCGAAGACCATACGGCCGTTCACCACATCATCGCGAAAATGAACATTGACCAACTTTTCTGTCTCTTCGGCCAACTGCACCAACTCCAAATCGTGCGTGGCAATCGCGCCCAGCCCATTGCCCTGGGTGAGCGCCTGAATATAAGCCCGGCTGCCGATGAGCCGCTCCCGGTTGTTGGTGCCCCGGAAAATCTCGTCGATCAGGAAGAGCAACGGCCGTTCCCCTTCATCCTCCAACGCCGTGAGCAGCTGCGACAAACGGCGCACCTCTGCATAAAAAAAGGAAAAGCCATCGGTCAGCGAATCGGCGACGCGAATGGTGGCAAACAGGCGCAGCCAGCCGGCACGGAACGTTTGGGCAATGGTTGGCCCACCGGCATAAGCCAGCACCAGATTGACGCCAATGGTGCGCAAAAAAGAGCTTTTGCCCGCCATATTGGAGCCGGTAATCAGGTAAATTGATTGTTCAGCATCAAGGTGCAAATCATTGCAGACGCGCTGCTCGCTGGGAATAAGTGGATGGCCCAACCGGGTGGCCGTAAGCATAGGTTGTTTTGCTGAATTATCCGCAGGCCTGTGGTGAGCGGAGCCGAACCATTTCGCAGATTGACGCAGATTTTTTTCTCTGTCATCTCCGCTCCTCTGCGCCTCTGCGTTGTTTTTTTGGATAGGACTACCAAGCGTTGGCCAGGTCCACTCGCCGGGATTGAGGTAGGCAAAGGTGGCCAAACTGTTGAGGGCTTCTAATTCGTACCAAACATCAAGCCAGCGGGGAAGCTGCTTCGCCAAATCCGCCCGGCATTGGTCCAGTCGATAAGCAAAAAAGATGTCCCAGGGCATAAGGGCATTGAGCACAAATCCCAGCAGCCAATTTTGCCGCAGCCCGACGCCGGTCATAACGCGCTGAATAAGGCCGATGTGAGCCGACGGCCGTTCCCCCGCAGCCAAAAACGGCCGGCAAAGCTGCTGCACCTGGGGCATTTGACCAAAGCGCCACTGCTCCAAAAAGGCAAACACCTCGTTGAGCACCCGCAGGCGGTCGCTCAAAAACATGATGTCGCTAAACAGGGTGGCGGTACGCTGAAAACCCAGCGTGATAAACAGCGCACCGTAGAGCAGGATGGTGCCAATCCACAGCGGCGGCCAGTTCCATAATTGGTGGCCAGCAAAAAGCAGCCAGTTCACAATTGCCAGACCAGACAAGCCGATGAGCAACGGCCGTAACGAGCGCCCCTCGTTTTCCGCTTGCAGCCAATCGATCAGTTCCTGGCCGGCCCACTGCTCATTGCGGTTGTCTACGGCCAGCGTGGCTTGCAGCGCCAACCGCTCGCGGAAGCGCGTCTGACCGGCCAGTTCGCGTACTCGAGCCTGGCGCGTCAGCACGTTAGCAGCATTGGGCGATTGGTCGAGCAGCCAATGGTGCAAACGGTGGCTGCCTTCACGGGAAACGGCCGTATCCAGCAAACGATGCAGCGAAAATTCACCCACCAGATCAATATCCACGGCAAACGGATGATTTGGCGGCACGGTAAATGTTTGTGGCCCAGGCAGACTGTCCCAATCCAGCGTCATGCGGGCGATGTGAGTTTGCTTCATTTGCTGCCAGATGGCAAAGCGGGTCACGGCCGTATCAACCTGTCTATGCACCGCCACGGCTATGATGAACGGGATGAAGGCAACGGCCGTTATCCACAGCCACACCACCGGCCCCCACTGCAAAAAAGCCCCGCCGCTTCCTAAAGCGCCCAATACAAACAAGATCAGCCGCCAGCGAGAAAGTTGCTCGCTGCGCTGTCGCAGACCATTCAGCCGGCGTTCCAACCGGGCCAGTTGGTGCTGCAAAAGTTGAAGACGCTTCGCTTTATCTGTCATCCAAGGATTGATTATAAGGCAGTTTCCCCGTTGTCCAACAAACAAAAGGCCGGAGCGCAACACAAGATACGCTCCGGCCCACTGTCTAGACCATTCAAACCAAATTACCCAATGACAGCCTTACGGAACCGTAATCTCCACCGGCACCTGCAGCAACCCAGGCGCTTCACCTGGCCCCATCAAAATCAGGCCATAGTAAGTGCCGGATGCAAAGCCGGTTGTATCCCAATTCACGTCAACTGTGGCCGAGCCGCCGGCTGGAATTGATGGCGGCAAATTGCTCACCGACACATCCGACCCCTGAACCGCATTAATCGTCAATTCAAAGGTGTCTGAACCGCCGGGCACGCTCCAGCCATGAACCGCCACGGTATACGTACCATCTTTGGGGAAAACAACCGACACGTTTTCTACATCTGTTGGCGTTGTAGAGGAACCAACCAGCGCCCCAGACGGTTCATAAACAAACAGATCAATGTCCGAACCAGAGGTACAGCAGGTGGAAACCTCCAACAAAGCGCCGTTAAAAATATCTACTGTCGTTACAAAGGAAGCGGTTGCAGGATCGTTTGGATCGTCCTGGAAGATGTCTTCTGTAGTCGTAACCGGGGTGCCCAGGCCAAAACCTTGTGCCACAAAGCCGCCCATCGCCAGTTCACTGCTGATGGTAAGGCTGGCCGAGCCTGGCCCGACCGCCGCCGAAGAAACGATGGCGCTTGGGTCAAGATTCACCAGGCCCACCGTGCCGCCAAACGGCTCATCGGCACTGCTGCCATCTACCCGCACCTGATGCATAAAGATGCCGTGCAGACCATCCTGGACCGGCGCAGCCACGATTTCACGCGGGCCGCCGGTGGAAGTGTCAAACAACCAACGGCCGCTGCCAATGTAGTTGTTCGCGCTGCCGCCGACCTGTGAAAGCGAGTACGGGCCATAGAAAGCGGAACCAGGATAGCCACTCAGCAGACCATCACAGCCAACGCCATTGCTCACGCAATCCTCGGTCGGACCAAAGATGAGAGTGTCGATGTCTGTTCCATCGCCGCTCCAAGCGTTATCGACTACCAGGTAAGACGTGCCGGATGCGGGCAAATCTTCACCATTCACGTCGGTCCAGAAGAAGCGCCAATCGCCGGATTCAGCCCGCCAGGTGTAGTCGGTGTAGCCAAAGACGGTGTCATTGTCATACAGCCTGGGCACATCGAGGATAGCAGCCCCGCGCCCTTCAGGCGCGTTGGCCTGGCCAAAAGCAAACGACGTGCCGGAAGCCGCCACGGCCACCGTCACCGGAATGACAACATCATCATTCCCGTAGTGGAGCGTGATGGAGCCCTGGTACATGCCGTAAGGCGTGTTGGCCGGTACGCCCAGGGTCACGTCGAAGCTTCGTGTTTCGCCAGGAGCCAGGCTAAAGGCGCTGCGGGTGGGCCGTGCCCAATCCCAATTTCTCAGCTGCCAGTAAGAGAGTTCCAGACCCAGATCAGTTTGCGGGACTTCTGCCACCTGGTCGCGATGGCGCAGCGTGACAAAGATACCGTCGGCCATGCGCTCCAGCGGATTGGCAATACGGGCTTGCTGAGTTGGTCCAGCATTATACCCATAGGTGAAGCGGATGTGTTCTCCTGTGTCTACTTCACCTAAATCGACCTTGCCGTTGCCGTTGGCATCGTCCCATAACGTGCCGTCGCTATCCAGGTCTGTCCAGTTCTGAATATGGACGCGCCAGTTGTTGTAGGGCGGGGCCAAATCTCCGTTGGGATCAAACTGCTCATACGGCTTAGACAGACGCGCCATCAATAAATCTGTGCCATGCGGAATCAGATGATCGACCTGGAAGGCATAATCCGGCGTGGTGAAGCTGCCGTGATCCAGCGATTGATCCAGTGACGTAAAGGACAAATCGTCTGAACCAAGTTGAACGTGGGTTTCAGTCGTGACGCGCACGGTCAGGCGGCTGTCACCGGTATTGGTAACCGAGAACGATTGCACGTCACGCTCACCGGGATTGATGATGTGGGCAAAGGCACCGTACTCAACACCGCGATAATCACCTACGGGCCATTCGGACGGTGAAACAAACAAGCCGCGATGGCCACCGGCCACGTCCGTGCCGGTATCGGCATTGACCAAACCGCCGCCTTGTGACCAAACGTCGTGCTCTGTGTTGGTGGCGCTGTTCATGATGAGCGTTTTGGCCTGCTCAAAGGTGGGCCACTGGCCGAAGTTCTCATACCAGGCCTGGTACATCAGGGCCAGGTTACCGGCAGCAACCGGAGCGGCCATAGAGGTGCCGCCGAAGTTATCGGTGGCGATGGCCCCCCACAGGACACCGTTCAGGGAGAGGTCGCCCGTGCCAAAGGCACCCGTGGCCACCACGTCGGCGCCGGTCACGTTGCGCGCGCCGGGTCCCCGATTAGACCAGGTCATTACGTCGCCGCCGACGATTTGGTCGGCAGATTCGATTGCCTCGAAGAGACCGATTGAACCAAAAAGCGTGGAGGCGCCAACGCCAATACCGCTGGCCGGGGCGGGCGGTGCGGCCGTTCCATAACCCGGCGCACCATTACCCGTGGAAAACAGCAGGGCAGTATTGGGGGCAAAGGAGCGGTTGATCACGTCAATCAAGCGTGACTCAAAGTCAAAGCCGTCATTGTCCGTGCCGCTAAAACCCCAGGAGTTACTGACGATTTGAATATCGTCATCAGAACCGGAGACACCATCATAGCCCAGACCGGCATAGACGTATGCGTCTTCAATGAACGGGCTGAGGTAGAAGTCGCCATTTTGGGTGGAGGCAACATCTTTGCCGGGGCCAACCACCAATCCCTGGAAGCCGGCGATGGGAGAACCATTTTCGCCCCAGGCGACAGAGCCGACCACAACGCCCTGACCGACGGCCACGGAGGTGGTGCCCATGCCATGCGAGCCGCCCCCTTCGGTGAAGTCTTGCACATGGAAGGCAACAAGGTCACCATTGCCATAGGCGGAACCGGGGATGCCCCAATACCAGTCGAGCGTGGGCACGGCCGTTTCGCCATCAGCAATAAAGTAAACGAGTCCACCGGAAATATCATTCAGCCCGTCGAAATCGTAATCGAGGCAGGCGGTTTCCTGGTTGCTGAAGTCGCGCGTCAGGCGAGCCGGATCGTCATCGCTAAAGTCAAAATTGTAATTCAAGTCTACGTAAACCGTGTCATAGACGCCAGGCTCGTTTTCATCGACCACCAACACGGCGGCACGCTCGCCAGAAACGGCCGTGCCGTCGCCAAAAGCCCCACCGATGATGTCGGCCACAGCCGCCAATGCCTTGTCGGGATGAGAGCCGTAATGGTATTCACCACTCAGGCTGGTGCCCGTCACCGTGTAATCATGCGTGACGGCCGCGCCAATCGGGGCAAAGCTAAAGTCGCCGCTCGTCGTCGCCGAGGTATCGGCATAATCGGCCAAACCGTCGGCTATTAAAGTGGTACCTACATAATAATCAAAGGCGGCGTAGTAGCTGGAGATAGAATCAAACATCTGTGGTAAGCCGTAATAGGGCGATGTGTCGTCATCGATGGTGGCCCAGGTGCCTTCCAGATCTGGGTGGCAGTAATCGGCACCAGAATCATTGGACATATAGCGCACGCCGGCGCCGGTGTACCCTTTGGCCCACGCCTCCTGGGAATCATGAATGGCGCTGCCGGTGCTGTACCAACCCTCAGGCGCCGGGCCCGGGCTGGCCTCCCCAGACAAATTGAGCGCTGGCGTCACGTCGCTGTTCAAATTGGTGGCCACATCCGGGTCGGTAGGTTCGGGCACCTCTACCAGAGATTCTGACCGCTGCAAAGCGATAACGGCCGGATCGGACGCCATTTTCAAAAGGGCTGTGGGCGAGGCAAAACCGGCCGCAACTGTCGTGCCCAGCGGATCTGTAAATGGTCGGGCAAACCATTGCGCCGCATAGTCGCTCAGGTCGGCATTGGGCAAAATGCGAGCCACGAATTGCAGTTCGCCTGACCCGACTGCGGCCCGAGCGGCTAGCGCCGGACCGTTGGGTTCCACATTTCCATCCAGGGCGGCATCAATATCTGCCAGCAGGTTTGGGTGGATTTTGGCTCTGGCATTGGCAACGGCCGTTGGCATATTCTCATTTGCCGACGCAGCTGACGCCATTAAAACCAGAGCCAGGCTAAGCAAAACCAACAAAAAGCCGATCTTGCGCTGCTTTGCTTGCTTAAACATAACTTCCTCCAAAGGCAAAATGTAAAGCTTACTCATAATTTTGGTTTTTCCAGATTGAGAGCTGCTCTTTCCGATTGCCACCTCCTCATAAGATGCAATGCATCAGCAATAAAAAAACCTGGTTCTTTTTGAGAAAAAGAAGAACCAGGTTCATTACCGTAACAACTGGGCAAGGCAGCAAAAAACCAACCACGAAAGTTGCGGGATCGATGAAGAAAGTATTGGGTGATAAAACGCACTGCCTGTTTAGTCACTTAGCTATTCAATTTGTTCTACTACAATGAAGTTTTCACAAAGACTGCTTCATTATAGCAAATTTGTGACTAATTTCGCGGCAAGAACGCTTTTTCGTAATATTTGCTGCTCTTGCGGGAGATTTTTCTCCGCGCTCAGCGCCTCTACGTTAACTATTTTCGAAAAGGAAGTTGGCTCGCCCTTAAGGCGCAAAGCGGCGCTCTAGCAGCTCGCGAATTTCAATGGGACGCAGGAATTGGCCCAGATAGTGACCGTCCAGCCACAGCTCAAAATGAAGATGGGCATCGGCCGTTTCACTATCTATGGCGGCCGGTGAACCGCTGTTGCCGATGAGACCAATTTGCTGCCCGGCGGTGACGGCCGTTCCCGCCACAATCCCCTCGGCAATCTCACTCAAATGGGCATAGCGGGCCACCAGGCCATCCGCCTGCAAAATCCAGATTTGCCGCCCCCGGTAAAAATCAAGATTCTCCGGCGGCGTGTAGCCCAACTCCAGATTTTCGGCGCGCCGCCGGTTGAAGGTGATTTCGGCCGGCGTTTCATAATCCACCGTGGCCCGAATCACCGTGCCGGCGGCGGCAGCATACACCGGCGTGCCTTTGGCCCAGTAAAAATCAATCCCCTCATGCACGCCCTGGCGATAGTGGCGCGGCGCGCCGGGCATTTGCAAATCGCGCGGCGTCAGGTCAAGAAAATCACCGGAGATAGGCCAGGCATAGGTGATCTCTGTTTGCCAGACGGCCGTATCGTGCGGCTGTGGCGCGGCTAAAACAGGGCCGCCGGACACAAAACGGTCGTTCCCCGGCTGCTGCCAAAAGAAGAGCCGCTGCCGCCCGGCAAACAGCAGTTGGTCACCGCGCCGGCTGCCGGCAAATGCAGACACCTCGGGCAGTTGAAACAGCGCCTGAAGCGCCCCGGTTTGCGGCTGCAAGCTGAGCAGCCGCCTGCCCGCCATGTCCAGGACGTAAACGGCCGTTTCCGTGGCTACAATCTGGCGCGGTTGGGTAATGGTGATGGTGGGTACAAATTCAGCTAGGCGCATCGTCTCCTGGAACAGCGCCACGGTTGCCGTGCCGTCGGCGTTGCGCCACAGCACGTAAACTTTGTCATCCAGGCCACTCACATCTACCGGCAATACCGTTTCCGGCAGCTCCCACAGCCGCTGACGGCCGTCGGCAAAGTAGTATTGGCCGTAGCCGTAGCTGGTTTCCAAACGCAGCCGCCTGTCGCTGCTGGCGGCATCGTGCCCCAGGGCAACAAAATAATGGCTGGACGTTTCGCCAATTGGCCGTTCGTATCGTTCTAGCTGCCAGACGGCCGTTGCCAAATCCAACCCATACACATCCCCCACCCGATCTTGAACCAGCAGATGCTCCCCCACCAGCGCCAAATCCAACGGTTCCTGCACCGGCAAATCACCAACTAAATCACCCGGCTGCAATAACAGGTGCGGCGGCGCGCCATTCACCAAATCGAGCGCCAGCACCCGCCCGCCATCCAGCAAAAAAGCGGTGCTGTCATTCATCGCCAGGGCAATGGGATGCCAAAAGCTGCCCGGATCGTACTGCCAGAGGCTGCTGTTTTCCGGCGCAAGCTGGTGGAAGGTGGCATTATGAGAGACGGTCGTCTCCCGCAGCGTTTCATCCAGGGGATTTTGCCATTGCGGCCCGGCGGGCGGCGTGGGAGATGTTGGCAAAGTTGGCAGCGCTGTTGGAATGGGTGTGGCGGTGGCGGGGGGAACGGCCGTTTCCGTCGCAGTCGGAGATGGAAAGGCAGTGGCCACAGGCAACGTCGCTGACGGCATCACCACCGAAGGAGGCGCGGCACAGGCCAGCAAACCAGTGAACAACAAAAGGCCCAAAAACCAAAAGCGACTCATGCCGTTGTGTTCCTTAAAAAGGCGGCCAGTTGCGCCGGAAATAAAGTCCACCAATTGGAAACGTCCGTCACCCGCAGCAAATGCGTGCTGCCTGGATCATCTGTGGCACCCAGGCCTGGAACCAGGGGGGTTACTTCTGGTAAATCGAGCAGCCAGCGGGACAATGGTTCTTCAAAACGGTAGGGAGCGCGGATGAGGGAAACGGCCGTGAGCATCACAGCCGGTTCATCCAACAAAAAATCCACATGCCAACGCAATTTCTTATCCGCTGGCGGATGCAGCGGCGTCGGTCCCAAACCAATCTGCGGAAAAAGGCCCAACATTTGCTGCCGGATGGGATGTGGCTTTTGCCCATCGCTGCGGCTGGCGTGGCGCAGCAAGCGCCGGGCCAGCGAAGTGGCTCCTTTTTGCGCCAGGGCAGAACCAACGTAAAAATAGTTACCTTGAGGCACAGCCACCGATTTCCCGTCCCGAAAACGGCCGAAACGCACCAATAACGGTTGGCTCACCAACAGCCGCAGCAAATAGGTCCCGCCTTGAGACTCACGCCCCCAACAATAAAATCGTTCATTCGAAAAAGCAAGTTCCATTTCACTGCCCAATTCTATCTCCGACCTGGGGTCAGGAACAAACTGGACGTAAAATGCGTTCTAGAATTAGCGTCTTATGGAAGCGTTAGCCTCCCGCAGGTTCCTGCTAGCACCGTGGCCGTCTGTAAAGCCTGCGGGAGGTTGGTAAACAACAAGAGGAAGGAAGATATCTATGAAATGGTTAAAAATATGGACAAGATTAAGTTTACTGATTCTACTGCTAGCTGCCGGTTGCAGCGCGGAAACCACCGCTGAACCAGAAGCGACCGCCCCAGCAACTGAACCTCCGACAGAAAGCGAATCCGCTACAGCGCAGCCAACCACGACATTGGAAACGGCCGTACCCTTACCCACCACCGAAAACACCCGGACCATCCGCCTGACACCGGCCGCTACACCACAAATAGAAATGGTGCCAACAGTAGAGGGGTCGATCGTTGTGGGAGAAGTGCCGGAAGAAACGATGACGGCCGTTTACCAGGACCTCATCACCAAAGAAAATATCTCACAAGAGGCAATTACCGTCACCAGAGCGGAAGCCATTATTTGGAATGATGGTTCGCTAGGCTGCCCCCAGCCCGGCGAGGTCTACACGCAGGCCACCGTTCCTGGTTACTGGATTGTGCTTGAGGCAAACGGCCGTACCTTCGACTACCACGCTGCTGAAAACGGCTACTTTATTCTTTGCCAAAACGGCCAGCCCCTCTCCCCACCGGTCGTTGGTACACCTGATTCTTAACCAAGAAAGATAGCTTATTATCTTTGACTGGAAGCGGGGCGGGAATATGCAATTGCCCTACTACAAACAATAAAGAAAGCGGCATCGCGAAAGCGCGATGCCGCTTTACGTCATACTTACAAGGAGCAAGTTTGGTGGCGATTCATCCACCAAACTTACCAACTATCACTAGTGTGCAAAGAACAAGAGCGCCTCTGTAGCTTGCGTTGCGCCGCCGCGGGCACCAGCGCCACGATCACCATTGGTCACCAGCATCACACCAAGTTCTGGCGAATTGCCTGGGAAGGGACCAAAGTCAATAACGGTCATCGAACCGGCCGATTTAGCTGCAATATCTTCAGGGATACCGAAGTACTGCTCACCAAGTGGTGTCACGGTTAAGCCGTCAACCAGATCGCCAGGACCACCATAATAGAAGTCTTGGGCAACCACGTACATATCCACGTTGGTAGACAGCATATCCGTGCCCGTGAGACCAATCTGCTCGCCACAAATGTACAGGACGGTGTTACCGGTGTTCATCGAATGTTCGGCAAAGAAGAAGGCAGTTGCGCTCCCTGTTACCAAATCCAATGCCCAGGCGACCTGACGGCCGTCCGAGATAGTGCCGAAACCGCTCAAGTCGCGGTTGAGCACCACATAGTCGTCAGCCCCGTCTTGATCGGTATCGAGCCAGACCTGATGGCTAACCGGCACCAGGTGCTGCTGGCGCTCCCAAGTGTTGATGGCAAAGGCCCAGACAAACGACGCTTCAGCCGAGCAGAAACCGGCCGGTACCGGGAAGGTGTTGATCCCTACAGCCCGGATGTCTGGCGTTGGTGCTTGCTCGCCAATACCACCTTCCGGCATATTGGGGCTGGTAGCCAACAAGGAATAAGCATCGTTTTGCGCAGTGCCTACCCCAACGTTTGTCAAATTGACGACGTCTTCGCCGTCATTGTTAAACGTGAGAACGGATCGGCCGCGCAGATTGGCTGCCTGCCGTGGCAATACATGCCAGGGCATGTGGATGGGATGTGAACCATCATCCAGAATCAGGTAACCATCATATTCATTTAAGGTTAGCCCGGACGGATCGGCGCCCATGCTGCCGGAATTCATGTAGTTACCCCGGAGCAAATCGCCATGAATCGTCATGCGGACATTAAACGTCCTGTCTTGTCCGGCAGGAACGCGTAACGTAGGCGGCACAGTTGAGACTTCAACAGCACCATTGTCAATGTCATCCTGGTAACGGAACGTGGGGACAATGTTGTAATCGATGGTGTGGTTCGAGTAGTTGCGTACCCGCACCGTCTTATTCAGCACAACCGTGTTCCTGTCAACATCAACAAAACCAAAGCTCAAAGCACCGGCCGCACCGTTATCATCCCAGGCCGCAGCTGGAGCAGCAACAGCGCGATCAACACGAACCTCACCGCCACCAATACGGGTAATGGGGGCCAGGCCGGTAAAGGGATCGGTGTCTATATTGGTTTCACCATTGTTCATCAGCACAGCCTTGGCTTCAAGCGCACTCAGATGGGGTGAAGCTTGCAGCAGTAGCGCCGCCGAACCGGAGACCATCGGTGCCGCCCCGGAGGTACCGCCAAATGGACCCGTTTCGGTTCCGGTCCCGGCAATAGCCGATACCGAAGCGCCGGGCGCGCCAATTTCTGGTTTAATCAAGTTCGTTGACTCGTGCTGTGGTCCACGCGATGAAGAGCCAACCATTTGTCCAACTAGGGGCAGCTGGTTGTCAGGGTCAACAGTCCCAGTTGCACCGACAGCAGCTTTAATGGCGTTCGAATCTGCCTGGCTGATCATGTAACCAGGAATCGTAATGGGACCACCAGGATCGGCAAACCCACCGGAAAATGGTGCGCCTGGGGCTACAAGTCCAATAATACCAACCACACCACCAGCGTTGCCAATGTTGAAGATCTTAGTCGTAAAGAAACAACCACCACGATCAACTAAGACAACGTTACCCGAAAGATCGGTGGTAAACGGCGCACAACCGTCTAGATTGCCTCCGGCGCCATCACCATACAGAACCGTTCCTGAAATTACGCCCGTCGGAGCAACGGACCAGGGCTGGAACACGGCCGGATAGTCGACGCCATCTACAGTGATTAACTGGAGAGCAGCCGAAGGGACCTGAGTTTGGGCCACGGATAAAGCGGTGGCAGCTGAGGCCGGCGTGCCATTCACGTAAGGCTTATCGGCGCTGTTACCGGCTGAAGCCACCGTCAATACGCCAACGGCCGTTGCATTATTAACAGCCGCAGAAAGATCATCGTCAAAAGGCTGCCCATAAGTGGAACCCAGCGACATGTTGATGATGTCTACATGGTCAGATGGATCGCCATCTCCATTCGGATCGACGGCAAATTCTATACCCTGAATCAGGGCAATACCGGAGCATGAGGTGCTTACCGATGAACAAACTTTGACGGCATATAGATCAACACCTGGGGCAACGCCGCCCACACCACCAATGATGTGGCCAACGTGGGTCCCATGCCCAGCCTGCGGGCCATCATCCAGCGGATCGGGATCCGGCGCCTCGGGAGCATTTGGCCAATCTGAGCCAACAAAATCATAACCGCCAACAACCTTGGCTGTGGGGAATGTACCCGGTTCAACGATAGTCGGATCGTCATTGAGGTAATCATTGACGTCTCCAGAACCACCCAAATCAGCATGGTAGTAGTCAATACCACTGTCCAAAACGGCAACGCTGATGCCGCTGCCATCATAACCCATGCCCTGAACAGCAGACGCGCCAATATAAGGTACGGTTTCGCTCAGATCCATCTGGTAATCAGCAACAGGATTGATGGAGACGACATCAGGATTGGCGGCCAGGTCGGCGAGAACGGCCGCATCAACGCTCATCATGACCGCATTGAGAGCCATTCGGGCGTTGCCCAGCACGCGAGCATTAGCGTCACGGCTGGTAGCGTCGGCAATAAATGCATTCTGCTGTGCCTGAATACGACCAGTGTGGGCGGCACGAGATTGAACGCCATTAGCCGCCGCCCGGACAACTGGCGGTTCACTAAAACGCACGATGACGCGTGCAGGGCCGTCTACATTTTGTAAGCTTTGATCTACCTTGAGCAAAGCCGCTCCATTGGATACAGTGATTGGCGAGTCAAGCTGATTGGCAGTGACCGATGCGGGCAGGGGCCGATCGGGACGTGCCGGTTGGGCATCTGCTTGAGCCAGTGAGGCCAGGCTCATCAATAAAATAATGATGAGCACAAAACTTATCTTGATTCTTGGCTTCTTTGAATTAAACACTTTCTGTTTTCCTCCGATATTGGCGACAAAAGTTGAGAAAATCTCACACTCTCATCCTACGAAAGCTCCCCCATATCAGTTTAGGAATCATCTATGCAATTGTGTTAGTCGACCGCATCACCTCCTCGGTTGATAAATACAAAAAGGCCTCATCAATCCAACAAGGAATGATTCTGGCCTTTTGCATACATGAGTAAGTTTATAACTTTCAATGAGCATTGGTCTATTACAATGAATACACAGTGACTATTTTTATGTCTTTATATGTTTGAATCAGCAACGCGGTTTTTTATTTTGGTAAGAAGTCGGGTTCGGTGCAGGTGCCATTATAGCACAGCAATTTGGTAAGAAATCTTACAACATCATTACTCCGTCAGAGCAACGGCTCCCCACAGCGGTGCATCGTCGCCTAAAGCAGCAGGAAGAACGCCAAACTGCACTTCGGGCAGAGCAGTGGCTCGGGCCGTTTGCCGTACAAGCTCCCACCAGCGCGCACCGGATTTGGTCACACCTCCGCCCAATAAAATGCGAGCAGGATTTAGCAAATTTGCCGCATTGCCAATACCCATACCCAATGCCCAGGCACCTCGTTCTAAAATAGCCACGGCCGTTTCTTCACCCATCTCTGCCCATTCCGCCACCAGCTTGCCCGTGACTTCTGCAGCAGGCAACCCCCGCGCGGCAGCCACATCTTGGGCCATGTACGGGCCGGACGCCAGGCGCTCCACGCAGCCCCGCTTGCCGCAGAGGCAAAGCGGCCCATTAGGATCAACCACCGTGTGCCCGATTTCCCCGGCCATGCTGCTCGCGCCGTGATACGGCCGTCCATCCAAAATCCAGCCGCCGCCCACCCCCGTGCTTACCGTTACGTACAGCATGTCATCCACGCCATGACCCGCGCCAAAGCGCCATTCGCCCAGCGCGGCCACGTTTGCATCGTTGTCTACACGAGCCGGTGCTTGAAACGCCTCTTCAAATTGATCCTGCAGCGGCAGTTTCTCCCAGCCGGGCACATGGTGACTAAGCCGTACCACCCCAGTTGTGTAATCCACCGGTCCACCAAAGCTGATGCCGACGGCTGACGGCCGTTCCCCGGCCAACAGATCTCGCCCTATCTCAATCATCGTGGCAATGTCAGTCTGGGCGGTGGCTCCCGGCTGTGAGAAGCGCCGCTGGTGGTTGTGCCACTGGGGATTTTGCTGGGTGAGCACGGCCGTTTCCACCACCGCCGCTGACAACTTTGTCCCGCCAAAATCACACGCCAAAATCAAATCTGTCATTCTGCTGCCTTTTGTTATACTCAAGAATTTATCTGCAAACAGCACACCGTGTAAAAATGGGACGCTGATTTCCCTGATTGCCCTGATCAGGTAGATCAGGAAAATCAGCGTCCTGTTCGTAATTAGGAAAGTCATTATCTATGCAAACGATGCTAGCCAACCGCCTGCAAAAACGAATGCGCCATTTGCGCAAATGGGCCAGGCGCAATGATATTAGCTGTTATCGTCTCTACGAGCGAGACATTCCCGAATATCCTCTCATCGTTGATTGGTACGACGGCGAGGCGGTGGTCTGGCTGTATGAGCGGGGGCGGGATGAAGATGAGGGAGATACGGCCGTCTGGCATCAGGACGCCCTCAACCAGATTCAAGAGGCACTTGACCTCTCGCCGCGCCAACTCTTTGTAAAAACCCGCGCCCGGCAGCGCGGCTTGCAGCAGCAGTACGAACGCTTTGGCCAGCAGGGCCACACCCGGCTGGTTACCGAACACGGCCTTACCTTTGAGGTCAATCTGAGCGACTACCTGGACACCGGCCTCTTCTTAGACCACCGGCCCACGCGGATGATGGTGCGGGCTGAAGCCGCCGGCAAGCGGGTGCTGAATCTGTTTGCCTACACCGGCTCATTCACCGTGTATGCTGCAGCCGGGAGGGCAAAATCCACCACAACCGTTGATTTAAGCAAAAATTATTGCGACTGGGCCGGCCGCAACTTGCAGCACAACGGCTTTCGCCCCGGCAAGCAGCACCGCGTCATTGCCCAGGACTGCTGGCAATTTCTGGCAAAAGAAAAGCGCACCTACGATCTCATCATTTGCGATCCGCCCACGTTTAGTAACTCTAAGCAGATGGCACGCAGTTCGTTTTCGGTGGATCGCGATCATCCCGAATTGATTCAGGCCTGCCTGGCGCGGCTGGCCAGAGGCGGCAGCCTGATTTTTAGCACCAATTCACGCGGGTTTAGTTTGGCTGAAACGGCCGTTCCCCATCCCTACCGCGCCACCGACATCACCCCACAAACCATCCCCGAAGATTTTCGCAACGACAAAATCCACCGCTGCTGGCGCATTGAGACCACGTAATTGAATTGGTTTATGAACGGTCGTACCAATTCCACTTGCATACTACCATCTATGGCGGCAAAATCAGCCCTCGCTCCCGTCCTCATCATTACCTGCACTGAGAATTTAACAATTCTCCCCCAAAAGCAGCACTGGCAATCCTAAATTACTTTACCCTCCAAAACAAATTTCTGTTGATAACGAGCCAAATATAATTGTACAATCGATCAACTTTGCCATTTGGATAAACATGGATCTTTTTAATGACTGAACACAATTTGCCTGCCATTCGAAAGTTTGTAACCAAGCATTTTAACGATCAAGAACTTAGGGATATCACATTTGATGATTTCCGTGATGTTTATAATGAATTCACGGCTGAAATGTCGAAGTCAAAAATGGCAGAGTTGTTAGTTTCATATTGCTATCGACACGAGCGTATTCCAGACCTCATAGCTGTTCTTCAGCGAGAACGGCCGTTTGCCAAAGAAATACCCGATTTCAAAAGTACAGGAACTATAAAACGAATCCGTCCAGATCAAAACGGCACGGAAGGGCAGTTCGCTCAAAGTTCAAAAACTGCTAGCCAAGCTCGGAATAAATTAACAAAAACGAGCAAAAAAGAAACAGGACTTCTAAAGCTACCCGATAATTTTAAACTCACCATTATTGTTGCTGTTTTATCTGTTATCACGATTGCTATATTTTTTGTTTGGTTATTCGGATCCGAGCAATCTAGAGAATGGTCAGATCCCTGGTTTGATTCAGTTATTTGGCCACAGCTAGCTCAAACAGCTGAGTGGACTGATTTAAAGCAAGAACACAAAAATAACTATATCCTAACAGTTGCAAACGC
Source organism: uncultured Anaerolineaceae bacterium (assembly GCA_937967805.1). The sequence continues at coordinate 22,219 of CALBTC010000276.1, forward strand.
TTACTCTATTGCCCCCGAAAACACAAGATTCGTTACCAACGCATTTTCAGGATGGCCGGATGTGAAAAATGAAATATGCAAGTTAAGTATGAGTACCCTTGATCCAGTTCAACGAGAACGTTTGAATGCCATTGCTTTGCTTGCAGGCCAGGGCCAATCATGTAGCTATTCAGAAATCAATCAACTTAGTGAGACAGAACCGGGAACTCAAATACCTAAAAATCTCTTGCCTGAATATCGAAATATTTATTTGCAGACTATAGCAGATGCTTATGCGTATCAATTCGAAAACACTACAATTGTAAATAATGCTTTCCAAGATTGGCCTGATGCACACATTGATATTTGCTCATTAAAATCAACAATTCAAGATCAAGCCCAGCAACTTCGTTTAGAGGCAATCGCTTATATTGTGAGCGATGGGCAGGTTTGTGATTCGATTGGAAACTGAATTACGATTCCAAGGCATAGTTTAGCACAGAGCAATTGCATGAAAGCAATTATCGCCCGACCCGCCAGGCCGTGAACGACCCGGCTATAAGATGAAAGCCCCAAAGGGGCTAAACACAAGGCCCAACGGGCCTTCCACTTCGTAGCCGGGGGCTTTAGCCCTCGGCGAAGCCGTTCGTGCGATTGTCCTGTAGTTTAGCACCAATTTAGTCTTCTTATTATCACAAGTGTGGTAGAATTACGAACTTACGTTCTGATAAAATCAAATAATCTGTGTTAATCTGCGGATTTGAAAAGAGGAACCCTATGCCCAAGTTCCAAATTGCATCTGATTTTGCCCCGATGGGGGACCAACCAATCGCCATTGAAAAGCTGGTTGAAGGGCTGGAGCGCGGCGACAAGTTCCAGACCCTTCTCGGTGCCACCGGCACCGGCAAGACGTTCACCATGGCCAACGTCATCCAGCAAACGCAGCGCCCCACCCTGGTCATCGCCCACAACAAAACCCTGGCCGCCCAGCTCTACAGCGAGTTCCGCGAATTTTTCCCCAAGAACGCCGTTTCCTACTTTGTCAGCTACTACGACTACTACCAGCCGGAAGCATACGTGCCGCGTCACGATCTGTTCATTGAAAAAGAGACGATGATTAATGATGAAATCGGCCGTTTGCGCCTGCAAACCATGGCCAACCTGATGAGCCGACAGGACGTGGTCATCGTCGCTTCCGTCTCCTGCATTTACGGAATTGGCAGCCCCGACGCCTGGGGCAAAGTCACTGTGGAAATCGAGCGCGGCAAAAGCTACCGGCGCGATACGCTCCTGCGCAGCCTGGTCACCATCCAGTACGATCGCAATGACCTGGAACTGCGGCGCGGCACCTTTCGCGTGCGCGGCGACACGCTGCAAATCTTCCCTGCCTACGCCGAAACGGCCTACTCCGTCGAGTTTTGGGGCGACGAGGTGGAGCGCATCACTGAATTTGACGCGCTCACCGGCGAAGTGCTGCTGGAAAGGGCCAAAGTCGACATCTTCCCCGCCCGCGAATTTGTCACCGATGAAGACAAGCTGGCCCAGGCCATCAACGATATTGAAGAGGAACTGACCGAGCGCATTGCCTACTTCAAAGAGAAGAAAATGCTGCTGGAAGCCCAGCGCATCGAGCAGCGCGCCAGCTACGATCTGGAAATGCTGCGCGAAATCGGCTTCACCTCCGGCATTGAAAACTACAGCCGCCACCTGGACCAGCGCAAACCGGGTGAACCACCCTGGACGCTGATGGATTACTTCCCGGCCAACTACCTGCTCATCCTGGATGAAAGCCACATGACGATTCCCCAGGTGCGCGGCATGTACGCCGGGGACCGCAGCCGTAAGCAAACACTGGTCGATTACGGCTTCCGTCTGCCCAGTGCCCTGGACAATCGGCCGCTGAACTTTGACGAATTTGACCAGCGCATCAATCAGGTCATTTGCACCACCGCCACGCCTGGCCCGTATGAACTGGAACATTCGGACCAGATTGTGCACCAGGTCATTCGCCCCACCGGCGTTTTAGACCCGGTCGTGGAAGTGCGCAGCGCCAAAGGGCAGGTGGACGATTTGCTCGGCGAAATTCGGCAGCGCACCGAGCGAGGCGAGCGCGTACTCGTCACCACCCTCACCAAGCGCATGGCCGAAGATTTGAGCGACTATCTGCTAGAGATGGGCATCAAAGTTCATTATTTGCATTCCGAAGTCCATACCATCGAGCGTACCGAAATTTTGCGCGACTTGCGTATGGGCGTATTCGACGTGGTGGTGGGCATCAACCTGTTGCGTGAAGGGCTGGACCTGCCCGAAGTCTCTTTGGTGGCCATTTTGGATGCAGACAAAGAGGGTTTCTTACGTTCGGAAACATCACTGACGCAGACGATTGGTCGAGCGGCGCGCCATGTGGAAGGCAAGGTGATCATGTATGCCGAAAAGATCACCCGCTCCATGCAGGCGGCCATCGACACCACCAATGAGCGGCGTGAGCGGCAGATGGCCTATAATGAAGCGCACGGTATCAAGCCGGAGAGCATCCGCAAAGCGGTGCGCGACCTGACGGATGATATTTCAGAGCATTACAAGGAAGAAGCGGCCCTGGCCGAGGGCAAAGGCACCTACACCACCACGGCCGATTTACCCAAAGCCGAGCTGCACAAGATGATCACCGAGCTGGAGAAGCAGATGAAAACGGCCGCACAAAACCTCGAATTCGAGAAAGCAGCCCAACTGCGCGATCAGATCATCGAGCTGCGGCAAATCATGGTGCTCAAAGACGCCGGTGCCGATGGCGACCTGCCCGAGTGGGAGCGCCTGCGCCGTCTGGATGAAGCGGGCATCAGCTACGAAAGTGATTAGGGATACCCAGTTGTTACCTCTGTGCGGTAAGGCTCTCATCGAGATTGCCAACAACGATCCCATTAACGACACGCTGACGCTCAGCTATGAAGGGGAAGAGCATAAACTCCGCGCCGTGGTGCCGCTGCTGCAAGCCATCCATCACGCCCACGAGCACCGCACTCAAATCTGCACCATCCTCAGCCAAAGTGGTATTGCACCGCCGGACCTCCCGGTTTGGACCTATGGCGATGAGATGGTGTATTGATGCCCCAACAACCCTAACAATCTTCGATTGATGAGGTAGAGGATGAGAAGGGCCGCGCCGAGAGACGGCCGTTGCGCCAACCACAGCGCGCCTGCTCCCAGGGCAAACAGCATCAGTTCCACACCAAATCGGGCCGGATCGGCCAGTTGATTGGCCGCTTTGGGGGCAACCAACAGGCCCCACACCGCCGCGGCCAACAGCGGCGCGCCCAATCCGGCCACGATGCGCAGCAGCCAACCCTGGTCCAATTGGAAGCCCCAGTAGCCCAACGCTACCAGCATACATAACTCCAACACAAATCGTAAGCCCAAATTGATTACCTGTAAAATTGCCATTGAATTAGCCTCTACGAAATTCCTTCCAGATAAGCTGAAACCAGCCGGCGAAAACTTTCCTCCTGGTCCAATGCCATTTTGTACCCCCCGGCCGCTTCCAGGCTGGCGAAGCCATGCAGAATGGCGCGCAGCCCCCGAATAGCGTGAATCGCTTCATCCCCCTGCAAGCCCAGCGAACCCATGATAAACAGCAAAAGCTGCACTAATTCCTGGGCCAGCGCCACCAGTTCCGCTTCTTCCGGCTCCGGCGCGCGGACGGTCAGTGGGTAAATGCCGGGGTGGGCGTGGGCAAACTGGCGGTAGACGGTGGCTATGGCCATGATGGCTTCTTGCCCCACCAGCCCTTTCACCGCCTGCCGCAGATCGGCCAGAAGCAGGCCCGCTCCGTACACCGCCAGGCCGTATTGCAAATCTTCCAGGTTGGCGACGTGATTGTAGAGCGATGGCGTGCGGATTTCCAGAGCCTGCGCCAGGGCGGTGAGGCTGACGGCCGCAACACTGCCCGCCTCATCCGCCATCTCTGCCGCTCGTTCGATGACCAGTTCCCGGTTAAGCCATCTTCGTTTGGGCATGAACCTTTGCCTCCGCTTCTTCAATTGCCTGCTCCATCTGGCTGGCCGGATTTTCCAGCACGCGGCCATGTCCCACGGCCAGCCGGCTTGGATTTAGATTGTGCAGAGAAACGGCCGTTTCCAACGCCGTCGGTAAATGCCAGGTAGCCATCGCTGGAAAGGGAAACAGCCAGCGCGTGACGCCGGCAACGGCCGTTCCCGCCGCCGTCTGAAAAGCATCCCCGGCAATTAACGTTCCGTCCCGTTTGTCGAAAAAAGCGATCTGGTCCGGCGTATGGCCTGGAGCAGCAATAACACGCAACGAACCGAACAGTTCACCCGGTTCCAGCAGGCGGTTTGCCCTGGTGGACCGCTCCAAAAAGCCGCCGCGCAGTTTGGTCTGTGGCTCATCCGGGCGCAGTTCAAGGTTACCTTGCAGGAATTCGGCCGTGCGCTGAGTAAAAGCCACCTCTGCTTCCGGCAGCAGCGCCGCCACCTCATCCAGCGAGCCCACGTGATCGCCGTGGGCATGGGTAAGCGTAATGCGGGTAATGGGCAAACCGATTAATTCCGCTGCCGCCAAAATATCTTTTTGGCTACCACCCATGTTGGTATCGATCAAGGTAAGGCCATCTGCCTCTTGCACCAGATAGTTATTAAAAAAGGCAAAGCGGGTCACCTGCCATACATTTTGTCCATGTTGAGTTAACTTCATTTTGTTGGGTCTCCTTCACAAAGCTTTAACTAATATAATTAGTTTATATACTAATACTATTAGTTTGTCAAGAATTAAATTGGAATGGTGTAGACATGCTGACCAGCAGAGGGACCGCCCTTGTGCAGAAATCTGCTATACTCTTCCCTCTAAATTAACTTCTTGATTTACAAGATTAACTTCTTGATTTACAAGAATGTGGGAACGAGGAAACACACAACTAACATGAATTTGAATTTTGAAGCATTGCGCGCTGAAATGGTAGAAGATTTACGGAAGCGAGGTATTCGGGACACGGCCGTTCTCCAGGCCATGAACACCGTCCCCCGCGAGGAGTTTGTGCCGGAATCTCACCTGGAACACGCTTACTACAACGGCGCGCTGCCGCTGCCGGCCAAGCAAACCATTTCCCAGCCGTACGTGGTAGCCATTATGCTATCCGCCCTGAAGCTACAGCCCCACTTCAACGTGCTGGAAATTGGCACCGGATCGGGTTATGCTGCGGCCGTTTTGGGCGAGATTGTGCAGCAAGTTCATACTGTTGAGCGTAAGGAAGAGCTCGTGGCGTACGCTAAAACGCGGCTTCACGAGCTGGGTTATAAAAACATTGAAGTGCATCAAGGGGATGGTACGCTGGGCTGGCCAGAAGCAGCACCCTATGACGCCATCGTTGTGGCCGCCGCCGGACCGAACGTGCCGGTTTCGCTGCGGGAACAGTTGGGGGCCAACGGCCGTCTCATCATGCCTGTCGGTTCGCAGAAAAATCAACGATTGCAGCTCGTCTGGCGCAAGTCCAACGGCCAATTCGGCCATAAAACCCTCACCCCGGTCCGCTTTGTGCCCCTCATCGGCAGCGAAGGCTGGGATCGCTAGGACGGTGGTCAGCAATCGGTGGGGTGGTAGTCGGTCTGCCTACGGTAAGGGCGCTGTCGGAAGTTTCAGTACAAACCAGAAACGACTGCCCACGCCGGGGCTGCTTTTTACCTGGAGCGCGCCGCCCATCGCCTCTACCAACTGGCGACAGATGGCCAGCCCCAACCCGCTGCCGGATGTCTGTCCAGAAGGGGTAGCTGCCTGAACAAAGGGCTCAAAAATCCGGTTTAGTTCTTCAGGCGCAATGCCGCGGCCGGTGTCCGTCACTTCAAAACGAATTGTGGCCACGGCCGTTTCTTGGGAGACGGCCGTAACCCTCAAGACAACTTCGCCCCTATCGGTAAATTTAATGCCGTTTCCTATCAAGTTGATCAAAACTTGCTCTAATCGTTGCTCATCAACCTGCACGATTTCGGGCACCCGGTTGTCCAGTTCCAGACGCAGGTCAATGCTCTTGTCACTGGCAGAGACGCGCAGCATCGAAACAATCTCAGAAAGCGTAGCATACAACACAGTGGGGCCAGGGTGTAGTTGTAACTGTTGTGCTTCCAGCCGGGAAATGTCTAACAAATCATTGATCAGGTTGAGCAAATGGGAACCACTGTGATGAATGGCCTTAAAAAATTCCTGCTGCTCCTCCGGCTGCGGCGTATCTTGCATTAGATGGGTTACCATGCCCAACATGTTGCTCACCGGCGTGCGCAAATCGTGGCTCATCCGTGAAAAAAAGACGCTGCGCGATTGGTTGGCTTCTTCTGCTTCTTCTTTGGCAAAGATCAACGCCTTTTGCGTGGCCTCCAACTGCTCGTTTTTCTCACGCAAGAATTGAGCCTGCGCTTTAATCTGTTCTGTGCTTTTGTTCATCAACCGGGCAATTTGGTACAGAATAATAGTGGTAACAAAAACAGCAATCAGGGCCAGCACCAGCTCATCGACCGCCACGGGCATCCGGTGTTCGACTTCGGGAATCAGCGCCAGCCGTTCGGCAATAAAGTTGATGATGAGCAAAACGGCCGTGATTATCCCCAACGGCAAAACCACCTCCATACCCAACAAGAAACCGGCAATTGAAAGCAGCGCAATCAAAACCAGCCCCGCCTCGTCGCGCACGCCACCGTTCATAAAAAGGGTCAGCATAATGGCAACATAGGCCGAGACAACCAGCACATAACTGACCATGCGGATTCTTTTTTTATGCAGCTGCCAAAAAAGAAACAGCGAAATCACCATCATGCTGCCGCTTATAATCGTGCCGGAAGGTTCCGTGGCAATAAACCAGGTCAGCACAGCGTAAGCGCCGGCAAGCACCACCGCCACTATCAACAAATAATGAAGCGTTTGCGCCAAAACATGCTGCTGCGGATCAGAAAAAGCAGGTGGCGTGAGCAATGTTTTGGCAACGCGGTTTAAACTCGAGTGATTCTCTTCAGTGGGGGGAGTCGGCAGCTTCATTTGCCACATTGTAGCATGAACGAATGTGAAGAGTGCGTTGATTGAATCGTATTTTTCGCGCATTCACAGTACATTGGGCCCATGAATCAACTGAAGAAGCTGATTAGCCGTTACACGGCGGGCTGGCTGGCCCTTATTTTACTGCTTGCCGCTGCTATCTGGTTTGCCAATGTCAGCAAGCCGGGTTCGGAACCAGTGGTCTGTTTTGAAGCGTGCAGCCGAAGCAACGCTTCGCCGAAGCCTGGCCAAACAGTTTCCATTAAGGTGCTGTCGCTCAATGTGTTGCATGGTTATCCCGATTTCACGCATCTCGAAAAACGTATGCGGCTGTTAAGCCAGGAAATCGGCCGTTTAAATGCGGATATTGTTTTGCTGCAAGAAGTTCCCTGGACCAATGAGCATGGCCAGACAGCCCAACTTTTAGCGGCACAGAATGACCTCAACGCCGTCTACCTGCGCGCCAACGGCAATCGGGCTCAGATTGGTTTTGAAGAGGGCGTGGCAATTCTAAGCCGCTATCCTATGCAGAATCTGAACTTTACCGAACTGGAACCGTCGGCCGGATTCTTTGAAAACCGGGTTGCCTTACACGCCACGGCCGTAACCCCGCTGGGCAACATAGACCTTTTTGTAACGCATCTCACCGATGGCGATGCCGCTGTGAATGCAGCCCAGACGGAATCTTTGCTTGCGTTTGTGCGCAGAACGGCCGCCTTCCCGGCAATTGTTGCCGGCGACTTCAACGCCGTTGAGGATTCACCGCAAATTTTGCTGCTCACCGGCGAGTGGCAGGATAGTTTCCGGCTGGCCCACCCAGACGATCCGGGCAAAAGCTGCTGCCTGCCTGACCTGGCTCACGCTTCGGCACAGGATTTTCACAGAAGGGTGGATTACCTTTTCACTGTACCAGGGGCAAGCCAGATCATCCAGACCCTGGCGATTCAACAGATTTTTAACGAACCTTTAGCCACAGCTAACGGCCGTTTATGGGTATCTGATCACGCCGGTTTGCTGGCCACCATCACCATTGAGCCGGCGCCCTGACGGCTATCTGATAACGTCATTCAGATCGGCGCGCAGCGTTTCGGCCGTTTGTGGACCAAAATAACGCGCCGCTACCGCGCCCTCATCATCTAAAATGGCCACCGACGGATGCCCGCGCAGTCCATACGTTTGCTGTAACAAACCGTTTTCCGGATCGGCCGCATTCAGCCGTAAAAACGTGACTTCTTCCCCAAACTCTTCTTCCAGCCCATTCACGATGGGCGCAAACTCCGCTCAGGGCGGTCAGTTATCGGTATAGAAATATAGGAAGGCCGGCGCAGGCAATTCTGGTGCCTCAGGCGCAGAGTCAGACTCAGCACAGCCGACGAGAGCAAACAAGACGCCAAAGAGGGCTACGGCCGTAATCCAAACCAAACGTCTCATCTCAAACCTCCTATCTTGCTGACTGCGCTTCTAAGATTTCTTGGGGCCAGCTACTTTTGATATAGGCCAACACGGCCGCAATCTGCCGGTCGGTTAGCACTTCCTCATAAGCAGGCATGGCGCTGACCCCAATGTTTGGATCCAACCGCGCCCCGCCCAGCTTAATCGATTCAATCAGATAGGCGTCGCTGTGATGCCAGGTGTGGCCCGTTTCATCATGCGGCGGTGCCTTAAACGAGCCATCTTCGTACGGTTGCTGCCACGCCGGCTGGCCTTCCAAATCGAAGCCATGGCAGGCAGCGCAGTAGGTGTCGTACACTTCCTTGCCCGCCGCCACCAGCTGCCGGTCGTCTACATCGATCTGTTCAGAACTGTTTTCATTACTGGGCCACAGCAAAACACCGGTCAAAACGAGCAGACCGCCCAAAACCACCAAACCAACCATCAATAATTGGCGGCGTTGTTTCTTTTGGGCCATCCCATATTTCTGCTTTTGAACTCGTTTCATGCAGTAGACTCCTTCAAATGACCAAATAGGTTTAATGCGACACAATTCCTTCCCGGTGGGGAGTTAATGGAGTGTAGATAGGAGGTGGAACTGCCTCAACCATAACTAGTGTATAATACCCTCATGGAACAGGCGAACCTTAAAACTGAAGTTGAATCTCCCAAACGGCCGCTCCTGCAAACCAAACTTACCCTGCCAAGATTACGCTCCAACCCGGTTGCCCGCCCCCGGCTGCTGGACCGGTTGAACACGGCCGTTGCCACCAACGGCAATATCCAACCCAAGCTTACCCTCATCACCGGCCCGGCGGGCTATGGCAAAACCACCCTGGCCAGCCAGTGGATTGCCCAGATGGAACGTCCCGTCGCCTGGCTGTCGCTGGACACCAACGACAACGACGAAGCCCGTTTTCTCGCGTACCTCTTTGCCGCCATCGGCACCGTCCGCGAAGAAATCGGCGAGGCGGCCTTGGCCCGGCTCACCACCACCTACCTCTACAACGAAACCGAAGCGATCCTCACCGCCCTGCTCAACGATCTGGCGCTGGGGGAAGAAACGGCCGTGGTTGTCCTCGACGATTTTCATTTGATCACCGCCCCTGCCGTGCATGAGGCCGTCACCTTCATTTTGCAAAACATGCCGGTGCAGCTGCACCTCA
>CALBTC010000277.1 GCA_937967805.1 uncultured Anaerolineaceae bacterium
GTAAAGCTTGAAGGGATTCTTCGCCAAAAGCGGCTCAGAATGACAATTTATGGGCTATTCGTTCAAATTACCCAAATAAATTTTTGATCTACAAGAACGTGCGTCGCACCTGTAGTTAAGATTCAATGGTAATGGTAATGGTGTGCGGTTCACCAACGTAGTTGCTGTCTTTGACCACAATCAGGCGCAAGAAATAGTCACCGGGCGGCAGCGCATCGGCGTGCAGCATCTCCAGCGGGCCGTTGATTACCGGCTGGCTGTGCGTCTCGCCCAGTGTTACCCAATCGACGTTGTCGCCGTTAGGAATACCCAGCTCGATCTTATAAAACTGCACCACGCCCGGTTCAAAATCGGCCGTGCCCATGATGGGCAGGATGCCGCTCACTTTTTCGCCCTGTGCCGGGCTGCTGATGCGGTACACGGCCACCCGGTTGGGATCGCGGGCCAGAGCCAGGAGCTCTTCGTTGCAAACGGCCGTTGGCAGCAGCGCCAGGTTGTTCGCCTGCGCCCATTCGTGGGCCGCCTTCACGCTTTCCGGGTTGCGCGGCGGCGCCAAAAAGAGCTGGGGCAAGGCATCTGCCGGCAGCAGCGTGGCGTCCGTGCCTTCAGCCAGGTGGCAGAAGAGCTGCGGTGGCGGTGCGTCTTCGTCCACCTCGGCCCCCAACAACACCTCGGCGGGGACAGGTGGCAGCGGCACGGCCGGCATGCGCAGCACGGCCGGTTCAATTTCTTCCCAGGCCACCAAATTCGGATCGATAGTTGCCGGTACGGCCGGATTGTTGTTCACCAAGAACAGTTCAGACCCGGCAGGCGTGCATTCAGTTGCCCCAATGGTGACGGAGCTGAGGCTGCATAACGGCCGTTCCTGCAAACCTTCTGGCCGGACAAAATCAGCCACTGGGTCTGCCCCGTTCACCTTCAAGGTCGCCAGCAAATCGTAGTTGGTGTAGACAGCCTGCATGTAGTCGCGCCACAGCGGCGCCGCGCCGGTGAGCCCACTGATATTGATCATCTCGCTGTTGTCTGTGTTGCCGGTCCACACGCCGACCACCAGGCCGGGCGTGTAGCCCATCGTCCAGTTGTCGCGGAAATCGTTGGTGGTGCCGGTTTTGGCGGCGGCGGGGAAGGGCAGCGCCAGCGGATTGCTGAGCCCCATTGCCGGGGCGCGGGCTTCATCGTCGTCTAAAATGTTGCTAATCAGGTAAGCCACGCGCGGATCAATGACGGAAACGGCCGCTTGCGGCGGCTGCTCAAACAACACCTCGCCGTTGCTCTTCTGCACGCGCAAAATGGAGGTTGGTGTGACCTTGTTGCCGTTGTTGGCAAACACGGCATAGGCAGCGGTCAGGTCCAGCGGCGTCACTTCCGCCCCGCCCAGCGTGAGGGAGAGGCCGTAATTGCTGGAATCCTGCTCCCAGGTGGTGATGCCCATCTGCCGGGCAAATTCCAGCAGGCGCGGCACGCCCAAATCTTGCAGCACCAGCACCGCCGGCACGTTGTAGCTGTTGGCCAATGCCGCACGCAGACGAACGGGGCCGTGGAAACGGCCGTCATAATTAACAGGCGCGTATGTGTCGCCGTTAAACTGCGGATAATCGACCTCTACGTCCCACAGCAGGTCGGCGGCGGTCCAGGCCGGTTCGCCGGCTTCATCGGGCGAGAGGGCGGCGGCGTAGGTGAGCGGCTTGATGCTGCTGCCCGGCTGCTGCAAAGAGAGCGTCACGTTTACATGGCCGTCGATGCTTTCATCGCGATAGTTGACGCTGCCCAGCATGGCCAAAATCTCGCCCGTGCCCGGTTTCATGGCCACCAGCGCGGCGTTGGTCAGGTTGTGCTCCGGACCGACGGCGGCCACATGCTGCTGCGCCAGTTGTTCGGCCAGTCGCTGGTATTTCAAATCCAGCGTGGTGGTGACGCGCAAGCCGCCATTGGCGACGGCCTCGGCGCCGTACAGCGCTTCCAACTGCTGCCGGACGTAAACGGCAAAGTGGGGCGCTTCCAGGCTCACTTCTTGCGGGGCAAAGGTAAGCGGTTCCTGGTAGGCAGCCACGGCCTGATCCTGGGTAATAAATCCTTCACTGACCATCAAATTGAGCACCAGCCATTGGCGCTCTTTGGCCCCTTCCAGGTTGGTTAGGGGATCAAGTTCAACGGGGCTTTGCGGCAGAGCAGCCAGCAGGGAAGCTTCGGCCAGGGTCAAATCGACGGCCGTTTTGTCAAAATAGGTGTCGGCCGCTGCTTCAATGCCGTAGGCCAGGTTGCCGTAATAAATCTCGTTGAGATACATCTCTATGATTTCATCCTTGCTGTAATCCCGATTCATGATCCAGGCCAGGATGATCTCTTTGGTTTTGCGGTTGTAAGAGATTTCGGTGCGCTCTTCATAATCAAAGGCTAGGTGGCGCACCAGCTGCTGGGTAATGGTGCTGCCGCCGACGGGACGGCCGTCCGGGTTGCGCAAGTTGGCCACCAGCGCCGCCACCAGCGAGGGCACATCGGCTCCCGGATTTTCGTAGAAGCTGTCATCTTCCACGGCCACAGTGGCGTGGATGAGGTGAGAAGGAATCTGGCTGATAGGAACGGCCGTGCGCTTGCCCTCGCCAAAAAACTCCCAGAGCAGCTCGCCGTTGCGGTCAAAAATCTGGGTCGTTTCAAACGTTTCCCGGTCACGGGCAGCGTCCAGCTTGGCGATGCCGTCTTCAATTTCCTGCGACAGATTGGCGTAAACCAGGGTACCGGCCACTACCACGCCACCAAAGATAAGCATGGCCAGCAGCAAAATGCCGACAAGCAGGGCGCGGCCCAGGCAGCCAAAACAGCCGCGTCGCTTGCGCGCAGGCGGCGCGGCGCGCCGGGTTTGCGGTTGAGGCGGTGGCGATTCAAAAAGGGCCATCGGTCGGGTGATGTCGTCTTTTGTCATGCGTTCTCCTGCAAAGTCGTTTCAGTCTACAGATGGAATATTGGTATTTGCAGTTTAGGGGAACGGCCGTCTCCCAACTGTCCGCCCGTTGAACGATTCCGTGACGACAACCTGACGCCCGCCTACGCTCATAAAAAAAGAGCGCCCCGCAGGACGCTCTTTTCGGTTATCGGTTGTCGGTAAGCCGTAATCGGTAAGAGCAATGCATTAACTGATCACCGATTACTGTTCACCGTTTACCGTTTACGGCAACTAGCCGCGGCGCAGCATAACGACGCCGACGCCGGCCAGCAGCACCAGAATGGCAGCCACTACGAGGACGATGCCGCCAATGCTGCTAAAGAAGCCGCCTTCCTCAACGGGCACAGCGGCGGCTTCATCGGCTGTTTCGGCAGCGGCCGTATCTGCTGCGGCCGTTTCGCCGGTGGTGGTGTCGGCAACGGCCGTTTCCTGTGGATCAAACCGTGCGCCAAAGGAAACGGAAATTTGAGCCCCTTCAGACACAGACACAGCCCAACTGGGGGACGTCGTCGGCTGATAATCGGCGGGAGGGAAGATTTGTACCTGGTACGTGTCCGGTTCCAGATTCTCGAAGCAGTACGGCTCGCTCACACCATCGGTGATGTGCGTGGTTACCGTGCTGCCGCCCCGGAAAATGGTGATGGCGGCATCGGCCTGCAACTGCTCGGCTTCGTTGCGCGATCCGTCTGCATTCTGGTCATCAAAGGCCGCCACGCAAATGGTACCGGTGGTTGGTGTGGTTTCAGCAGCCGCCTCTTCAAGCGGCGCGGCAGGAGCCTCAGCCACGGTCTCCTCGCTGGCGGCCCCTTCCACTTCAATCACTTCTTCGGCCGGAGCTTCTTCGCCGGTTTCGGCTGCGGCTTCTTCTTCGCCGGCGGCTTCGGCCGTTGGTTCCGGCGCAGCCACCACTTCGCCCGGTTCTTTAATGAGCAGCTCCTGTCCCACGGCAATAAAGGCCGGATTGTTGTTCAGGTCGCGGATGGCGGGCAACGCTTCTTCCGGCGTCATATTCAGTGCCGGTGCATACTGAATGGCGATGGTCCAGAAGCTGTCGCCCGTGTTAACCACGTGAACAATAGAGCCATCAGCGCGCGGGGTAGGCGTGGGGAACGGTGTGGCCGTGGGGCCAGACTGCGCGGCAGGAGCGCTGCTGCTGCCGCTGCTGCCGCCGGGGGAGCTGGCCGGCACATTGCTGGTAGTGCCCAGCGCATACAGCCCAACGCCGTCCATAAAAAAGCCGCTGTTTACGTAGGGATGGCGCGACCCCATTTCCAGAAAAATAATCATCGATTCGGCGGTGGCTGTAAAGTCCCAAATATAGGTTTGCTGGGCCAGGTAGAAGGGGAAGACGTTATCGGCCGTCCAGGTTGGACTGTACGTTAAACCGGCGCTGCGCCAACCGGAGCCAGCGGGCCCCACGCTAAAGCGAATGAAACCGGAATCGTTGCGGTGCGGCTGCGTTTTGCCATTATCATAAGATTCCACAATGTCGACAAAAATAGGGGCCGAGATGCGGTAGTTGCGGCCAACTTCCAGTCCAGATACTTCTTGAGATAGCGCCACAAAAAGCGGCGCCCACGGCTTAAACAACTTTAGGGTATAGCTGCCGTCGCGGAAAAAGATAGAGCGTTCATTTTCGGGGGCATCCTCAATATTCCATACAACTGTTTCCGGCCGGTACGCAACCTGGCCATTGGTGCCGTCAAAAGCAACACCATCCAGCCAATGCATCCGCCAGCCGTTTGGCACGGCAATCTGGGGAATATTATTTTGGTTAAAGTAACCCGCTTCAAAACCGGGGTTTTCAAACAAGTTTTCAGAAACAATTTCCTGGGCGGCCACATCGCTGCGCGGGAAACCTAATACCGCTACAAATAATGCTGCTGCCAGAAGCAGCATGCTGTTTGCCATTTTATTTTTCATCTTCCGTCCTCCACACATCCAATACCCGCTGATAGGTTTTTTAGGGCATTGTCTCTTCCATGTGTCGTTGCGTATTTCTATGCGGACCCTTCGGGTCATTTAGTTTGCCTAGACAAAAATATAGCGCAATGGCGAATTGCGCTACAAGCAAGCGAAAATTGTAACATACCGCTCAGGAAACAACAATTTTCA
>CALBTC010000278.1 GCA_937967805.1 uncultured Anaerolineaceae bacterium
CGCGATGTGGTGACGTTGGCTCCGGGAGAAGGACAGCTCATTCCTTTTGTTGTGCACATTCCCACCAATGCCCGATCTGGCGAGCATGTCGGAGGCATCGTCATGGAACCGGTTGATGAAGGGGCAGGCACCCAAACAGTGGGACAGGATGAAGTGAGTTTTGCGGTTGAGGTAAAAACCCGAACGGCCGTTGCCGTACAGGTCAATCTTCCTGGCACCCCTGTAGAAAATCTGGAAGTTCTGGGGATTGATCTGGGTGGACACGACAGCCGCCAAATCATGTATCTCAATCTGCGCAATAGTGGCACACAGATGGTCAAAACAAACGGCAGTCTGCGCATTCTTGATGCCCAAAGCCAGGAGCTACAGAATATTCGCTTTAGTATCGACACTTTTTTACCGGGAAATGAAATCAGGTATCCGATATACGTTGACGGGGAAGCGCTGCCTGCCGGTAGTTACACAGCCGATTTGTCTCTGCGTTATGGAGAAACAGTTCAGATTTACAGAAATCAGCTAACATTTGACGTTTCTGAGGCAGATAACGTGCAAATTTTTGAAGGACGAGAGGCCCTGGCCTCCCCACTGGCTGCCCAGGCAAATGAATTGATGAACGGCCGTTCTACATGGGAAACGGCCGTGATAGGTAGTTTGGGGCTTTTACTGATCGGTTTTGTCATTTACCTGATCGTATCCATTTACCAGTATGAAAAGGAAAAAAAGCGGCAGAGGCAGAAATTAGCGTTGCAACAAAAGCAGGTGCCAGTTCCACATCGAGTGATCCAACAGAGATCAAAACCGACCAAACAACCGCTTCGGGCCCACAGTAGACGTTAACATGGTTCAAACGTGTCCAAAGTTTTGTTCTGGACCGGCAACTGTGAGAATGAACATGACCCAAATTTTGATAATTGACGACAACCCAACCATCGTGCGCATTATCGAAATGGCGTTGCAATCCTATGGCTATCAGGTCTCTTCCGCCAGTGACGGCGAGGCAGGTTTAGCCTGCGCCAAAGCGCTACACCCCGACGTGATCGTTCTGGACATTATGATGCCCAAAATGAATGGTTACCAAGTGTGCCAGGCGTTAAAGTCTGATCCGGAAACGGCCGACATCCGCGTCCTCATGCTCACCGCTAAAGGTGGCATAGACGATCAAATACCCGGTGATGGTTCTTATGCCAAAAACCTCCAAGAAAGGCTTCATGGTTTCGATGTGGGAGCAGACGACTTCATTACCAAGCCTGTCAAGTTTAAAGAGCTCAGGCAGCGCATTGAACTGCTAATTTAGGCACGAGCGGTTTATTTTTATGGCTGGAGCACCAGCGGCAGGTAAAGTTGGTTGGTTAGTTGGGTGAGGTCGGTGTACCAGGGAACGGCCGTTTCCGCCGAGTGAAAAAAGTCTTGCAGCATCCCCGCTACTTTAAGCGCCCCATCGCCTGATGGGTGCGTGCCGTCAGCCACAAAATCAGAGCAGAGCCAGATGAGGCCGTCGCTGCGCTCCATTTCGCCATCGGCCCACAGGTAGGGCCCCCAGGCCAGCCAGGGGGCCAGGACGGGTCCGTTGGTTGAATCGTAGTTCAGGTCCGGGCTGCCGTTGATCTGGTCCGCGATGAGCCACTTGACGGCAAACCCGCCCTGGTACGCTTCCGGCTCCGGGCTGAGGTTGGTGTCGGCGTAGCCGGCGTAGATGCGGCTGGAGAGGTAAGCGATCTTCAGGTTGGGGAAGCGCGTTTTGGCAATTTGCACGATGGCCTGTAACTGATCCTGCAAAATCTCGGCGTCGGTGGGGAACAGTTCGTCCGGTTCTACACTGCTGCGGGCCTGCTTGAGCCAGACGACCTGCACCTGCTGCGGCGTCACGCCCTCATTGGCCAGGCGTTGGTCCAACGTGGTCCAGAAATCATCGTAGGGGTCGGAAGCAAATTCGGCCGACTTGCCGCCCTGGGCGCCGTTGACGATGGTGACGTCATCGGCCAACAGCGCATCGCTTTGCGCCAGGCTCATGAAGGCGGTGAATTCTTGCGAAGTGTTGGACATGCCCAGGGAGAGAAGGACGATACGGCCGTTTACCCCATCACCCTGTCCCGCAGCATTAAGCGGCTGGATCGTTTGCGCAATTTCCATGCCCGCCTGGGCGTGCGCAGCCGGCATCTGGTTGCTGCCGTTGGGGTAGAGCCCGCCCTGGTATCCCAGATGGCTACCCGTGCCCAAATCATTCAGCGGTGTAAAACCAACCGAGGTGACGCCGCAGTCTGAGGCGAAGGTGAGGGCTGGCTGGGGAAGGGCGAGGGTGAGCAGGGAGAAAACAAGGAACAGAAGAACAAATTTGTTTAGTTTTTGCATATGCGCCGTAGTGTACGGCGAGATGCCGGCAGGTCAAGTTAACGGTTTATGAATTGAGGAGCGTGCTTTCTCAGACGTTGTCTTTTTCAGCCCACAAAGCCCAGCCGGTGAGCAGTGCGCCGACCAGCTCCCACACGGCCACCATGAGGAACTTGACGGGGGCCTGTTTTTTGAGAACGGCCGTCGTAAACACAGCAAACGTCACCATACGAAAGGGCACGGTCCAGTAAAAAAAGCGACGCACGTTGAGCAGCGCCGCCAGCATATAATAGATGCCCATGTTGGTCGAGGCCATCGACGAGGACATGACAAAAACGTGGGTGTAATCGTGGTCGGCGCGGTCTTGGGGGGAAACGGCCGTAAACCCCATTTGCTTGAGCAGCGCTTTGGGATTTTTCAGGCCAACAATTCCCAACACAAAGGCCAGGAAGCCAAAAACAAACATCGTCCAGCGGGCAGCATTATTGCGTAATTTCATAGCGTCTAATTCTGCGCGGCTGAAGGGGAATTGTCAAACATTTTGGGCCGGATCGCGCTAGCTGTTTTGAGCGAAATGTTGGGGAAACAGACGTTGGTTGATAGTGTGTGACCAATTTGCTCATCGTTTTTCATGATTCTCGAAAAAGCCATCCGGTGTGTTTTTCGTTCATGATGGTGCAATGTATCATTTTTGATACGCATAAGCAAGAGAGGAATCAGTTAATCAGCAATTTGAAATTTAGACGGAATCGTAGGGGCGGGACAGGCGGGAAGCTATCTTTGCCATGCAGAAACATCTCTTCTCCCGCCTGTCTCGCCCAAACCAGGCGCAAATGGGCGAGATGGTGCGGAACGTAGGACTTTTGTTTAGCCGAATCTATACCGCACCATCCCGCCCCTACCCTGGTTAATTTCATATCCTGAACTACGGCCAGTTATTTTTGCACTTCTGTTCCCAGGAGTTCAGCGAGGCAGGGTGTGACTTGCCAGTATTGTTGGAGTTGGTTGTATTCGGCTACGGCCGTTTCCCCCCCATCTTCACCCTTCTTCACCGCGCGCAAGAGCAAATTCTTCGGCGTGTGGTCGGGGGAGATGAACTCCAATGCGCTGACTTGGTAGCCGTGCAGCCGCAAAATAGCGGCGCGGAAGGCGTCGGTGAGGATATCGCCCAGGCGCTCGTGCAGCAGGTTGTGGCGCAACACGGCCGTAAACTCCGGGGGAGACGGCCGTTCCTTCAACTGTACCTGCAAATGGTGGTGGCAGCAGGGGGCGGCGATGATCACCTGGCTTTGCCAGCGGATGCCCTGGGCCATCGTGTCGTCGGTGGCCGTGTCGCAGGCGTGCAGCGCCACCACAATGTCCGGCGGGTTGTCGGTCTGGTAGTCGATGATCAGCCCCTGCTCAAACGTCAGCCCGTCCCAGCCCAATTCCTGCGCTAACCGTTGGTTGCGGGCGATGAGCTTCTCCTGCCCATCCACGCCGACAATGTGCGCCTCTTTGCCCAAAATGTTCTGCAAATAATGATAGGCGGCAAAGGTGAGATAAGCATTGCCGCAGCCAAAATCAATCATGCGTACCGGTTCAGGCAGAGCGGCAATCTCGTCAATCTCATCCAAAATTTTGAGGAAGGCATTGATTTGCCGGAACTTGCTGCGGTTGTTGGCTTTGATACGGTCGTCCCCCCGCATCACACCCATTGCCTTCAAAAAAGGAATATCTTCCCCCTCAGATAAAATGGTGTTTTTACTGCGATCATGGGCCAGATCAACTTCCTGCGGCGTTTCATTGGCGCGCCGGTTGATGATCGCTTTGCCCTTTTTAGTCAGGTTGATTTGAATCGTTTCGTCGCGCAAGGTGATGTGGAAATTGCGGAAGGGCAGGTCGAGGGCGCGGTTGAGTTCGGTAACGGCCGTACTGCCCGCATAATTCTTCACAATATTTTGTTTCTCGTCAAAAAAGGAAAATTGCAGATGCCGCTTGCCCCGCACTTCCACCGGCCGCAGCTCCAGCCGCTGCCAGGCAATGGTGTGCCCCCGCTGCCGCCCGCTAAACGCCGCCCGGACGAAGTTGGTTTCGTCCAGCACCGCTTCCCGAATTGTGGCTTGGTAGTCCTGCATAATTCAACTTGCATCCTTAATTGAAATGTTCAACCGCGGAGTACGCAGAGAACGCTGAGTTTTCTCCTTCTATTTCTCTCTGCGCGCTCCGCGCTCTCCGCGGTTGGATAAGTTAAGTCGATCAGTCAGCTCTCAATCCCGTATCGTTAATCTTCCATCGTAAAGCCGAGCTTCACCGTGACTTGCCAATAGCCGACGGCGTCCCCTTCGATCATGCCGCGGATGTCTGTGACTTCAAACCAGCGCAGGTTACGCACGGTTTCGCTGGCCTTGCTCACCGCCCGATTGACGGCATCTTCAACACCCGTTTGCGACGAGCCGGTTAGCTCGATTGTTTTATAAACGTGATTGCTCATTTGTAATATCTCCTTTTGGCTTAAAACAACGCATTTGAATCCAGGATAAGGGAAACGGCCGTTTCGCACCTCTATCCCGATTCAAATGAAGATACAAAAAGAGACATATCTCTATTATCAAAAATCTCTGCGATCTCCGCGCCCTACTTCGACTGCGCTCAGCACAAGTCTGCGATTCAAATTATTTCCAGATTGGCAAAGCTGGCCGCCAACCGCTTCACGCCCACGTCGGCAAAAGCCACCGACACTTCTTCGTCGTTGCCCGTCAGCTTACTTTCGATGACGGTGCCTTCGCCAAACTTGCTGTGGCGTACCTTTTGGCCCGACTTGTATTTCGCCTTCTGCGGGCCGGCCGGTTCCAGTTCGTCTTCTTCAGTGCGCGGTTTGGGCAAGCTGGCCCGGCGGCTGGTGGTCAGCGGTTGGTTGGCCGGGCTGGAGGTCGTTTCCCACGAATAGCTTTTCTGTCTGGTCCGGCTGGCGGGACGTGAACTGCTGCGCTGACTTGAAGATGAACCAGACGACCAGTTCCAACTGCTGGCCTGCTGGTAAGTTGCTTCGCGCCGCTGTGTGGCCGTGCCGCCTTCGGCCAGTTCCTGCGGAATTTCCCCCAAGAAGCGGGAGGGAATGGCCACTTCCGTTTCGCCAAAAAAGGTACGGCGGAAGGCGTGGGTGATGTACAAAATATCTCTGGCCCGGGTGATGCCCACGTAAAAGAGACGCCGTTCCTCGGCCAGAGATTCGCTGTCTTCCATCGAGCGGCTGTGGGGTAAAACCCCATCCTCGAGCCCGGTGAGGAAGACCACAGGGAACTCCAGCCCCTTGGCGGCGTGCAGCGTCAGCAGTGTGGTCGCTTTGGGGTCCTCTTCCAGATCGTCCGTCTCGGAAACAAGGGCCACCTGCTCCAGAAATTCGCTCAGGGTGAGTTCGCTGCCCATGAGGGCCACGCCGCGCAGCTCCATGACGTTGGCCCAGCGGTCCCGCGCTTCATCCACGTCTTTGGCGCTGTTTTCGATGTAGTCGCGGTACTCGGTTTGCTCCAGAATCAAGTCCAACAAGTCGCCCACCGTGGCTGAATCGCGCACGGTGAGCCAGGCGTTGAGCATGTTGCCAAAGTTGGACAGAGCGTTGAAGGCACGGCCGTTAAACGGATGCTGCGCGTCAGGATCGGTGGCCAACCGCACCACCGCCTCGCTGGGGGAGATGTTGTTAAAAAAAGCCCACTCTTCCAGCCCCTGCTGCGTTTTGGTTCCGATACCCCGCGTCGGCGTGTTGACGACTCTGGAAAAACTGACGGAATCCAGCGGATTGTGCACCAATCGCAGGTAAGCGATGACGTCTTTAACTTCGCGCCGCTTGTAAAATTGGGTGGCCCCGACCAGTTTGTAGGGCATATTGGCTCGGATGAATGCCTCTTCCAGCACGCGGGATTGGGCGTTGGTGCGGTACATCACCGCCATGTCGCCGGGCGAGTAGCCTTGCAGCCGCAAATTTTGAATCTGGCTCAGCACCACGTCGGCCTCTTCGCGCTCGTCGTACACTTCGCGCACCACAATTTTTTCGCCACCTTCGCGGGTGGTGAACAGCTCTTTGTGCACCCGGTTTTTGTTTTGCTTGATGACCGCTTTGGCCACGTCCAAAATAATCTGGGTAGAGCGGTAATTCTGCTCCAGCAAAATTAGTTGGGCATCCGGGTATGTCTCGCGGAATTTGTTGATATTGCGGTAGTCGGCCCCGCGCCATTTGTAGATGGATTGATCTGAATCGCCCACGGCAAAAATGTTGTGATTGGCGGCTGCCAATCTTTGCAGCAGGCCATACTGCGCCGTGTTGGTGTCCTGGAACTCATCGACCAAAATGTGGCGGTAGCGCTCCTGGTACCTTTGCAGGACATCTGGCCGCTGGTCAAACAGCAAAACGGTGTTCATGAGCAGATCGTCAAAATCCATGCCGTTGTTGGCTTGCAGCACCTGCTGGTAGCGAGCGTAGACGCGCTTGGTCACCTCGGCGATGTAGTTGGTGGCGGTGTACATCTCGGCGGTGATCAGCTCATTTTTGGCGTTGCTGATGCCGTTGAGCATCTTGTTGACGGGGAATTTTTTGTCGTCCAGGTTTAAATCTTTGAGGGCCTGTTTAACCACTTGCTGCTGATCGGCCGTATCAAAAATGACAAAATCCCGTTCGTATCCCTGCAAATTGTCGCTTTCCTGGCGCAGGATGCGGGCGCAGGTGGCGTGAAAGGTGCCCATTGTCAGGCCGCGGGGACGGCCGTCCAGCAGTTCCTCAATGCGCAGCCCCATTTCTCGCGCCGCCTTGTTGGTAAACGTCATGGCCATAATTTGCCACGGCGGCACGTTCATCTCGCGAATGAGATGGACAATACGGTGGGTGAGAACCCGCGTTTTGCCGCTGCCCGGCCCGGCCAGCACCAAAATAGGACCTTCTCCGGCGGTAACGGCCGTAATCTGTGCATCGTTCAATCCTTCAAGGTAAAAAGTCATGAAGGTATTGTAACGTGGTGGACGGACTCCGTCATCCCGGTTTTGGGTAGTCGGTGGTCAGTAAACGGTAATCAGTGACCGGACACCGATTACCGTTTACCGATTACCGGGCTATAGAACGAGCGTTTGCCGAATTGTACCGGCGCGGGGGTGAACGGCCGTAATCTCAACTTCTGTGCCCGGTTCGCCTTCAATCACCCATTCCACCTTGGCCCGGTCGTCGGTGGGATCGCCGCTCCAGATGGGAGCGGTGCTTTTGTGGTCGCGCCCGGCCAGTTGGCCCAGCATCGTTTTAGGTTTGCCGGTGAGCAATTTAG
>CALBTC010000279.1 GCA_937967805.1 uncultured Anaerolineaceae bacterium
GCTGGTAATCCATGATGCTTATTTATACCACAGGTCTCAGACCTGTATAGTTACTACAGGTTTTGAATTATGAAAACCATCAATCTCATTTTGTAGTTTAGAAACTTGTTCTCTTAGTTTTTTTATTTGGTTTTCACTATCTTTCTTCTCTTCCGAAAAAACCAAATATGAAGAAACTACGAGAAGAAAAGTAAATAAAGCGAGCGAAAATGCCCAATTCCCGCCTTTCGAGAGGTATTCAATAACTTGAGGAGGGATATTGTCTTGAGGAATATAAGCAGATATGTAATCCAAAAGTGCAGGTAGAAAACCTAATGCCCAAAGCCACTTTTTAAATATTCGTTTCAGCCACTCAAAGATCATGTTGTCTTTTTAATCGAGCTAGTTATAGAATCAAAACAAGCTTACAAAGCGTGTTCTCCTAACGAAAATTGTGATTTTGATAATAAGGTTGTCCCATAATGTTACTACTGGAACGGATGTATTTTATACGGAACCTGCCTTTTTTCAATCTGATGTCGAGCCAAAGCTTATAAATCTTGTAACATTGCTTAAAGTTTTTGAAAGCGAGGTGCTTTGATGGCTATTCAACGTGTGCGCGGGGCGTGCCCGCATGATTGTCCGGATACCTGCGGCATTGTCACGGAGGTGGCAAACGGCCGTGCCACCAATTTCTACGGCGACCCGGACCATCCTATTACCCAGGGCTGGCTGTGCGCCAAGGTACGGCCGTATCTCAACCACGTCTACCACCCCGACCGTCTCACACAGCCGCTGCGGCGGGTGGGGCCAAAAGGAAGCGGGCAGTGGCAGCAAATCAGCTGGGACGAAGCGATCAGTGAGATTGGCCGGCGCTGGCGAGCCATTATCGCCGAATATGGCGCGGAGGCAATTTTGCCCTACAGCTACAGCGGCACGCTGGGCCTGCTGCAAATGGGGGTGGTCAACGGCCGTTTCTGGAACAGACTCGGAGTCAGCCAACTTGAGCGCACCATTTGTGGCGCGGCGGCCGAATTTGCCGTGGAGGCCACGCTGGGCAGCCGCCGCAGCCAACCCTATGAAGATGTGCAGCACAGCCGGCTGGTTATCATTTGGGGGCACAATCCGGTGAGCACCGCGCCGCACTTTATGCCCCACCTGCTCCAGGCGCGCAAAAACGGTACGCAGCTCGTTGTCATCGATCCGCGCCGCACCCGCACCGCCAGGCTGGCCGACTGGCACATCGCCCCAAAGCCGGGCAGCGACGGCGCGCTGGCGCTAGGAATGGCGCAACACATCGTGCAAAATGGTTGGCACGACGAAGTATGGCTGGCACAGCATACCATTGGTTGGCCCGAACTGCGAGCGCGTTTGGCAGCGTATCCGCTGGGGCGTGTGGCCCAAATCACCGGCCTGCCTGAAGCCGACATCGCTCGCTTGGCCGAATTTTACGCCGAAACGACGCCATCACTCATCAAAATAGCGGATGGGTTGCAGCGCAACTTTAACGGTGGGCAAAACGTGCGGGCGATTTGTGCTTTGCCGGCAATCATGGGGCAATACGGCCGTCGCGGGGGCGGCCTGGCGTACAGTACCAGCGGCTACGTGCCGTGGAACGGCGAAGCGATCCACAAATGGGCCGACTGCCCGCCGCCGGGGCGCAGCGTCAACATGAACCGCCTCGGTGCCGCCCTGCTGGGCGAGGTGGACGATCCGCCGATCAAATCGCTGTTTGTTTTTGGCTCCAATCCGGCGGCGATTGCCCCCAATGCCGGGCGCGTCGTCGAAGGGCTGCGGCGCGAAGATTTGTTCACCGTGGTCCACGAGCTGTTCCTAACGGATACGGCCGATTTTGCCGACATCGTTCTGCCCGCCACCAGCCAGTTGGAACACACCGACCTGCACAAAGCTTACGGCCACACCTACCTGACCTATAATCACCCGGCCATCCCGCCGCTGGGCGAAAGCAAAAGTAACTGGGACGTCATGAAACTGCTGGCGGCCGAAATGGGCTTCACCGAACCGTGGCTGCAGCAGTCGGCGGATGAGGTGCTGGATGAAGTGTTGACGGCAACGGCCGTTACCCAACCACAGTTTGCCGGTATCACATTAGAACGACTCAAAACCGAAGGCACGATCCCGCTCATCATTGATCCCGATGTGCCGTTTGCCGACGGCCGTTTCCCCACCCCCAGCGGCAAAGTGGAGCTGTACTCACAATCGATGGCCGATATGGGGCTGGACCCGCTGCCGGGCTGGGACGACATGGCTGATTCTGGTGGACAAGATGGGGCGGTGCTGAACGGCCGCTTCCCGGCGGAAGAAGCACTCACCCTACTCTCGCCCGCTGCCCATCACTTCACTACCAGCACCTTTGCCAACCAGGCTGAGCTGGTGGCGCGTGAAGGCGAGCCGTTTGTAGAAATCCATCCCGACGATGCCGCCCGGCACAACGTTCAAACTGGCGATTGGGTGCGGCTGGAAAACGGCCGTGGCTGGTGCGATCTACAGGCCAAAGTGACGGACGGCGTGCGGCGCGGCGTGGTCGCCTCGCCCAAAGGCAGATGGAGCAAGTGGGGCGACGGCCGTAATGTCAACTGGCTCACCTCCGATGCGCTGGGCGATATGGCTGGACAGAGCATTTTCCACAGCAGCCGGGTCTGGCTGCGCCGGGTTAGAGAGTGATCAAGGGCAAAACGGCCGCTGCTCAATATCCCGCAAATCGTAAACGGTTAACTGCTCATCCTGCACAACCGGCTCGTCGTACAAAAAGTAGGGCTGGATATGGGCCGTGTGATCCTGGTTGTGCAGGATGACGTAGCGGAAGTTGTCTTGAAGGAGTTGGGATACGGCCGTATCCAGCTCCTTTCCCATTTCGTCACAGTTTAGCCACACTTCATGCCGCCAATGATGCAGCAGCGGATTGGCCTCGATGTAGCGGTATGCTTCTTCTGGCGTGCGGGCACTTAACCCTTCCACCATCGGCTTTTGGTGATACAGTTGAAAAAACAGGTATGGCTTGGACGCCTGGCGCCCCATTGGCAGCTCAATGAGGGCAACTTGTTCCGGCTGCTGCGCCAGCTCCAAATAAAAAGGATGAATCTCCACGAACGCGCCGGGAAAAGGACCATTCCAAAACTCAAACATCAGCAGGGGCATACCTAGCAGCAGCGCCGTTTGCCACGCTTGGCGGCTGGGTGTGTGGGCGGCTTGCTGCCACAAAAAATCAAAACCGTAAGCTGCCAGAACGGCCAGCGGCAGCAGCAAACCCAACACAAAAAAGTCGGGGCGGCCTACGGCCCGAATGGGCGGAAACCAGGTCAGATAAGCGGCCGGCAAAACGATGTTTTCGTGCAGCGTGCCGTTAAAACGCAGCATAGGCCCCAAGGCCAGCAGCAAAAACATTAAGCCCGTACTGAACCAGAGTGCTACCTCCGGCCATTTTGCCCGCCGGAATAAGGCCACCAATGTCAGCATCAGCGGCAAAATACCCATATAGGCGGGCCATTCGTAATTAATAATAAATCGACTGCTAATCGGTTCTACCATTGGGGCAAAGATAGGATTAAAGTGCGACGGTATCACCAACGCCAGCAGATCGGTCTGGCCGGCACTGGCTGCGTATTTCGCTTCAATCATGTTGCCCAGGGTTTGCAGATTGGTAAAGATAGGCCAGAGGCGGATGGTGAGCAGAACGGCCGTAACGCCGCCAATCCACAAAGCTGTTTGCCAAAACTGTCGCGTCCGCCAGCGCTGCGTTTCCCAGGCCACAAAAATAAAAATCGGCCCCAGCGTCAGCAGGACAAAGACCATAATGTAGAGGCTTGTCAGTGCGGAGGCGGCAATCAAGACGGCCGTTCCGCCAATGGCCCAAGGGGAACGGCCGTTGTGTTGGAAGGTATACAACAGCAGCAATGCCGCCAAAGGAACCGGTGCCAGATGCACCAAATCCGGATGCCCGCCGGCGTGGGACAGGAGATACGGCGCAAAACCGTAGACAAATCCGCCCACAAAAGCGGCGGCACGATTTTGCAGCAAATAATGAATGAGCAAATAGGCGGCGTAAGCCGTTGAAAAAACGGCCCACAAAATCGTCACGTTATAGGCATCGATCTGCCCTAGCAGCGGCGTTAAGAGCCAACCTGCCGGCGCCACAATCCAACTGATGCTGTGATAAGACAAATCCAGCCCCACCGGATAGAACAAATCGGTCGTGTAAAAGAGTGATTGGCCGGTTGCCAAACTGCGCTGCAGCCACCATTGGTCCCACAGCTTTACAAATGTATCGCTGTCGCGGATGGCCAACCAGTTCGCGCCTAAATTAGCAACCAGCGGCCAGGTGAAGCCAAAAGTAAGAACAAGGTACAGAAACAATATGGGAGCATCACGCTTGAGCCAGGTGATAAATGGTTTTTGTCTGAGTCTCATTGGGCCATGATTATGGAAGCTTCACCCGAAAATGCAACTGTGTGGGCGCGTGGCGGGCAACGGCCGTTGCCCGCCACGCCGCGTTAATTTTCAGTAGTTTTATCAAGTAAATGTGGTATGATCGTGAAAATTGTTACAGAAATGAGGAAGGGTGTTCGTACGCTATGGAGTTTCAAATTCCGTCACTGTATTTGCCAATTTTTGCCCCGGTTTTGATTGTTGCCGGCTGGGGCGTGCTGCTCATGATTCTCGATCTGTTCATCCCTGAAGAGAAGCGGAGTTGGGCCCCCTGGCTTACGGCCGTCGGCCTGCTTTTGGCGCTGGGGCAATCCTGGCTGCTGTGGGGCGACAGCTACGGCACGTTTACGCCTGAAGGTGGCCATCCCATGCTCATCGTGGACAATTTTGCCACTTTCCTCAACATCACTTTCATCCTCACCGGGCTGCTCTCCATTCTCATTTCTGCCGGGTATTTGCGTAAACACGAGTTGGATCGTCCCGAGTTTTACATGCTCATGCTCTTCTCTATTAGCGGCATGATGCTCATGGGCATGTCCAACGATCTTATTCTGATTTTCCTCGCTTTAGAAGTGCTGTCTATCCCGCTGTACATCATGTCTGGCATGGCCTGGCCCCGCGCCGATTCAGAAGAGTCGGCCATGAAATATTTTTTGCTCGGGGCGTTTTCTTCCAGCATCCTCGTTTTTGGCATTGCCCTTATTTACGGAGCGACTGGTTCCACGGCATTGCCGGAGGTTTTGGCCACGATTGGCAGCGGCGGCGCGCTGGGTCTGGCTGGGGCGGCGTTTTTGCTGGTGGGGTTTGCCTTTAAGGTTGCGGCCGTTCCCTTCCATATGTGGACGCCGGACGTGTACGAAGGCGCGCCGACTGTCGTGACTGCCTTCATGTCTGTTGGGGCCAAAGTGGGTGGGTTTGCCGCCATGTTGCGCATCTTTGTCACGGCGCTGCCGGACCTGGGAGATACCTGGGTGGGGGCGGCGGCAATTGTTGCCGCGCTTACGCTCGTTTTGGGCAACTTTGTGGCTATTTCTCAGGCAAATATCAAGCGCATGTTGGCTTACTCCAGCATTGCCCATGCCGGCTACATTATGATTGCCGTGGCTTCCGGCGTGGGCAGTACAGACGGGGTGAGTTCGGCGCTATTTTACATGTTTGCGTACCTGTTCACCAACCTGGGCGCCTTTGCCGTGGTGGTGGCCCTAGAACGCAAGCAAAACGAAGGCACGATGCTGGACGATTACAAAGGGCTGGCCAAGCGCAATCCGTGGCTGGCGCTGGCGATGGCTTACTTCATGCTGTCGCTGACCGGCGTGCCGCCGACGGGTGGGTTCTCCGGCAAGTTCTTTGTTTTCCGGGCGGCGATTGAAGCTGATTTGGTGTGGCTGGCCATCATTGGGGTCATCACCAGCGTGGTCTCCGGTTACTACTACCTGCGCGTGGTTTACCTGATGTACATGTATGATGGCGAGGGTGAAGTTGTGGCCATGCCTGGGGTGAGTTTAGCGGTGGGAATTACGGCCGTTGCCACCATCATTCTCGGCTTTTTCCCCGGTGCCTGGTTTGCCATCACCCGCGAAGCTGCTTTGCTTGGGGCCAGGTTAGTTGCCGGTGGCTAACAAGTTTCGTCCGCAAATTGAATATGAAAATCGAAGGCCGCTTACAGAGCGGCTTTTTTATTTCATCACGAATTTTACGAATGAACGAATCGAGCGGGTAGTAGAATTCACTACCGGACATTTCTGAAAACAGGACACAGATACACACTTATTAACACAGATTTTGGATCATAATCAGTGTGTATCTGTGTTAATCTGTGTCCTATTGTTTAAAAGAGGCGGGGTTGTTGCGGGGGCTGAATATCTTCTGCATCTATTCCCACCACCTTTTTGAACCGGTTGGCCGAAGCCGGGGAAAATCCGGCATAGTCGTCGTTGAAAAAGGCGTAGATGGCATTCACTTCAGGCAAGTGGGGTTTGATCTTCTCGTGCCATTGTTGCAGCTCATCTGTTTTGTCAACCATTTCTTTGTCTTTGGTCGGGTACTGGCCGTGCCGCCCCAGGAAGCGCAGGTACAAAAAGTCGGTTGTGCGCACGATGGTTTTGGGCATGTACAGGTAGTCTGCTGCTGCCCAGCAAACGTGATGCTGCTTTAGCAGTTCGGCCGTTTCCTCCACAGCCCAGGAATCATGGCGGAACTCTACAGCAAAACGGACGTTTTTGGGCAGCTGGCTCAGTAGCTGGTCGAGATTCTTAGCCTGTTCAAAGGTGAAGTCAGGGGCAAATTGGAGCAAAATGCAGCCGAGTTTTTGTTGGAGGAGAACGGCCGTTTCCACAAAAGCCAGCATTTCCTCAATCCCCTCATCCAGGTTGCTCTCGTGAGTGATCGCTTTGGGCGTTTTCAAGCAAAAAGTGAAGCTGTCCGGTGTGGCGTGCCGCCAGCCCAGCACGCTTTCCGGACGGGGCGGCCCGTAAAAGGTGCTGTCGATTTCCACCGTGTCGAAGATGGTGCTGTAGTGGGACAAAAAGTTCCGAGACGGCATCCCGGCGGGATAAACCGGACCAAGCCACTGCTTGTAGCTAAAGCCCATTGTGCCGATGTGCCACTTTACTTCACTGCTCGTCTTCGTCATATCCATATAGCGCACCAAATAAGTTCAACTTTCGGCAAAAGTTGAGCTTCTGAACATAGTACCAAAGTACTATGGGGGGGGGGGGATTGATTTGCCTTGTTGCCATAGTAAAATATGAGCTGTTGGAAGAAGCCACACACAACTCTGTCGGAATCATCACTAAATTACTATAGCTCCACCATGCCACGCTGAAACAGAAACCCTGTTCTTCTTTTGGATCAGATTGATGGGATGGTAATAGTGGACAATGTAATATCAACTGAACTCCTCCGTGCCAGCCTTACTTCTATACGCCTTTTCCTGGCAATCACATTGCTTCTGGCTGGTATTAAAAAGCTAAAGAACCCTTCAGCCTTTGTTAGCGGTGTCTTGCAATACCAAATCTTGCCAAAATCCTTTGCGCGATGGTATGGCTACCTGCTGCCAGTAATGGAAGTTGCTATTGGCGGGTTGTTGCTATTTGGCATTTGGTTGTTGCCCATAGCTATTGTGGCAACATTGATGTTGACTGCATATTCCGGTGAAAACGATCACTGGTTCCGGGCCATGTCGATCACGCAGACC
>CALBTC010000280.1 GCA_937967805.1 uncultured Anaerolineaceae bacterium
TCCGCGCCGTCTCGCCCAAACTGGTTGGAATTGGGCGAGACAGGCGGGAGGGTTGACCGTTCTGTATGGCAAAATTGTTTCCCGCCTGTCCCGCCCCTACCGCAGGTACATTTGATTACGTTTCATCCAGTTCAATTAGCGGCGTGCCGGCCTGGACGGATTCCCCTTTTTGGCAGTTGATGGCGCTGACGATGCCGCTGTAGGGGGCCTGGATGGGGATGACCATTTTCATTGATTCCAGCAAGATCAGCTTGTCGCCGTCCTGCACCTGGTCGCCGACGCTGACCAAAATATCGGCGACGACGGCGGGAATAGTGGCGGAGAGTGAGACGTCGAGGCTGGCCGCACCGCCGCCGCGCGGTAGAACACGCTCGTAATGGTGGGTACGGCCGTTCAGCCACAGCATTCGTTTGGTACCATCTTTATGCCCCACCAGCCGCCACTGTCGGCGGGAGCCGTCGGCCAGGATGCGCTCCAGCAAAATGCCGTCTTCACTTTGGTTGATGAAGTGAAAAACGGCTACTTCGGCAGGCTCAGCACTGGCTGTTTCCCCAACCAGCTCAACATGAATTTCATTACCCTGGCGGCTGGCCTGCACCGTTTTTTCGACATCGTTTTGGTGTAGGATAAATTCTTTCATGTGATGGGCTGCTCCAGGACGGCCGTTTCTTCTGCCGGTTCCACTTTTACTTTCATCCCTTGCATCTGGCTGACGCGCACGTCGTCGCCAAACTGGATGGGCTGGCTGGACGCCGCCTGCCAGATTTCACCCTTGAGCATAATCGAACCGCGATACAGCTCGCCGTCGGCGACAAACGTGTCGCGGGCGGTGCCGATTTGGCCCATCATCCCTTGCGAGCCGGTGAGCGGCTGCACCTTTTGGGCGCGCACGGCAAACGTAACGATAAAGATAAAAAATGCGGCCGTAACCACGGCGATGGCAATGGCGGCCGGAATGGAAAGCCGCACAAATTCCGGCGTGCCGGAGTTAAACAGGACCAGCAGCCCGGCAATGAGCGTAACAGTACCGGTGACGGCCAGTGCGCCGTTGGTGGGGGTGGTTGTCTCCAGCGCCAGCAGGACAAAAGCGACGATAATGAGCCCCATGCCCAGCCAATTCACGGGCAGTTGTCCCAGCCCGTAAAGGCCAATGCCCAGAAACAGGACACCAATAAAACCGGCTACCCAGCCGCCCGGATTGGAAATTTCGATGATAATCGCCTGGACGCCAATCGCCATCAAAATGGAAACGACAACGGGATTGGTGAGGGCCACCAGCAGCGTTTCGATGAAGGTGAGGGGGATGGTGGTTTGGTTGACGACGGCCGTATTCAAAACCTGCTCTTCGCCGTTGATGAGGACGGTACGGCCGTCTAGCTGCGCCAACAAATCTTCGGGCGTGATGGCGACTGCATCGATAAACCCGGCATCCAGCGCTTCCTGGGCGCTGACGGCCCGGGCCTCTTCAATCATCGCTTCACCCAGGGCCACTGCCTCCGGACCACGCCGTTCGGCCAGCCCGCGCATGGTGGCCTTTAGGTCCTCCACGGCCTTGCGGTAGGCGGTCTCGTTAATATCTGAGCCGTCTGAGTTAATAGGTGAGGCGGCGCCGATGACCGTTTCCGGGGCCATGCCGGCAGCGTGGGCTGCGGCGGTAATGATGCTGCCGGCCGATGCCGCCTGCGCCCCCTGCGGTCCGATGTAGACAATGATGGGAATCTCCGAGGCGCGGAAAAGCTGCACCAGCTCGATGGTGGTGTCCAGTGCGCCACCCGGCGTGTCTAAAATGATGAGCACGGCGTCGGCTTCCGCTTCGGCCGCTTCCACCAGCCCGCGCTCAAAATAAGTGTGCATGATCGGCGTGACCGGGCCGTCAAACTCCAGCACGACAACCGCGCTGCTCTGAGCACGTGCCAGCACTGCTTGTCCCAAGATGAGTACGACTAGGAGCAGGAAAAAATAACGACGTACCTGTTTGAATTTCTTCATAGTTATATGTTTGACTGCGTACCCAACAAACCTGTTGGAGGCAGTTCTAATCGCAGGGCGATGATAAATTCGCTGCCGTGTTGGTTGCTGCTTTCGGCCCAAATACGGCCGCCGTGCAGCTCCACCAGTTCTTTGGCAATAGATAGCCCCAGCCCCATGCCTTCATGCTGGCGGCGCAGCGGCGATTCTACCTGATAAAACCGTTTGAAAATGCGCTCTAACTGGTCTTCCGGCACGCCAATGCCGCTGTCTTTGATGTGGAACCACGCTTCGCGCCCCTGCCGCTGCACTTTAACTTCAATCTTGCCACCCTTGGGCGTGAATTTGACGGCATTGTTGAGCAGGTTGCCGATGATCACTTCCATCATATCCTGGTCGATGAGGACAGGAAGCTCATCTTCCGGCAGGGTAACGTGAACGGTTTGGTCTTTGGCTGCGGCCGTTTCATCCTGCTCTAAATTCATCTCCTGTATCATCGCCACCAGGTCAACTTTCTGGCGCGTCAGGGTGGCGGTGCCGGCATCCACATAGCGCAGGTTGAGCATGTCTTGGATGAGGGTGCGCAGGTGAACGGCCGCTTGCAACACGTTGTCAAACTGCTCCGTCATCTCCGGCCCGGATTCATCTCTTAAAAAGGAAACATAGCCTAAAATGACGGAAAGCGGCGTGCGCAGCTCATGCGAAGCGATGGCGATGAAGTCGGTTTTAAGCTGATCTAATTCATTAAGTTCGGCGTTGGCCTGCTCCAGTTCGGTGAACAAACGTGCCTGCTCAACTGCCACTCCGGCGATGTCGGCTAAAATAGAAAGGGTTTCAAAATCCTGAACAGTAAAATCGCCGCCGCCCACTTTGTTGAGTGCTTCCAACACACCCACCGGCTTTTGGGCCACGTTATGCATGGGTACGCCCAAAATGGAGCGCGTCTGAAAAGCCAGGGCATCAGAAACATCCTGGTTCCAGCGTGGGTCTTTGGCAACGTCCTGAATGTACATCGGCTTGTTTTCAGTGAGAATTGCCCCAGCTATCGAATCATCGAGCGGAACGGCCATGTTAGACATTTCTGGTGAGACCTTATTGGAAGAGGCTTTGAAGTGAAGCTGCTGTGTTTTGGGGTCCAGCAATAGGATTGATGCGGCTTCGGCACTTGTCAGGTCGGCGGCTTCGCTGATGATGCGGGAAAGCAGGTGGCTGAGGTTGGTCGTGGCGTTCAAGACCCGGCTGATTTCCACCAGGCGGGCCATCCGTTGGGCATTTAGTTTAGGACGCTGCACGCTCATACTGAATCCTTGGTAAGAAGTGATAGAGTCGGCCGTTTTCTCCGGTTGTCATTCAAGATATGATACGGTATGCTGACAGCTTAGACAAGCGGCGGAGACGGCCGTTTGCCGGAAGTAAACACGTTTTTAAGCGAGCGTTCAAATAGAAAGCCGAGGAATGAATTCCCCGACTAACACGGGAAGTACGTTAAAGCGCACTGGAAACAATTACGCGCCTGTTACTCAGAAACGAACCAATGGATCAACTTAGCCTTTATCTTCACATTCCTTTCTGTCGCCATCGCTGCGCCTACTGTGATTTCAACACGTACACCAGCCTTATGGACCTGCGGGAAGCGTATGCCGACGCACTGGTAACGGAAATGGCTCAGGTGGCCGGCGGGGTGCGGCGACCGGTGCACACTGTCTTTTTTGGCGGCGGCACGCCGTCGCTGATGCCGGCCGCATCGCTGGAGCGCATTTTGGATGGGGTGCGGGCTAATTTTGTTTTGGCCGGTGGCGCGGAACTGTCGATGGAGGCTAATCCGGGCACGGTGGACTTGGCGTATCTGACGGCCGTTTGTCAGGCGGGCATCAACCGGCTCAGTTTTGGTGTGCAAAGCGTCATCCCTTCTGAGCTGGCGCTGCTGGAGCGGGAACACGATTTTGCCACGGTGGTGGAAGCAGTGGCGCTGGCCCGGCAGGCGGGGCTGGAAAATTTCAACCTGGACCTGATTTATGGCGTGCCGGGGCAAACTTTGCAAAGCTGGGAAAAAAGCGTGCGGACCGTGCTGGATTTAGACCCAACCCACTTGAGCCTGTACTGTCTGACCATTGAACCGGGTACGCCGATGCAGCGCTGGCTGCTGAACGGCCGTATCCAACCCCCAGACCCCGATCTCGCTGCCGACCAGTACGACCTGGCCTGCACCCTCCTGGCCGAACGCGGCTACGATCATTACGAGATTTCTAATTGGGCCAAGCCGGGCTTTGCCTGCGAGCATAATCTGACCTACTGGCGCAACGACGAATATTTGGGGTTGGGCGCCGGGGCGCATGGCCATGCCGCCGGGGTGCGCTACCAGATCGTGAAGCAGCCCCGCGTGTATCTGCGCCGCCTGGAAGAGGCTGACGCACCAGGGTACCCGCTGTCTACGGCCGTTGCTACTAGCCACTCCGTCAGCCGCGCTGAAGCCATCTCCGACACGATGATGACGCGGCTGCGCTTGCTCAACGAAGGGCTTGATCTGGCCGCTTTCCAGGCACAGTTTGGCCAGTCAGTTACCGAAGTTTATAACGGCACGCTGGACCAGATGCTGGAATGGGAGTTGGTGAGGGTGGAAGACGGCCGTTTGCGCCTGACACAAAAAGGGTGGTTTTTGAGCAACCAGGTATTTTACCGTTTCATGTTAGACGACGCGTAGGGGCGAGGCAGGTGGATAGAACATGTGCCAAACGAAAGGCCTCATCTCCACCTGCCTCGCCCGGTAGGAATTGAAGCATGGATAGCAAATTAACAGTAGCCATTATGGCCGGGGGCAAAAGCAGCCGGATGGGGACGGACAAGTCGTTTGTCCTTTTTGAAGGGCGGCCAATGATCGAAACCGTTTTGGAAACAGTAGATGGGTTGGGGGACGAAACGCTGCTGATCACCAACAAGGCACAAGAATATGAGCATCTCGGGCTGCCGATGGTAGGCGATGTGTACCCCGATCACGGGCCGCTGGGAGGGATTTTTACGGCCGTTCACGCCGCCAGCTATCCCCACACGCTTGTGGTTGCCTGCGACATGCCCTGGCTGAACCGGCCGCTGCTGGAATATATGATTTCCCTGCGCCAGACGGCCGACGTGGTTGTGCCGCGCTGGGAAAAGTTCCCGGAGCCGCTGCACGCCATCTACAGCAAGGCGTGCCTGGGCCCCATCGAAGAAAAGCTCAAGGCCAAGATGCTCAAAATAACCGTTTTTTTTGGTCAGGTGGATGTACGGTTTGTGGAGCGGGCGGAAATTGAAAGGTTTGATGAAGACGGCCGTTCCTTCGCCAACATCAATTCTCCCCAGGATTTAGAGGAGGCCAGTGATCAGTAAGTCGGTAATCGGTGGTCGGTAATCGGTAATCAGTAAAAAACCGTTGTAACTATACAACCTCTCTGGCTGTGGCCGGCGTCTCGCCGTGCCACCCGGCCGGCTCGGTCTGGAGAGCAGCCCTTCGGGACTGAGAGGCGGCCGGAGCACCTG
>CALBTC010000281.1 GCA_937967805.1 uncultured Anaerolineaceae bacterium
GCGCTGTTCCGCACCAGCGACGGCGGCAAAACGTGGCACGAACTGCCCGCCCTGCGCGAGGCAAAAGGGCACCTGTGGCAGCCGGGAGCCGGTGGCATGTGCCTGCACACCATCTTGCAAGACCCCACCAATCCCAATCGTCTCTACATTGCCATCTCTGCCGCCGGCGCCTTCCGTACCGACGACGGCGGCGAATCGTGGAAGCCGATCAACGAGGGTCTGAAATCCCCCTATGAACTGCCCGATGCCGAGGCCGAAATCGGCCACTGCGTGCACAATCTGGCCATTCACCCCTCTCGTCCCGAGGTTGTGTTCATGCAAAAGCATTGGGATGTGATGCGCAGCGACAACGCTGGTGACCTATGGCATGAGGTCAGCGGCAACCTGCCCAGCGACTTTGGCTTCCCCATTGCCGTCCACGCCCACGAGCCGGAAACGATTTATGTCGTTCCGATTAAAAGCGACTCCGAACATTACCCGCCTGAAGGTAAACTGCGCGTCTACCGCAGCCGGACCGGGGGAAACGAATGGGAGGCGCTCACCAATGGGCTGCCGCAAAGCGATTGTTATGTCAACGTTTTGCGCAGTGCAATGGCCGTAGACACCCTTGATTCATGTGGTATCTACTTTGGTACAACCGGCGGACAGGTGTATGTCTCGCCCGA
Organism: uncultured Anaerolineaceae bacterium; assembly: GCA_937967805.1. The sequence goes on from CALBTC010000281.1 coordinate 666, forward strand.
TTCAGGCGACAACTGGACAGCAATTGTGCACGATTTGCCACGGGTCCTTTCTGTCGAGGTGCAGACATTGTCATGATTCGTGTTGTTCTACCGTTTCATTTGCGCACCCTGGCCAGGCAAAACAAAGAGGTGCAGCTTCAGATTGACGGTCCAATCACCCAGCGGTCAGTTCTGGATGCTTTGGAAGCCGCCTACCCGATGCTGCGCGGCACCATTCGCGACCACACCACCCTGAAGCGGCGCGACTTCATCCGCTTCTTTGCCGATGGGCAAGACTTGTCCCACGCCTCGCCCGATGATCCCCTGCCGGAATCGGTGGCCACAGGGGAAGCTCCTTTTCGCATCGTTGGCGCAATGGCCGGAGGTTAAATGAACACGCACATTGCTTTGCTCCGGGGCATCAACGTGGGTGGCCACAACAAGCTGGCCATGCGTGAGTTGGTTCAGCTGCTTGAGAAACTGGGGTTGGCAAATGTGAAGACCTATATTCAAAGCGGCAATGTGGTCTTCCAAAGTAAACGTACTGACCGGGCAAAGCTGGCAGCGGAGATCAGTGAAGCCATTGGCGAAAGTCATGGCTTCACGCCGCAAATCTTCATTCTGGATAGTGAAACGCTGCAAGCGGCGATGGCTGCCAATCCCTTTCCTGAAGGTGAAGCTGAGCCCAAATCGCTCCATCTCTTTTTTCTCGATGCCGTTCCCAAAGACCCTGATTTGAGCGCATTGGATGCGGTTAAGGCAGAGAATGAACGATTTGAGTTGATCGACGATGTGTTTTATCTGCACGCCCCGGATGGGATCGGCCGTTCCAAGCTGGCCGAGCGCGTGGGCCGGGGTTGGAACGTGTCCATCACGGCCCGCAACTGGCGCACGGTGAGCAAGATTATGGAGATGGTTACGGCCGTTTCCACCTAACCCCCAAAAGGAGAATAACATGACGACACTCAACGCTTATATGTGACCCATAAAGAGAGCACAGCATCACGCATATCGGACTGAGCTAAAACAGGGCCTTAGTTCGATTTGACGTCATCCAGAAGGAGAGCGAGCATGGCGATTCCTCCACTTTTATCGGATCTAGACGGCCGTTGGCAGGGGACCAACCGCCTTTGGTTAGATCCCAGTGAACCGGCGCGTGAATCGGCGGCAACGGCCGTTTGCCAACCCGTCGCCCGAGGCAAATTTTTTGAACTACATTACACCTGGTCCGATGAAGGGCAGCCACAAGCGGGCGTGCTGCTGCTGGGCCAGAGTCAGGGGCAGCTCACTGCCGCCTGGGTCGATTCCTGGCACATGCAGGATACAATGATGCAATGCACCGGCAAGACTGAGACAAATGGCGCTGTTTCGGTACTCGGCTATTATGCCGCCCCGCCGGACCCCGATTGGGGCTGGCGCATTACCCTCCAACCTGATTCTGCCAACCGGTTCCGGCTCATCATGTACAACATCACCCCGGATGGTGAAGAGATCCTGGCTGTCGAAGCGGTTTTTACACCTGAAGGCTCTAACTAAAAAACCTAATTCAAAGGCATCTCGGCTGATGGAAAATCAGACGCTGGCCGGAAACCATTGAGATATCCGTCTTGAACTGTGCCTGTTGGCTTCACCGTATATGTATCGCCACTTTTCGTAATGTGAACCAGTCCCAAACGTTGTGCTTCCTTAACAAAGCTTATAAATCGGCCGTAATGGGAGCCATCGGCTCTTTTATGGGCTTTCGGGTTGAAACCGCCCATATTTGCATCCATCCGGTTTTTGATACTGGCCAGTAGCGGCGGTTTGCCCCCAGTTTCCAGCTCTTTAATGGCCTGAAGCAGGGCTTCAAAAATGGGATCCGGCAGATGGATTGTTTGTAAGGAGTTGCCGTCTAATTGGGCCAACATCTCACGGTATGAAACAAATGAATCTACTGCCCTTTTAAGCAATATGGAAGTGCAATCTTGCACCGCCAGGACAATCACTTTTTTGCCTTTGCTGCGCAGATGCTGTACCAGCGGCAAATAATCCTTATCGCCTGTCAGCAGGCCAAACGTTGTGATATTGGGACGATTGTATGAAACGGCCGTTGCCTCCACGGCAATTTGCATATCCACGGCATTCTTAACGGCTGTGTTGCCATTATGATTACTGGTATGGGTCGTGACAAATACCGGATCAAAGTCGTTGGCCTGGAGGGGCATCAAAAAAGTCTTATGGGTCGTCCAATCGGCGTAGGCACGCGCCAGCACCACGCGGCCAAACTGCGAAAACCACGTCATTATCTTCTTGAAATTAGGACCGGACTGGCCTTGTTTGCGCAGTGAGATGGATATGTTCTCAAAGTCAAAGAACAGAGCAATATCATTTACATTGGGTTGATGCATGAGGAATTTCTCCTAAAAGCAAATCAGAAATAATCCTTTGAAACAGAAAATAAGATTTTTTGTGATTTGCCTTAATTGCCAGGCAGGGCGCATAGAGTAGGGAAGATTGGGCCTGTCGAGAGATAAAATGACAACTATCTCTACTCTAGAAAATTGTCAACCCAATCTCCTGATAGTTTGCTTACAATTGGCTGAAGATTCTCTGATATGATTGGCAAAATTCCGATTTGGGAAATTCTGTTACCGGAGTAAAACGACATGGAAAACGAAGTTGCGCTAAGAAGACAATTAGTGAACCTGTTAACTGTACGACAGGCACATATGGATTTCGACGACGCCATCGCCGATTTTCCAGAGGAGCATATCAACACCAAGCCGGCCAACTGCGACTATACCTTTTGGCACCTGCTGGAGCATATGCGCATCTGTCAGAAGGATATCCTCGATTACATCGAATCCACCGATTACAAATGGCCCACCTTTCCCGATGACCTGTGGCCGACCGAATCGGCCCAAACGGAGTTGGCCGGCTGGCAGCAGACGATTGCCCACTTTCGCCAAGACCGGCAAAGGCTGGTAGCGATCATCAATGATCCGGAAACCGATCTCTTTGCCCCGCTGCCCAACAGCGGTGACTATCGCCACACCATCTTGCGTGAGATCAACATCATCGCCAGCCACAACGCTTATCACACTGGTGAGCTCGGCGTTTTACGGCAAACGATGGGCTTATGGCCTTCAGGCGATTAATCTAATGACGTTAAACCAAGTTGACCCCTCATTCAATTCCTTAATCTCATCTCATTTCAGCACGAAAGGAATATAAATCATAAATTCGTCATCCCCGGTGGGTGGCTCCATTGGTTCGGTTATCTGGATGGTGGATGGGAACTGGTCGCTGCCGGCGCTGTTTGTGGCGGTGAGGATGACGGTGTAGCTGCCCGCCTGGCTGTAAACGTGGCTGGGATTGGCCTGCGCGCTGGTTTGGCCATCGCCAAAGTCCCACACGTAGCTGAGATTGTCACCCGTGGAGGTATTGCTGAAAACGGCCGTTGCCCCCACCTCAACCGGTCCGTTATGCATAAAGCTGGCCGTAGGTGGTGTCACGACCACATCCGTTACCAATTCAAAGGCACCGATGTCGCAGCGCCCCCCCTGCGGACGGCTCGTGCCGCGCTGGTCGGTGCTTGGGCAGGCTGGACTGCTGCCCACGGCCGCAGGATTACCGGCATTAAGCGCCGGGCTGCTCTCTGTGAGGGCATGGGTGGGTGTGGAACCACCGTTGTCTTGCAGCGGCCCAAGCAGTGGATTGATGCTGTTTTGGTCACCTGTGGCCGCAAAAGCACAGCTGGCATCGCCAGCCAGATTGTAGCCTCCAGATTGAATGCCACTGCCGGAGCAATCCTCACCATTTTGAGCCAAAATTGTATTTGATAGCTGCGTTACGCCAGCGGCATTGCGCAGGCCACCGCCCTGGTCAGTTGCGCTATTTTCAAAGATGGTGCTGCTGTTGATGGTGAGTAAATTGTTGTTGAGAATGCCGCCACCATCACCGTTGGACACGGCCGTTTCATTGCCGCTAATCGTACTGTTACTGATATTCATGACGAAAGTGTTGTACACACCGGCCCCGCCGCGTACGATGCCGTTGCTGCTGCTGGTGTTATCCGTGATGGTGCTGTTTTGCAGCGTCAGGCCGCTGCTGCTGCCGCTGGCCAATCCGCCACCCAGATCCGCCATGTTGCTGCTGATGAGGCTGTCGCTGATCGTCATCTGGCCCAGGTTTTGGATGCCGCCGCCGACGAAGTTGGCCGCGTTGTTTTGCACGGTCACCCGCGTCAGGGTCACGCTGCCGCTGCTGTTTTCCAGGCCGCCGCCTACGCCATCAAAGATGTCGGTGGCCGTGTTGCCGCTGATGGTAACGTCTGTCAGCGTGACGGTGCCGCCATTGTTTTCCAGGCCGCCGCCGTACTCGGCGCTGTTTTGGCTTATGGTGCTGTTGGTAGCCGTGAGCGTACCGCTGTTGTAGATGCCGCCGCCTTCACCAAAGCTTGGGTTGGGAACGGCCGTATTGCCACCCACCACCACATCGTCCAGCGTTAAGTTACCCCGATTGAAAATACCACCGCCGTCATCAGCAAATCCGTTTTGCACGGCGAGACTGACAAGCGAAACCTCCACCCCGCTGGTGACCGAGATCACCCGTCCGCTGCCGCCGCCATCCAGTACGGTGCCACTTTCACCTTGCAGCGTGACCGATTTAAGAATGACGATGTTTTCGTTAAATGTCTCTCCGGCGAGTTCAAGAACATCACCCGGAGCCGCGGCGGAAACGGCCGTAGCCACCGAACTAAAATCACAGCCCACAGCACAAACCGTCAACGTATCCGCCCGCGCCTGCCGCGCTAAAATACCAATACTTAAAATTAAGGACAGTAACAAGAATAACCGTTTGTACATGTCAAAATCCAATTCCTTTCATCGGCGAGTAAGCAGTGCAAATACTGCTTTTCCTCTGCGCCTCCGCGCCTCTGCGTTAAAATTCTTACAATACACCTGTGTCCAGCAGCGCCTTCACCGTGATTCCAATTCCGGCAATCGTGATAAACAGGGCACTGGCGGCGGGCAGCAGGCGCAGCAAACCGGCCTGGCGTGAAGGGAGACGAGAGAACAATTTGCTGGCGTAAACCATCGCCAGGCCAATGCCGGTCAGCACGCTGGCCAGACCAATGCTAAAAGCCACAATCAAAACCAAACCAAATCCCACTTTTTGCAGGGCCACAGCACTCAACAGCAAAATGAGGGCGGACGGACAGGGCAACAGTCCACCAGACACACCGAGCGCCAGCAAGCTGCGCCAGCCCATCTCCGGCTTGGGTGTGTGCGTGTGCCCGATGCCAAAATGGGTGTGGTACCCTTCATCATGCTCGTCAGCGGGCTGGTTGCGGTGCAGCCAGCTGCTAAGATGCCCGCGAAAGAGCGAGAAGCCGATGAGCACTACCAGCAAGCCAGACAAAACGCCCAGCCACGGATACAGTTTCTCCGGCAAAATATAGCGAGAGGCAAACAATACCAGCAGGCCAAAGGCAAAGACGCCGGCGGTGTGGGTGACAGTCGTGGTCAACCCCAAAAACATGGCGTGTTTGGGCGTGCCGCGTGAGCCAACCAGGTAAGCGCCGACAATGGTTTTGCCATGACCGGGCGTCAGGGCATGTGCTGCGCCCAAACCAAAGGCCACCACCAGGGCAATGGCAATCGTCCCAGGTTGGTCCAGTGCGGTCGTGAGCAAGTTGGCAAATTCATCCTGGCTGAAGCGGTTGGTGTTGGGGGAGACGGCCGTTTTCACTCCACGGTTCTCCACAGAGTGAACATCCGCCGTCGCCACCACGCCGGCCGGAGCAAACTGCACCTGCGCCTGGTTCACAGCCAGCGGCGATTGCAGCAGATCGTCCGGGTAGCGGCGCAGTTGGTTGCTCTCGTCTTGCGTGGGCACGCTGCTTTCGAGGATGTTGAGACTGTCAACGGCCGTTACCACCGTTTCTTGCCAGCCCAAGCGTTCAGGATAATTGTTGTCGGTGTAGTTGAGCTGCCAGATTTGATCGGTTTGGGGGAGAACGGCCGTGGCCGTTAGCTCCAGGCGCATCGTGGGCAAACCACCCTGGCCCGGCGGGAAATCAATCGTCCATGATTGCGGGTTTACGGCCATAGCCTGATTGTTAATCGTGAGCGACAGGTTCTGCACCAGCAGTGGCACCAGCTTGCCGGCATACGCTTCTTGCTCAGCAGCATCCACGACATCGTCTCTATTTATGTCAATCTGCTGCCGTTCTTGAAAAGTGGGAATCTCCGCCATGTCAATGATGTAGAGTAGTTCCACCGTCTCTGGCTGCAATTGCAAGTGCGTGTAACGGCTGATGGTAAAGTTTCCCAGCGGGTGTGCCCAAACAGCAGGCACGGCGATAAGCAAGATAAAAAGTGCGGCCAAAATGGAAATGGTTCGTTTGCGTTTAACTCTCATGATGAACTCCGTCATTTAAAGAAGAAATGGAACGCTGATTAACGCAGATAAACGCTGATTCTTCTTTTGTCTGTGTGCTGTAGCCGCGGATTCTTTCCACGAAGGATTTGCACGTAAAGAATACGCGGCTACGGTTTAGGGCAAGCTTTCAAGTGTTTCTCGGGCGATTTGGGCCTGGAGGAAGTCGAAGTGGGGGTTGAGTTCCAGGGCATGGTTGAGGTGCTGTGTGGCTTGTTCATTGTTGCCCTGGGCAGCGGCGATCATGCCCGCGTGATAGAAAAAGAGTGCTTCCTGCGTGCCCAGTTGAAGGGCCTGTTCGCTGGCGGCGGCGGCTTCGTCGAGACGGCCGTTCTTAAACAAAGTCCAGGCCAGCACATCGTAACCATACACGTCTGGGCGGCTGGCCAGCTCGGCTTCAGCGGCGGCCAGCGCGCTGTTCAGATTAATGCCATGGTTGGCGTAAAACAGGGCAAGCTGGCGGCCAACCAGCGCCTGATCGTCTGTTTCGAGATTGGCGATGAATTCCACGGTGTCGTATAGTTCTTGTGCGGCCGTTTCGTCCCCGGCCAGCGCATAAAAATCACCCAGCGCCGCTACAAAATCTGGCTGAGGTAAATGGGCTACCAACCGCTCGTAAAGAGCGATAGCCTGCTCAAAATCGCCCCGTGCCGCGGCCACTTTGCCTTCACCGACTAACACCAGATAGTAATCGGGCCAGGTTTGTCTGGCAATGGCATACTGTTCTTGGGCAGCTTCAACGTCTCCAGTTTTGAAATACAGTTCGCCTAGCTGGAACTGGTACCAGGCCAGTCGTTCACCTGTCAGGCCACCTTCTTTAGCATCTTCCACCGCCTGCTGCATCCAGCTGATGGCGGCGGAAGCGTCTCCCCGAACCCAGGCTAGCCGGGCAGCGCGGCTGAAAACGGCCGCGCCCGGCGCCTGCGCCAACAACGTTTCGTAAGCTGCCTGAGCTTCCTCGTAACGTCCCAGCTCCAGGCTGGCATCGCCAATGGTGGCCAACGCTTGCAGCGCGCCAGGATCAAATTCATAAACGCGTTGGGCCGTTGCCAGCGCACCGGCAAAATCGTGCTGGGCAATCTGCGTCACGCTCAGGTACGAGAGCGTGAGTTCATAATTTGGGTTGATGGTGAGGGCTTGTTCCAGAGCAGCCTGTGCCCGGCCGTAGGCTGCCGCATCGCCCGTTTCACGCCCTTTTTGCAGGTAGGCCTGCCCCAGGTAGGTGAGGCTGATGTAGTCGCGGTCGTCACGCAGCACTTTTTGCTGCCAGAAGGCGATTTGCTCATCGCTGTTTTTCATGGCGCTGCCGGCAGCCGGTGCGATTTCTACAGGAATGGTGATCTGTTCTGGTTCAGCATTGGCGGTGAATGGATTGTGGTTGTTGAATAGATAAGAGCCGAGAATGAATACGGCCGTTGCCAGCACCAGAATGATTGTTTTGCGGGTGGTCATAATACCCTCGAAATTTAGGTGTAGAGATTGGACCATTTTTCTTAATTGAAAGGATCAACAGATGAAAAATGGCCCAATCTTTAAATCAGTTAATTGGCCGGAGCCAGGTAAGGGAAGGTTGCCAGGAAGGGAACGTCGTTGGCATCCACGCAGTCACTTGTGAGCACGGGGGAGCCATTGGCGCCCAGACCGCCGGTGACCACAAACAGCTCAAAGTCGATGACGTCTTCCGCCAGTTGACGGCCGTTCAATGGGCCGGTGGTAAAGCCGGCGTCAGAGGTCGTGTCCAGCGTCAGCACGTCGGGCAGCAGCAGGCTGGTGATGAATTC
>CALBTC010000282.1 GCA_937967805.1 uncultured Anaerolineaceae bacterium
AAGATGAGGCGCGGCTGGTGCAGGATGGCCCGAATCTCTTTGCTGACAAAAGAAAAAATACGAATAATGGCTTGCCACAAGGTTTGCTGGTACTGCTTATGCATGGACTGCCTCCGCTACGGCCGTTTCCTGGCGTATCAATTCTACAAAAACATCATCAAATACGGGAAAGTGCTCGCTGGCAGACTCCACGCTAATCTCCTGGCTGTGGCACCAGTCTAGCAGCAGCGGCAGGGACAGGCTAGCGTCATTAACCACAATTTCAATGCCGTTGCCGCGCAGCCGGTTTACCTTGTTGTCCAAAACAAAGGGCTGCTGCTGCAACGCATCAAACTGGGCTTCTGTGAGGATGGATGTGGTGTGCATATGAATGATGTCGCCACCTAACGCGCGGCGGCGTAGCCCATCTGGCGTTTCTACCATGAGCAAACGGCCGTTGGCCATAATGCCCACGTAATCACAGTAAGCTGCTTCCGACACATACTGTGTGGTGATAAACAACGTGTGTCCGTCTGCCTTTAGCTGCTGGAAATAATCCCAAAATTTACGGCGCAACACCGGATCGATCCCGGCCGTTGGCTCATCCAGAAAAATAAGCTGAGGATTATGCACAATCGAGGCAGCCAGGCTCAAACGCCGCCTCATGCCGCCTGAGAGATTGCGTACCGTTTTCTTTTCATGTCCGGTCAGTTCCACCAGGTCGAGCAGCTCTTTCAGCCGTTCCTTGCGCCTGAGGGGGACACCATAAAGTGAGGCGGCAAAGTTGAGGTTTTCCCACACGGTTAATTCCGGATACAGCACAAACTGCTGCGGCATGTAGCCAATCTGGGCGCGCTCCTGGCGTCCGAATGATTGCGGTGTTTGTTGCAAAACTTTCACGTCACCACCGTCTGGTTCGTAAATGCCCAGCAAAAGCCGCACGCTGGTTGTTTTGCCACAGCCGCTTGGCCCAATAAACCCAAAAATAACACCTTTAGGGACGTTCAGGCTGAGTTTGTCAACAACCGGTATGCCACTAAATTTTTTAGTGAGGGCCTGGGTTTGGATAATATTTTCTGAGGTATGGCTTTCATCCATTGTTTGTTTGGAAATCTCCTTTACACATAAAAATACCCCTGCACTAAAGGTGCAGGGGTACCCAAAAATTTAACCTCTGTTGTCTTAGAATGCCCGGCGGAAAACACCGATCAGGAAAAGAAGGACAACAGAGCCGATGACGGCGACCAGCAATGTCCAAAGGTTAAAGCCAGTGTCGCCCGGCAATCCAAAAAAGTTAAAAAGGAACCCGCCCAAAAGGGCACCGACAATACCGACGATAATATTTTCCAGCGCGCCCATTTGCGCGTCGCGTTTCATAATCATGCTGGCGATCCAGCCGGCTACGCCACCTAAAATGATCCATAAAATTAAATTGAGTAACATGGTTGCCTCCCTGTGCAAATTTAAAAATTGAATAATGCGTTATGTTTTTCTACGCTACTCATCTTATGCAAGGGAGGCATTTATTTCCATGTGTCTGGATATAGAACAGGGGCATAATTTGCCTGTGACTTGACCGCGTCTGACAGGCGAAAAGAAGTCAAAAATTGTCAATTGGATGGTGGTGATATAAAATATCAATATGACCTATTTAATGAATGCACTGTCCGGGCGTGGCGTGGCCCACGATCCGCAAACACCTTCTTTGCAAATGAAAGATGTGTCCGTGGCGTATGCTGCCGGGGTGCAGGAGGTTTCGGTGGGGGTTACGAGTGGCAACGGCCGTTTCCCTGCCCTGCAAAACATCACCTTCATCGTGCAGCAAGGGGAACGCATCGCGGTGGTGGGGCCGAACGGGGCGGGCAAAAGCACCCTGTTTAAGCTCGTCGTGGGCACGGTGAAACCTAGTGAAGGGGAAGTACACGTCTTTGGCCAGGGGCCGGACGGCCACATCTGCATCGGCTACGTGCCGCAGCGCAACCAGATCGATTGGTCCTTCCCCGTAACGGTGGAAGACGTGGTGATGATGGGGCGGGTGGGGCGCATCGGCCTCTTCCGCCGGCCGCGTCGCGCCGATTGGGAAATTGTGCGTCATAGTCTGGCTCGGGTGGAGGCATCCCATCTGGCCAAAAAGCAAATTGGCGACCTGTCCGGCGGGCAGCAGCAGCGTGTTTTTATCGCCCGGGCTCTGGCGCAGGAGGCAGAACTGCTGCTGCTGGATGAGCCACTCAACGGTCTGGACGTGCCCAGCCAACAAGCCATCTTCAATATTTTGGACAGCCTTCGGCCTGACGGGGTGACGGTCCTCGTGGCCACCCATGATTTGCAGTTAGCCGCCGACCGCTTTGACAAAATCATGCTGCTCAACCGGCGTTTGGTGGCCTTTGCTGAGCCAACGGCCGTTCTTACCTCAGAAAATTTACTGCAAGCGTACGGTGGTCACGTTCACCTCCTACCTGATGGGGAGCAGGGCGTTTTGGTGGATGATTGCTGTGGGCATGATTTTCCGGTAATCCGTGAGGCGTAATCGGTAAGCGGGAAACGGTAATCGGTAAACGGTTTACTGATCACCGATTACCGACCACCAACCACCGACAACCATGCACTTACTCCTAGACCCTCTCCAATTCTCCTTCATCGTTCGCGGGCTGATTGCGGCCGTTTTTGTGGGCATTGTCTGTTCCGTGCTGGGCACCTACGTGGTGCTGCGCGGCATGGCGTTTTTTGGTGATGCCCTGGCGCATACGATTTTGCCCGGCGTGGTGGTCGCTTTTTTGCTGGGCTGGCCGCTGGCGCTGGGCGCGTTGATCATGGGGGTGTTTACGGCCGTCGGCATCGGTGCCCTCAGCAGTCGTGGCGTGGTGAAGGAAGATACAGCGATTGGCGTTATTTTTGCCGGGGCGTTTGCTCTGGGCGTGGCCATGCTGTCGGCGACGGGCAACTACACGGTGGACCTGGCCCACTTTTTGTTTGGCAATTTGCTGGGGGTGACAAGTGGGGATTTGTGGGTAACGGCCGTTCTCGGCTTCATCGTCTTGCTCATTGTTTTCTTTTTCTATAAGGAGTTTATGGTCATCTCCTTTGATCCCGTTTTGGCCACCACGCTGCGCCTGCCCGCCACGTTTTTACGCTACCTGCTGCTCATTTTAATCGCCGTAACCATTGTGGTTTCGCTGCAAGTGGTGGGGATTGCCCTCATGGTGGCCATGCTTGTTACGCCGGCTGCGGCCGCTTCGCTGCTTACGCGACGCCTGGCACCGATGATGTTTATCGCCGCCGGAATTGGTGCATTTTCCGGCGCGGCAGGCTTGTACACCTCCTATTATTTAGACATTGCCTCCGGCCCGGCGGTGGTGCTGGTAGCCACCCTCATTTTTGCCCTGGCTTTCTTCTTTGCCCCCCAGCGTGGGCTCATCTGGCGACGAAGTTGAAAATGAACCGCAAAGGACGCCAAGTGCGCAAAGGAATAAAAAACAAAGCTTTGCGTTCTTCGCGTCCTTTGCGGTTAAAAAAAATCTTATGACCGAAGATATGTTAGACACACGATTAGACAACATCCAGACGGCCTTGAAGCAAAAAGGATACCGGCTTACCAGTTCGCGCCAAAAGATTGTAGAGGCGCTGCTGAACTGCGGCGGCCATATTACGGCCGATGGCTTGTTGGAAGTGGTTCACGAAGTTGACCAAACGGTGGGCCGCATGACGGTGTACCGCACCCTGGAGCTGCTCAGCGAGCTGGGACTGATTCGCCCCGTTTACCAGGGCACGGGGGCAGCGCACTACATTTTGCTTGATGGGGGACATCACCACCACCTGATTTGCTCAAGCTGTGATGCCGTGATTGAGTTTGAAGAGTGTGGTCTACAGGCGGTGGAGCAGCTCCTGGCGGAGCGATTTGATTTTGCGGTGGAGGGGCACCTGGTGGAGTTTTACGGCCGTTGCCAAAACTGCCAGTAAAGTAATTGGGTAATTATGTAATTGAGTAATTGGGCAACTCAGCACCCAATTACTCAATTACTCAATTACTTTCATCAATTGGTGATAGGCAAGCTGTTGAGCGGGGTGGTCGTTTGTACGTAGGCGGAATTGATCCAGCCGACGCTGCCGTTCATCAACCGAATTTTGACCCAGCTACTGTCTGCATTCCGCCCGATGAGCGCCACGCTTTGGCCCTGGTAGAGAACGGCCGTTACGCCATAATTTACCCCAGGTCCGGTACGTACATTCAGAGCGGCCGTATTGACAACACCAGAGCTCGAAATCGTTTGCACATTTTCGATAGGTAAGGTGTTGATCGCCACGTTGGCATCCAGCAAGGAAGCGTTGATCCAGCCAACCAATCCATTGGTCAACTGCACCTTGGCCCACGAGCTGACGTTGTTCCGCGCCAACAGCGAGACGTACTGGCCCTGGGTTGCCACCGTGACAATGCTGTAACCAATACCTGGTCCGGAGCGTATATTGGCCGCACCTGTATTCACAGTAGCCCAATAAGCTGTCGCCGGCGGTGTTGGTGTGCCTGTTGTCGGGGGGGTAGTCGTGCCATCCACCACAGGTAAATTGCCAATGGGAATGGAGAGCTGAACGTATTGCGCGCCAATCCAGCCTTCCTGGCCATCACTTAGCCGAACTTTTAGCCAGGTGTTGGCTGTATTGCGGCCAATGGCCGTCACCTGCAAACCCTGATAGACAGTGCCGCTGACCGGATAGTTAAACCCAGGCCCGGAGCGCAGGTTCAAAACCGCACCAGGAGCAACCGGGACAGGTGGTTGTGGTTGTGCCGGGCTGTCGGCAAACGGCAGGCTGCTGACGGCCACGCTAGGGGTAATGTACGTGCTGGCGGCATTGACCCAGCCTTCCGTACCGTTACTCAAACGGATTTTGACCCAGCTGCTGTTAGCGTTGCGGCCCAACATTTGCACCGTGTGTCCTTGATACGTTGTAGCAACGACGCTGTAGGTAACGCCGGGACCGGAACGAACGTTGAGCGCACCGGTAGCAATCACCGCCGTGGCTGAGCTGGCCGGTGGATCGGCCGGGGCTACAACCGGTAAGCTGCTGATGGCCACATTCGGCGTAATGTAGCTTCTGGCGGCATTGACCCAGCCTTCCGTGCCGTTGCTCAGCCGGATTTTGGCCCAGGTGCTGTTGGCGTTGCGCCCAATGAGGCTGACCACATTGCCCTGGTACACGGTAGTCACGACACTATAAGCCAGACCAGGCCCGCTGCGCACGTTGAGTGCGCCGGTGGCAATCGTAGCGTGGGCGCCGCTGATGGGTACCGGTGTCGATGTGGCTGTTGGGGTTGGCGTTTGTGTTGGGGGTATTGTTCCCGTGGGCGTGGCGGTAGGTGTCGTCGTTGTCGGAATGACAACAGGTAAGCTGCTAATGGGGACGCTTGGGCTGATATATTCGCTGCTGGCGTTGACCCAGCCAACGACGGCCGTAGCCGTTTGAATGTAAGCCCAGGTGCCGTTAACATTGCGCCCCAATAAGTTGACCACATTGCCCTGGCTGACGGTGGTTACCACACTATACTCAACCCCCGGTCCGGAGCGCACGTTGAGCTGCCCGGTTACTATGGTGGCCGTGGCCGCTTGGGCCGTACTTTCTTTAGCAAAAACCTGGCTCGTCAATAACAACATGGCGAAGAGGAAAATGACGAGGAACCATTGCTTACTTTTAATGGATGATAGGTTCATAACAATCCTCCTTGAGATGACATAACGTCCGGACACAGTATAGACCAGAACACCTATTATTCGCAAGAGCAGATTATGTAAAAACGGCCGTTTTCCTAAATTGCATCCTCCCTGGAGCCAATTCATGACTCTTTCATTTCTCTCGCAAAACGCCATTCCAGCCGGTATAATCAAATGTGGATTTTTTATAAACAACCCACAAAAACCCACACGGCTTTGGAGTAAGCACAGCTATGGAACAAGTGAAACCGCGTATTTTAATTGCCAAGCCCGGCCTGGATGGTCATGATCGCGGGGCCAAAGTGGTGGCCCGTGCCCTGCGTGATGCCGGAATGGAGGTTATCTACACCGGGCTGCGTCAAACCCCTGAGATGGTCGTGGAAGCTGCGCTGCATGAGGATGCCGATGCCATTGGCCTGAGCATTTTGTCTGGCGCACATATGCCGCTGGTTGAGCGAATTATGGAACTCTTGCAGGAAAACGAGATGCAAGACGTGCCCGTGTTTTTGGGCGGCATCATTCCCAATGAGGATATCAAGACGCTCACAGAAATGGGTGTTTCCGGCATTTTTGGTCCCGGCGCCGGCATGGATGAGATTGTGGCCTTTATTTGGAAGGCGGTTGGCAGCAAACCGGCTGAGGATGTGGCATGAATGAGCTGCTAGAGCAGGTGCGCCAGGGCCAGATTCGGGCCATTGCCCGCTTAATTACCAGGGTAGAAAACAGTTCAGCGGCGGCGGAGCGGGCAATTCAGGCGCTGTATCCACATACCGGGCAGGCGCACATTGTTGGCATCACAGGTGCACCGGGAGCCGGCAAGAGTACAGTGGTAAACGGCTTGGTGCAAACCCTGCGCCGGCAGGACGCCCGCGTGGGCATCATTGCCGTGGACCCCAGCAGCCCGTTTACCGGCGGCGCTTTGCTGGGCGACCGGGTGCGGATGCGCGACTTGTCTGGCGATTCGGGGGTGTTTATCCGCAGCATGGCGTCGCGGGGCAGCCTGGGTGGTTTGGCGGGGGCGACGGCATCTGTTATAAAAATTTTGGACGCGGCCGGTTTTGACTATGTGCTGGTGGAAACGGTTGGCGCAGGACAGGCGGAGGTGGATATTGCCAACGCGGCCCACACCACGGTGGTCATAGAAGCCCCCGGCATGGGGGACGAGATTCAATCGATCAAGGCGGGCATTTTGGAGATTGCCGATATTTTGGTGGTGAACAAAGCCGATCGGCCAGGGGCGGATCGGGCGGTACGCGCTTTGAAGATGATGCTGCATTTGGGCCCGGTAGGCGGTACGCGGCAGCACGGCCGTCTTTCAGCGAGCCCGTCCAGCGCCAATGGCAGCCCTCAACCGGGTTGGGATATTCCGGTATTGGAAACGGTGGCCACGGAAGACAAGGGAATGGATGCGCTGGCCGATATGTTAGGCAAGCACATGACTTTTTTGCGCGAAAGTGGTGAGTGGCTTAAACGGGAGAAGGAGCGCAGTTGGCGCGAGGTGGAGATGCTGCTGCAACTTCGCTTTATGTCCCAGTTTCAGGCCGCGGTGCCCCGTGAAATGCGCGATTCTTTGTTAACGGCCGTTGCCCAACGTGAAGTTGATCCGTATACGGCCGTCAACCAACTCTTATCAAAAACAGAAAGCGAGCATTAAGTATTGGATTATGATGGCATACGGAGACATTAAACTTTTCGCCGGTTCGGGATGCCCTGAACTGGCTCAGCGCATTGCCGATTATATTGGTATTCCCGTGAGCGGCTGGGATATTGTTGATTTTCCCAATGAAAATTTGTTTGTCCGGCTGCACGGCAGCGTGCGCGGGCAGGATGTGTATTTGATCCAGAGCCATTCCCGGCCGGTTCACCGCAACATCATGGAGACGTTGATAGCCATCGACTGCCTGAAGCGGGATTCGGCGGCGCGGATTACGGTGGTGGTGACATACATCGCGTATGCGCAAAGCGACAAAGAAGAGTAGATCCCGGTCCCTATTGGATCACGCTTGCTGGCAGACATGATCGAAGTGGCCGGTGCAGACCGCTGGATGACCATTGATTTACACGCGCAGCAAATCCAGGGATTCTATAAGATTCCCGGCGATTCTTTGACGGCCTTCCATATTCTGGTGGACTATTTCATGGAGAAAAAGCTGGATGCTGTGGTGGTGACCCCCGACTTGGGATTTGCTAAACGCGGCCGTAATTTTGCCGCAGAACTCAATTTGCCGCTCGCTTTTGTGGAGAAGCGACGCATCGGCAACAAAATGGACCGCGAGGCTTTAACCTTGATTGGCACGGTAGAAGGCAAAGATGTCATCATTGTGGATGATTTGGTAGATACGGCCGGATCAATTCAGGAAGCTGTGCAGCTCGTAAAATCGAAGGGGGCCAAAAACGTTTATACCGCATTTGTCCACCCGGTTTTGTCTGATCCGGCCACTGAGCGGCTGCGCCGCCTGCCTATTAAAGAAATTATTACGACGGATACGATTCCAATTCCGCCGGAAAAGATGCTATCCAACATGAAAATCCTGTCGGTTTGTGAGCTGTTAGGTGAAGTTATCATTCGTTCGCACGAAGGTCGTAGCGTCGGTGAACTGTTCAATGAGTAGGGCTTCTAACAAAAAATTAAGGCACCTTTGGTACACTAGCCCTCTTTTGCGTTGTAATTCCTTAAAGAAGAAGGCCTATGTTTAAAAAACTTGTAGCTAAAATTGTTGGCGATCCCAACCAAAAAATTATTGATGACCTAAAACCCATCGTGAATGAAGTGGCGGCGCTGGAGCCGCAGATGCAGCAGCTTTCTCCTGAGGGGATGCGGGCCAAAACGGCCGAATTCAAAGACCGTTACGCGGCTGGCGTATCCCTGGATGATATGCTGCCCGAAGCGTTTGCCCTGGTGCGCGAAGCATCTGTGCGGACCACCGGCTTGCGCCATTACGATGTGCAAATTATGGGCGGCGTCCTGCTCCATCGCGGCGAAGTGGTGGAAATGCGCACCGGTGAAGGTAAAACCCTGGTAGGAACCTTGCCCCTGTATCTCAATGCGCTCACCGGCCAAGGTGTCCATCTGGTGACCGTGAATGAATACCTGGCCCGCCGTGACGGTGGCTGGATGGGTAAAATCTTCAATATTTTAGGCCTGACGGTGGGCTGTATTGGACCACAGAAATTTTCTGCTCTTTACGATCCTGACTACGTGAATCCGGGGGCAGATCTGGAAGATGAACGGCTGGTTCACTGGCGGCCCAGCACGCGCAAACAAGCTTATCTGGCCGACATCACTTACGGCATCAGCAGCGAGTTTGGCTTTGATTACCTGCGGGACAACATGGCCACCAGCCGGGACAGACTGGTACAGCGTGACCTCGTTTTTGCCATTATTGACGAGGTGGACAATGTGCTGATTGATGAGGCACGGACGCCGCTGATCATTTCCGGCCCGGCCGACAGTTCCGGTAAGGAATACAGCCGGTTTGCCGAATATGTGCGCCGTCTCAAGCGCAACACCGAAGAAGATGAAGAGGCCGAACCCAACGGCCATTATGATTTAGATGAAAAAAGCCGTTCGATCAGCCTGACCGACATGGGTATTGCCGAGGTTGAGCAGCGCATCCCTGAAATCGACCCGGATGCGGGTGACAGCCTGTACGATCCCCGTTTTTTCCACCTGACTTATTACCTGGACAATGCGCTCAAGGCACAATATCTCTACAAGCGAGACGTACAGTACGTGGTGCAAAATGGTGAAGTCATCATTGTGGATGATTTTACTGGCCGCTTAATGCCGGGCCGCCGCTACTCTGAGGGTTTGCACGAGGCCATTGAAGCCAAAGAAGGCGTGCAAATCAAGCGGGAAACGGTGACGGTAGCGACCATTACATTGCAAAACTATTTCCGCCTGTTTGACAAGCTGGCCGGGATGACCGGTACAGCGCTGACGGATGCCGAAGAGTTCGACAAGATTTACGAGCTGGGCGTGACGCCGCTGCCCACCAATGTGGAATATATTGTCAATAACAACGTGATTGATCTGGAAGAAAAGAGGGTAAAGGTCGATAACTCCGAACAGATTGTTTACGTTGATCCGGAAACACAGAAGCCGCGATTTTATAAACGGCTCGATCATCCAGATCAGATTTATGGTACCGAAGAAGCCAAAGATAAAGCAATTGTGCGTGAAGTGCAGCGCACGGTAGAGATGGGACGTCCGGTTTTGGTGGGTACAACCTCCGTCGAGCATTCCGAGACGATTGATCGGATGCTAACCCAAGCCAAGATTCCTCACACGGTTCTGAACGCCAAGATTCACCAATCGGAGGCGCTGGTGGTGGCTCAGGCAGGTCGTAAGCGGGCAGTGACTATCTCCACTAACATGGCTGGCCGTGGTACCGACATTTTGCTGGGCGGCAATCCTGAGGGGATGGCGGCGGAATTGTTGGAACGGGAGATGTTTAAACGGCCGCTTCTAACCCAACTTATCCAAATATATTTGGAACAGGGCGACGCTGCCGCGCGTGATTACACCAAAAACAACAGCAAGCTGGATGATGACTTGGTGCCCTGGATCATCTCCGAGAAAGAAATGCTGGATGCAGCCCTGGAAGAAATTGAAAGCCTACAGGTGATTGGCTACCTGACGCGCATTTTAGGTGAGCAGTATCAGCTAGAGTACGAACAAATCCGGCAGGTGATGCGCCTGATAACCGGCGGCCGTTTGGGCGAAGCCCGCGAATACCTCGAAGATCATGATAAGGATGTGGCGCTGGTAGAAGAAGCGCTCCGCCTGCGAGACCTGTACGTAGGGTATCAGCGTGCCCAAGGGGATAACGGTCTGCTGGCCCAGTTCCTGGCAGAAATCCTTTTTGAGCAGCATTACAATGCCCGCGCCGCGCTTATCCGCGCCGTTCTGAACAATAACAAAGATGAGGCGAGGAAAGTGGTGCAAGCAGTACCGGGCATCTCCCAGCAGTGGATGGACAAGATTGCCAATTTGCGCCAGGAAACTGAAAAAGAAAGACAGGAAGTATGGAACCTGGGTGGCCTGCACGTGATTGGCTCTGAGCGGCATGAATCCCGCCGTATTGATAACCAGCTTCGTGGGCGTGCCGCCCGTCAGGGCGACCCTGGCTCATCCCGCTTTTTCCTCTCCCTGGAAGACGACTTGATGCGCCGCTTTGGTGGCGAACGGCTCAAGAGCTGGATGTCTAAAGGGCTGCTGGCCAACATCCCTGAAGATATGCCGCTGGAGTTTGGTGTACTGGACCGCATGATTGAAAGTGCCCAGGAGCGGGTAGAAGGATACAACTTCGACATCCGCAAAAACATTGTGGAATATGATGACGTGATGAACCGTCAGCGTATGGCCATTTACGGCGAGCGTAAGGCCATTCTGATGGGTGAAGGGGTCGATTACGACGAAAGAATCGATAATGCTTTTGCCAACGCCATTGCTCAGTTGGTGGATAACTACGTAGAAAACTACATACAGTTTGTGCGTGGTGAAATTGAGCGCGTGGTGGCTGAGTTCACTACTGAGGCGACCGATGCGATTAACATTAATGCTATTGTGGCCCGGTTGCGCGGCCTGCTGCCCGATATCGTTGAGCTCGACAAGGCAGAATTGGGTGAACTCTCCAGCGATAAGCTGATCGACCGGTTGATGATTCTGGTTTACGAAAATGAAGAAAACGGGGCCAATATATATCAACTCCTGCGGGCAATGGGGCGATTCCTGCCCTTGCTGCCACCCATTCCTAACCTCGGTTCGCTGGCTTCGCGCAAATCGGGGCAGGTGCAGGCCAAAGAGAATATCCGGCGCGAATATGTGGACCGCGTGCAAAGCTTCTACGATGAGTTTGTGGCAGATCATGTGGACCTGCCCACCGAGGAGCGGAATGCCATCTGGGAAGAGGCGGAAGAGGCGCTGAACCAGGCATTTTCGCAGTTTTCGTTGGATGGACTTTCTTTGAAATCGGCTGAATACCGACAGACGCGCTTTGCCAGCGAGGCCAATGCTGCGCTGCGCGAGCTTTTGCTAGATACCTTGTCGGCGCTGGATGGCCAGCAGCTAGAGGTTGCCCTGACGGCATACGTCAACAAGCAGCAAGACAAGTGGCGCGAGCAGATTGGTGAAGAAGAGTACCGCAATTTTCAGCGGCTGCTCCTGTTGAACTCCATCGACCGGGAATGGCGCGATTATTTAACGGCCGCAGACGATCTGCGCCGTGAGATTGGCCTGGAAGCAGTCGGGCAGCGCGATCCCAAGGTGCAGTACAAGATTCGTTCGGCGCAAATGTTTAAAGATATGCGCAACAACATCGAGCAAAACATTGTGGACCGTTTCTTCTTCCAGGTGGAGCAGCACCGTGCCTTCATCCAGCAGCAAGAGGCTGAGATTGCTTACCAGACGCAGGCGCGAGAGGCTGGCTACCAGGTAGTGAAGCGAGAAAAAGGGCGCGGCGTGGAGCTGCGTCGCGATATGCCTAAAGTGGGGCGAAACGATCCGTGTCCGTGCGGCAGCGGCAAGAAGTACAAGCATTGTCATCTGCGGCAAGATATGGCGGCCCAAACATCTGGGGCAAACGGCCGTCCGGCACGATCGTCATCTGGTAAAAAGCGTCGTCGCCGTCGTTAGACGAACGTTCAGACATAAGTGGGATACTGGGTAGCAAACAACTTTTTACGTCTCTTTCACCACGGATAATTGACGACTTTTCTAAAACATGGTTACATGTTGAGGTGGGCAGGCTTTATCAAGTTTTGCTAATTTGAGTTGTTGTAAAGGTTGCCTGCCTAAATTTAACCTAAATTTATAGAATCCTAAAACTGATTGGCCTATGCCCCACAGTAACGATCAGCTAAAAGCCCTCAACGCCCTGCAACAAAAGTTACAGACTGCCGCTTCCTGGGATGCTGTTCACGCGCTTCTTACACCTTTTGCTAATCAATATCTGGCTGCGGAATCGTTCCTGATCGTGCCAACGGCCGAACAAAGGGGTGATGTCTGGCCGATTGGCGGTACAGGCTATGCGCTAACGTTTACGCCGTCCCCAGAAGCATCAGATTTGGCCGAGTTAACCGCAGCCTTGTTGGCCGCTTGCCCCTTTTTGCAGGCGTATCTGCCCCTCTCGACCGACCAGCAAAAACTACTGGAGCAAATTAGTCTGGCCATTGTGGAGCAAAGGCCGTTTGACCAGATCACCAACCAGATTACCGCTGCTTTTACCAATACGTTCCCCGGCTGCCGTGCCCGGCTGGTTTTGCGCGATCCGGGCCTTAAGCAGCTCAGCTTGCATACGCAGTTTGGCGAACCATCCGGCTGGCTGCCCGTTAATGAAGATAGCAACCTGGTTGACGTGCAGGAGACCACATTGCTGCCTGATGACGTGCAGCTTGTTTTGCCGGTGAAAACGGCCGTTGATGAGGTTCGCGCTTTTTTGCAGGTGACAGGCAGTTCGGTGGAAGAGTTGCGGCAAAAAACCGCCGTTTTTTCCTTGGTGGCCGGCTATCTTGGCGTGGCGCTGAGTAATCAGCAGTTGCTAGAGCAAGCCTGGCAGCGCGCCCATCAGTTAGAGACGATTTACCACGTTACAGAATCTGTCCGGGTTTTGAAACCGCTGCAGCAAACCCTGCAAGAAATTCATGATCAACTGCTGCATATTTTTAACCCGCCCACTTGCTACATCGCCCTTGTCGATGCCAACGAAGACGTTATCGAATTTCCCTGCGTTTTGGAAAATCGCCAGCGCATTACCTGGCAGCCGCTGCCCGTTAGCGACAAGGACAGCCTGGTTGCCTGGGTGATTAGAAACAAGGTTCCTTTTGCCACCGAAAATTGGCCATCAGAAGAGAAGCCGGTTCCCGGAATCAGTGGCGACGGGACACCGTATTCCATCATTTGTGTGCCAATGCGGCTGCACGGCGAAGTGCTGGGTGCGATTTCCATTCAAAGTGATGAGCCGGACGCCTTTGATGCAACCGATTTTCAGACGTTGACGTCTATTGCTGCCCACGTCGCCGTTATCATTAAAAATTCACGACTGTTTACCCAAACGCGAGAGTTGGTTGACCGGGGGGCGCATGATTACCAAACGGCCGTAGCCTTGCGACAGGCCATTGCCGTCATCAGCACCTCACTGCAGGCAGATTCTGTCGTGAGCCACTTGTTGTTAGCCCTGGCAAACGTGGTCTCTTACCACAACGCCTTCGCTTTTCTACTGACAGATAATGAACTCAAGCTCGTTTCCAGCCGGGATTTTTACGACCGGCCGGTTGTACCTTCAGCCAAAGAGGCAGAAGATATCTGGCGCAAACATCCGCTGGTCCAAGCCATCATTAAACAAGAAAAGCTTATTCGCATTGATGATGTTCGCGTCGATGACCGCTGGCAGCCGGTGCCCTACACAGAAAACACCCGCTCCTGGATGGGCGTGCCACTCTCGGCCGGTGGCGTCCTGCTGGGAATCCTCATTTTTGACAGCCAAATTGCCTCCGCCTTTGATCAGCGGGTAGAATGGTTGGCATCAACCCTGGCCGCACATGCTTCCGTAGCCATTCAAAACGCCATGCTGTTCCAGCAAACTGAACAGCAGTTGGCTGAATTGAGTACGCTTTACCAGGCCAGCGCCACCATGACCGCCAACCTGGATCAAGATTTTGTTTTGCAGACAGTTGTTTCAGAAATGGTGCGGGCGTTGCAGGTGGATAGTTGCACCATTTTTGTTTGGGATCAAGAATTTCAGAAGCTTTATCCGGCTGCGTATAAAAACCAAATGCACATCAAGCATCGGGACCACGTTGAAGATGAGCCTTTGGTTGGTTTGAGCAGCATTGAGAATTTGGCTTCATACAGGGTTGTTCAACACGTTTTTGAAACGCACCAAATTGAAAATTTAAGAGCCGACAAACCGCGCAATCAGGATGAGACGGATTTTTTGCAGGCGGCTGGCTTGCAGTCGGCGATTTTGGTACCGTTAGTGCGACGTAA
The DNA here is from genome assembly GCA_937967805.1 of uncultured Anaerolineaceae bacterium. The sequence continues at coordinate 14,671 of CALBTC010000282.1, forward strand.
TAAAGTATTAGGTTTATTGGCGCTCGGAGATGTCGCTGAACCACGCAGCTACAAGCAAGGACAATTCCGATTGGCGCAAAACCTGGCAGGGCAGGCAGCAGTGGCTATTGAACATGCACATTTATTTGGACAGGCACAGCGCCGCATCGAGGAGCTCTCCACGTTCCACGATATCGTGCTGCGCTTAAATGAGCCGTTACAGCTTAACGTAGTCTTGGATACGATTACGGAATCGGCGCTTAAACTCATTCCAGCAACCAATCTGCACATCTTTTTATATGATTCCGAGACCCAGACTTTCTCCAAGGGATCGGCTTTGTGGCGCGACGGCCGTCGCACCGCAGCAGTGGCTACCTTGCGTCCCCCTGGTGAAGGTTTAACCTCGACGGTTGTGCAGGAAGGCCGTCCCATTGTCATTAACGATGCCTCCAAGCATCCTTTTTACCAAAGTGAAACGGCTAGCAACTGGGGCATTTGCGCCATTGCCGGCTTCCCCCTGAAGTATGGCGAGAAAATTATTGGGGCGTTCACCGCCACCTATTTGTATCCCCATACCTTTAGCGAAGATGAGCTGCTGCTCCTGAATTTGCTGGCCGAACAAGCGGCCGTAGCCATTCGCAATGCCAGCTCCTTTGCCGAGTCACAGCGCCGCCTGCGCGATATGTCTGCCCTAGTGGATATGGCCAAACAGGTGACCGGCAACCTGAAGCTGCAATCGGTGCTGCAAACGACCGTACAAATCTTGCAGGGGCTGTTAAACGCTCGCGCCAGCACCATCACCATGCTTACCGACGATGGGGATGGGCTGGTTGTGAAAGCGGCCGTTGGCATCAATCCTGAGTTTATGAACGCGCGAATGCAGCTGAGTGAAAGTATTTCTGGTGTGGTGGTGCAGAATGCGGAATTGGTCTACATCCGCGATTCTTACACTGAATCGGATTTCCTCTTTTTTGATGAGGTGGTGCGCAGCTTATTGGTTGTACCTTTGATTGTGCGTGACAAACCGGTAGGCACGTTAACGATTGACAGTGACCGGCCCAACGCTTTTACCGAATCCGATACCCAGCTAATGACGATTGCCGCGGCGCAGGTAAGCGTGGCAATCGCCAATGCCCGCCTGTTTGAAGAGCTGGAAGATCGCGCCGCTGAACTAGCCATTGCTTATGAAGAGCTTAAAGAAAGTGACCGTTTGAAGGATGAGCTTGTCCAAAATGTGTCACATGAGTTGCGCACGCCGTTAACCTTTGTCAAAGGGTATGTTGATTTGCTGATGGATGGTGACAAAGGGTTGTTAACGGCTGAACAGCAGGAATATTTACAAATTGTGTCAGACAAAACGGATGATATTACTCGCATCATTGAAGACATTATTACATTGCAGCGGATTGATTCCGGGAATTTGCAGCTTGAAGTGATGTCGATGGCCGATTTGCTGCAAACGGCCGTTACCAGCCATCGCCTTGTTGCCGACAAAAAGGGATTGTCTATTGTTTGCTCTTTACCACCAGACCAAAAAGGGCTTGTTCGTATTGATAAAGGACGTATGAACCAGGTGCTGGATAACTTAATTGGCAACGCTTTTAAATTTAGCCCCGATGGCGGCACGATTCGTCTGTCTATGGCTGAAAAGGAAGATGAAGTATTGGTCTCGGTGGTTGATGAAGGGATCGGGATGCCGGCCGAAAAACACCAGCGAATTTTTGAGCGTTTCTACCAGATTGATGGCTCTTCCCGCCGGCGCTTTGGCGGCACGGGCATTGGTTTGGCCATTGTTAAGCGCATTATCGATGCCCATGAGGGCAAAATTTGGGTGGAAAGCGAGCTCAATAAAGGAAGCGCCTTCTTGTTTACCCTGCCAATTGTAAAGCAGGATATTGCAGCAACCGTGCCAGACCTATAATTGTATTGTAAGTAAATGATGTCCCATTGGGTAAACAGCGTATTATCAATGTTCACGCAATAAAGAGAAGTGGCTTTGGCTAATAAAAATGACCATGTAGCGGCAGATTTAAAAACACTGCCAAAGATTGATTTGCACCGGCACCTGGAAGGTTCCCTGCGGTTAGAAACGTTATTAGAGATTGCTCGCGAGTATCGTCTTGATGTGCCTACCGTTGATCTGGAGGCGTTACGGCCGTTTGTCCAGGTAACAGACGATCCTGCCACCCATGAAGCATTTCTGGGCAAATTTGAGGTGCTGCGCCACTTTTACCGCTCGCCAGAAATGATTCGCCGCCTGGTGTATGAAGCCGTCGCCGATGCCGCCGCAGACAACGTGAAATATTTAGAACTGCGCTTTAGCCCCCAGGCGTTAACACGCGTTCGCGGCTACCCTTTAAGTGAGGCAACCGATTGGGTTATTGAGTCGGTGGCAGAAGCAGAGACCGATTTTGACATCCAGGTGGGTCTCATTGTGACGCTGGTGCGTCACGATCCGGTGCCCCAGGCGCGGCAGGTGGCCGAAATTGCCTTTGGACGATTTGGCAGCGGCATTGTGGGTTTGGATTTGGCCGGAGATGAAGTGAAGTTTCCGTCACGGCCGTTTACACCATTGTTTAAAGAAGCCAAGCAGGTCGGATTGGGTATTACCGTACATGCCGGGGAGTGGGCCAGTGCCTTTGGCGTGAAAGAAGCGGTAATGGATTTATTTGCCGACCGGATAGGGCACGGGGTGCGCACGCTGGAGAATTCGCAAATTTTGCAGTTAGTGCGCGAGCGCAACATTGCTTTTGAAGTTTGCCTCACGAGCAATTTGCAAACGGGGGTTGTGCATCAAATGAATCACCATCCCCTGGTAGACATGCTGGACCTGGGGCTGCTGGCCACCATCAACACGGATGATCCCAGCATCAGCAACTGCACGTTGACTGATGAGTACGAAATCGCCCTGAAAAAACTGCGCATTGGTTACCCGGCCCTGCGCCAAAGCATTTTAACGGCGGCAAATTCCGCTTTTTTGCCAGAAGCAAAACAACAGGCTTTGGTAAAAAAGTTTGATGCTTTGCTGCCACAACCGGATGGTATGGACGGCCGTTCACAACCAAGTGTCACCCAAATTTAGCCGCTACGTCGATTCCCACTCTTTCAGCGCCCGTTTAATCATCATCTGAATTTGCGGATTCTCAATGTCACGCGGCCGTTCATACCGTTTGCCGTCTACGTCAATAATAAGTCCCCCGTTGGCATCATGCACCAAATGAATCTTACGCACGGCTAATTCCGGATCGACCAAAAGATGACGCTGCAAAATGGCGTCTACCTGCTCCACCAGGCTCAGCATCTTATTGGCGCTGGTTTGGCTCGTGGCCGGACGTCGCCGCATGTTGGCCAGCAACGTCGGGGGAGGCTTTGGTCCGGCAGACTTCAATTCCTCTTTTTCCCGTTCCAGCCGGTTTATAAACTGCTCAGCCTCTTCTTTTTCGCGCAGCTGGCTGCCGGCTGCGGGTTGCGCTGCAGACAGTGGCGGGGCCACGCCGGCCTCAACCAGCTTTTGATAGCCGCCGGCAAATGTGATCAATTCACCAATCGCCGTTTTAAAAAGCTGGCGAACATTGGCTTCAGAGATTTCATCAATGGAAGCATAGCGCTGATTGTTAAAGCTAATCACCAACTTGCCCATCGGTGGAACCCGTAAAACACGCATGATTTCAATTTCATTTTGCATAATGGCCTCATTTTTTATTTCAGGAATATCTTATTTTGGCAATTTGGGGAGACAGATTCACGCCGATTTTCACAGATTATTGATCTGTCATCTGTGTTTATCTGTGTCCTATTTTGCATGTTTTTTTCCTGACAGAATTTATTCACCAGAGCTCATTTCTGGCAGTTTGGACAGAAATGGGTGCTGCGTCCGCCCAACACAATGCGTTCAATTGGCCGGCCACAATCGTAACACGGATCGCCCGTGCGCCGGAAAACGGCAACCGCATTTTGCATATCCCCTTTACTGCCATCCGGTTTAGCGTATAGATCAATGCTGGCTCCTTCCCGCTCAATACCTAAACGCAGCACTTTTTGGATGGCACCATGCAGCGCCGTGATTTCATGCTTGTTGAGGGTGTTGGCCGGGCGCGTCGGGTGCAATTTTGCATAGAACAGCGCCTCGTCAGCGTAGATATTGCCCACCCCGGCAATGAGTTGTTGGTCCAGCAGCAGAGGTTTGAGGGCGCGGGTACGGCCGTTCAATCGTTCTTGCAGTGCATCAGGCGTAAACTCAGCCTCCAATGGCTCCGGGCCCAGCTTGCCTAAAATTTGCTCCGGATCGTGCACCAGATAGACGCGGCCAAATTTGCGCGTGTCGCGAAAGCGCAGCTCCTGGCCATTGTCTAGCGCGAAGACCGTATGTACATATTTGTTGGCCGGTGTCGCCGCATCAACAACGGCCAGATGCCCCGACATCTTGAGGTGGATGATGAGCGTTTCGCCGTGCGTGAGCGAGAAAACCAAATATTTGGCGCGGCGCTGAATCGACTCGATCCGGCAGCCCTGAATCCGCGCCCGCAGCTCATCCAGCGATGGGGTGCCGATGTGACGCGGCCAATCGTTGCGCACGGCCGTAATTGTTCGGCCAATCAGCGGCTGGCGCAGCGCACGCACGACGGTTTCAACTTCCGGTAATTCAGGCATAGGACTTTGCTTTCTTGTTGACTATCAAACACAAAACTCAACCCATTATACCTTATTGTATTTCCATTGTGGCCAGCAGCAGGCGGCCGTCCGGCAGCACTATTTCATCCCAATACACCGGCAGGCGTTCGTTCGTTACCGGATCGTACATCCCTACCCAGAGTTTGTAACTGCCTGCGGCCGTTTCCGGGTGAATCTGAATCGTATGATTGTCCACCAAAATTTCACCGCTGCGCCAGCTGAGCGTGGGACGCGAGCCGCCCACCGGAATGCTATCCCCTTGCCCCACCAGCGTCTCATCATTATCGGCCACATGCACAAAAACAACCAGATTTCGCGGCAGCGGCGTGATGGTGCGCCAGACCAGCGTAAGCGACATTGTTTCACCGGCCTCAGCAGTGGTGGCAGACAGATTGTACCCTTCGAGAACGGCAAACGGCGCCTCACCAAATTCGGCCCCGACCGGCGTTTCAACGGGCGGAACTGTGTTGACAAACTTCCAGGGAACCACATTAATTTTGCCTAGCTGAACCGGTGGGTGGATGGGACGGCCGTCTGGTGTAATCAGGATAACACGCACCGTTTGTGCCGCTTCGGCAATAAGCTGCACCGCCGCCTGGCTTTGTATGAGTTCACCCGGCTGCCATGTCGAAGTGGGGTAATCGGCCCGCGTGGGATGGGCGGTGATCGACTGAGTGACTGTGCCGTTTTCGTCAACCATTTCTACCAACAGCCGATAATCGGCTTCTGGCTGCCGCCAGACGCGCCAAAACAACTCGATTGGCACCAGATGACCCGGACGATACTGCTCATCCGGCACTTTGTAGCCTAACAGTTCAAGTTCCCGGTTTAGCCGCACCGGTTGGGACACATGCTCCGGCAGTTGGGCCAGATCAACAGGGGCCAGTGCAGACTGTACGGTTAGCCGGGCCAATCCCGCCAGATCAACTTGCTGTTCTGTGGTAGCAATGGGCTGAAAGGTGGTCTGGTCTACCAGTCGCAGCACCACCTGGTAATCGCCCGGCGGCAGCCCGGCCGGCAGCGGAATAATGGGCTGCACCTGAATCATGGCGTCTGCCGGCCACAACTCTGGCGGGAAATTGGTCCACAGCGGTTGGTCGGCCTGATGCCATACCTGGCCTTGTGGGTCGACCAGGCGTACAGATAAGGCAACGTCTGGCACATCGCCTTGAGAACGAGACCAGTAGAACCGGGGCTGCCAGAAGGCTCCTGCCCGAGCTGCTTCGGGCCATTCCACACCTTTTAACTGTAGCTGATTGGTCCAGTTAACCGATAGTCTGTTTGCTTCTGGTGGCACTGTCGTTACAACGGGATCGACGATGTAGCCTTGAATGGCCGTAGACAACCACAAAGCAGAAAAACGCTGTCGCCAGACAGGTACCCAGTTTTCCGCGGCCCAGTCGGGCAGCACATCGCGCGGAAAAGCAATGCGTGGTTTCGGCTCAACGACAAACCAAACCCGCTGTTTTCCCTGGGCAGCGGCCTGAAGGTTTTGCACTCCTTCTTCCGGGTCGCGCTGGTCCCAGGCGGGAACGGCCGTCCACGGCGCTTCACCTTCATAATAATAATCAAACACAAAGCCGATAATCGTGTCGTGCAGCACAATAACATCTTCAGGCTGGGCCACCTCACTCAAAAATTGGGCCAATCCCTTGATGTCATCTTTCACCAACGCTTCGGCTGTAAACTGCTCGTGTAGCCAATCAACCTGGCTGACCATCACGCTCAGGCTCAGAAGCGTTACAATAATGCGCTCTGGACGAAGCCAGGAAATTTGTGGCCGTGATCGGGCGGAGAAAGTGGGGGAAACGGCCGTGCCCAACAGCAACAAAAACGGCGGCAAGCTCATGATCAAATGCCGCGCGCCATTGTACAGCGGATTAAAATAAGATAGCGTTTCCAGCAGAAACAGAGGCAAAAACCAGTAGCCCAGCAAAAACAGGGCTGCGGTTTTCCTTCCGGCACGCCACAAGCGCACCACTCCCCAACCCGCCAGCAAAACAACGGGCGCTACGCGCCACCATGGGTGCACCACTTCTTTTTGGATGCCCACGCTAAACGCGCTAAAAACATGATTGAGAAAATGATGGGGCGGTACAAACACAAAATCAACCTGGGGCACGCCCCGGAAGCGGGCCAGGGCTACCCAAAGCACGGGCAAAGCCACCAATCCGGTTGCCATCACAGTCCAGATAGCCCAGCGCGGCGGCGGCCACCCTTGCCAACGCTGTACGCCCCACACAAAAAGGACCAACACGCCAAACGCCAAAACAAACAGGCCAAAATAATGGGTATAAACGCCGGCTAAAACGGCCGTTGCCCACAGCGTCCCCCATCTGACCACAGAACCTTTTCGCGCCGTGCTTTTTGACAGCACAATCTGGCTGAGTGCGTAGACTGACAGCAAATTCCAAAACAGCAAAAGCGTGTAGTTACGCATCTCCTGGCTTTGCCACACGTGCAAAGGTGACAGCATCAGCCAAAAGACAGCGCCCAGGCCGACCTGCCAGCCGCCGACACGCCGCCCAATTTGGTACAGGAGTGGGAGGTTGAGAACAGCGATTAAAACCCCCAGGTAGCGCAGCGAGAAAACTGATTCACCCGCTAATGCCCGCAGGCCACCCAGGAGGAGGAAGTACAGCGGTGGATTGGTGTCCTGGCTTGGCTGTCCATCAAGGACAATCGTCCCCCCCAGCAGGTCGGGCAGCGGCTGGCGGGCGCGGTAGACGCTCAACCCCTCATCGGACCACATCGACTGGTCATCAAGCTGATAGACCCGTAAGCCAAAACCGAGCAGCAGCAGGCCGACCAGACACGTCAGACGCCACCGTTGGTTCAAGGCGTCACCTCCACAGAGGTCAGATAAAATTCATCCCCCAGGCGCTGGCCCGTTGCCGGATCATACCAGCCCACGAACAACTCATAGCTGCCGGGCGCAACGCTTGACGATAAGGTGAACCTGTGAGCATCTATCACCTCTTCCGGCGGTACCCACCACGACGTGGGATACCAACCGCCGCGTGGCGGACCATCGACTTCCAGCACCTGCTCCTTTGTGGCCGGCTGACGCAAATGAATGAATACCGTGTAATCTTTAGCCAACGGTTGGTCCAGCCACCAGCGCAGTGTGAGCTCAATAGGCTGACCCTGCTGCCAGATGGGGCTGGTTTCATAGCCCGCAAGCTGAATAGGTCCCGAACCTGATGCAGCGGGCGGTTCTACCGGCGCACTAGCTTGCAGGCGAACGGCGGCAGCAAATGCAGCACTTACAAGATTACCCTGTGCATCGTGAACGGGCAGTCGCTCGCCGGTTTCTTGGTTGATCAAGCCAATTTCCACTTGATACCGCAGAGTTTGGGATAAATCCGAAGGAATGTCTACGCTAATTTCATCGCAAAAAACCTGGTTAATTTGCCAGGTAGAGGTGGGGTTGAGGCCCAATCCAGGGTAAGTTCGCCGGCCGGCTGCCACCTGATTTTCCGGTCCAATGAGTTGAACCAAAACAGTGTAATCGACTTCCGATTGGCTGAGGGTATGCCAGCAAACCTGAATAGGAAGCGTTTCGCCTGCTGCTGCGGACCGTTGCTGCGGCGTGACGCTTATCAATTCTGCTAACGTGCCATACTGCCAGTTAATTGATGGGCTCAATGCTGCAACTTCAGAAGAATCGAGTGGATCGGATGGATGATAAGCAGGATAGATCAGCGCAACTGAAGCAAGGCTAAAAATTAACATGGTGCCGCTGCCGAGGTGCCGCAAAGGAGGCCACAAACGATGCCAGCCCATGATTAACAGGCAGGAAATGGCTGCCAATGCCGGAAACAACAATCGCCCATGGGGTGCTGTCACCTGGCGCATCCAGGCCTCCAGGGCAATGGCAGTTACTACGATTGTTAATAGCAATGTGCCCAATTGAATGGCCTGAACTTGACTGTTTGTTTGCTCCTGTTTACCTTGTAGCCGAGCGCCAAAAAGCCAGCCAAAGATGGCAGCCAACGTCAATCCAAGCGGCAGCAGATAGGCCCAGCCCGGAAACTTGACGTTGCCCCAGCCAAAAGCAGCCCAGTAAGAATTGAACACTTCCTGCCACTGAGCCCAGGCGTCGGGGCGCAGGCCAGGCTGGTTGCAGTAGGCCCAGGGTGCATAGCAGTGAACGGCCGTTCCCAGCGGCGAGCCATACAAAACCCAGGCACGAATATACCACCACCCGGCCACAACCAGCGCCCCTAAACCAGTCCAGAAGAAGGCAATTGTTACCGGTTTCAGCCAATTTTTTCCTTTTGACTGGCGTAACTCGCCGGCCAAAATACCGGCTGCCAGCGGCAGGGCTAATACCAGCGTGCTGCTTTTGCTCAACAATGCCAGCCCCCAGGCGATGCCTACGGCCAGCCCCCGCTGCCAGGTAAAGCCCAGGCGAATCAGGCGCGCCAGCAGCCACAGCGTAATCCCGCTCGCCGCTGCCGCTGCCACATCATTAGAGATGATGCTGCTGATAAAGATAACTTGGGGGGTAACGGCCGTAAAAAATGCTGCGGCTACGGCCGTTGCCCGATTTCTCGGCCAAATTGCCCCCATCAACCCATAAACTGAAATGATTAACAGCCAGCCAAATGCCATTGACACCAGGCGTGCCAGATAAAGCGCCAGCCACTCGCCTTGTAAACTATCCGTCGGATAGTAAATGGCCACATTTTTATTGTCGGGCACGGTACCGGGGGCGCTGGAAGGAAAGTGGGGATTGGGGCGGTAGACGGCTAACGGCTCGTCACCGTGAAGCAGACGTAGGGGAACGGCCGCCATCAAATAATAAAGCGGCGGCTGTCCTGCTTCCTGGCGCACCGGGGTTTCCCAGGCCGCTGCCCCTTGTGGCGGGAATCCATTGCCGTCTGCCAACCATGCCAGGTAGGCGACGTGCTCTGGCCCGTCTGGTCCCTCATATGGCGGAATGAGACTGGCATAAAGCAGACAAAGGCCAGTAAACAAGGCGAGAACCGGTAAAAGCGTGCGGAAGTGTTCCCCAAAACGAAATTGCATAAAACTCTTTCTAAACCAGCAGATTGTGTGCTTTGCCGGTGTCTGGCGCCATACGGCCGTTGGATTGCGCCCCAGAACATTGCCTATCCAGTCATTTCTAAATGCGCCCGGTATTCTACCACGATTGAGGGAAATAATAAGTCTGGCTCTTTTGACAAGTCCAGCTACTCTCGTCTAAACTAACGCATTATATCGTGGGTGAAAGCCAAAAAGATTTTTGAAAAAATAAGGTTTAATTTTGGCTTTTACAAAATAAATGCATGGAGTGAGTGCTCATGTATCCAGAAGATCGCGTTTTGGTAGCCTACGTGCCGCAGCCGGCAGATTTTGAGATTATTAAGCAGGTGGGTTGGTATCGCATCCCGCAAAAACATGCGCCCAAAGGAGTGCACGCTGAATATTTCGCCTTCTATTTTGGTCGCCGCTTTGATGCAGAAAAATGGGCTATTCATTATTACGCACCTCAGTTGGGTCATGAACTCACGACCCGTCTGGCGCTTTTCCCTGACCAGCCAGACCATCCCCGTGCCCAGGAAATGTACTACAAAGTCCAGTTGGGGCCGCTGCAAAAGTTAGCGCAGCCCATTGTGAGTTTGCACTGGCGGCGAATTACCTTCTTGCACACGACTTGGGATCGCTTTCTGGATGCAACTGAAATTAACGATTTGTTTGTAGACGGCGAGCCATATGTAGATCGCATTTACGCGACATTAAAGGAACGTGGCGTAAAGGCGGAACGCAAGTATGATGTTAAGAAGCTGGAGACGGGTGTTGAGGAACAATAAGCAATGTAACCAAGATCGTAACAATCAACAAGCAATATAGCTATAATGTGGCATAATTACGTTTGAAGATAATGGTGTTTTGAAGCTAGGGTAAGCGTCGTTTAGAGCAGAGTAAACCGAGCCAAATGTATTTGCACAGTATCGTTAGCGATATAGATGACTTGCTGCCGCAGGCTCCTTTTGTACGGAGTGGTGGCAGCTTGTTGATGATGGTGGGGCTTCCCGGCACCGGCAAATCATCTGTGGTGGAGGGATTATCACAGTTTATGCCCTTCGTTGTGGTGAGTACAGATAATATTCGCCTCCATTTGCGTAACCAGCCCACTTACACCGCTGCGGAGATGATGTTGGTGTATGAAGTATGTTATTCCATCATTGAATCCCGCCTTCATGACGGGCAGCGGGTTATCTTTGATGCCTCCAACTATTTGGCTGCCCGCCGCGAACATCTGATGAAAATTGGCCAGCGAGCCGGTGCGCCGGTAGCAGTTTGTTACGTTCAGGCGGCGCAAGATACTATTCGTCAGCGGTTATTTAAGCGCAACAGCGGCCAGCGGCGCAAAACCGATTTGTCAGATGCCGATTGGTCTGTGTATAAATGGATGGTAGAAGCGCAAGAGCCCGTGGTGGGTGAACACCTTATTTTGGATACGACTGATACGCCGCCTAACGTTTTGGCGGAGAAGTTATTCTACTATTGGTTAAAGTGTGAAGAAACCGGCGCAAGCGACCCTGATTTACAATCCACTAGCTGGGCCCGCCAATTTAGCAGCGCCGATGGCCTTAGTGGCTGACCTCTGGCAGGCGCGTGGCTGGCACGTTACTATCTGGCCAACTCAGGCCCCCGGACATGCAACAGAATTAGCTAAAAAAGCTGCGGCCACAGGCAGCCGGGTTGTGATTGCTGCCGGTGGCGATGGCACGCTGGGGGAGGTAGCTAATGGTCTGGCCGAGACGGAAACGGCAATGGCCCCATTGCCGGTGGGTACCGCTAACTCCTTTGCTCGTGAGCTGAACATGCCCCTACCGCTCTTTCGCGGTAAGCACCAACTGCTGAACGCGGCCGATTTATTGCTTAACGGCCGTATCCACAAAATGGACCTCGGCTACACCACCAACAGCGAGGGAA
>CALBTC010000283.1 GCA_937967805.1 uncultured Anaerolineaceae bacterium
GTGAACAGCTACTCATCCCTTCCCTTTGCCATCTAACGAGTTTTTACTGCTCCCAGGCAAATAAAACGAGATCAATCTGGCAAACTGTCTAAAGGAAGCGAAATTGTCAACCCTTCACGTGCCAGAATGGTTTTGGGAAAAATGGAGCGAGCTTGAATGAGGATGTCATCCAGTTCATCATCTGTCAGATCGGGGGAGTAGTGGAAAAGGGCCAGGTGTTTTACGCGGGCCTCAATCGCTGCTTGCACGGCTTCTTGCCAGGCGCTGTGCCCATACTCATTAAACTTTTTGCGCTCGGCAATGCTGGAAAAATGGGAATCATGTACTAACAAATCGGCACCCTGGGCCAGGCGCAGCAAGTTGGGATCAAACCCATCATCATAATGGGTAATGTCACTGCAATAAACGAAAATGTATCCATCGTTTTCAATCCGAAAACCGAGGCAGCCACCTGTATGGTTTAGATCAGCCACTGTTACCCGTGTGTTGTCGCCAATGATGATGGTTTCGCCGTCCTGCACCTCTTTTACAATGAGATCGGCCGGTAATGATTTGTAGGCGAAAGGGAGGTATGGCTCGATAAATTGTCCGGCCATGGTTTCTTCCAGTTGTTTACCAACACGTCGTTTGCCAACCAAAACAAAACGATTGTTACGGCCGAAAATCGGGGCAAAAAAAGGGAAACCTTGAATATGATCCCAGTGCGTGTGGCTGATGAGGATGCTGCCGACAATGCGCTCATGGCTGTTTTTAACGAGTTCTTTACCCAGGCGACGAATGCCGGAACCTGCGTCGATAATGATAAGTTGATCATCTGAGGTTCGCAACTCTACACAAGAGGTGTTGCCCCCTACTCGAATTGTCTCTGGGCCAGGTGTCGGTATGGTGCCTCGTACCCCCCAAAATCTTATTTGCAAGTTACCCTCTTTTATTTTTTTGACGGCAATTTTCATTGCCTGACAAAGTGTGTTTGTTGAGAGGAGTATAACAAAAATTGACTTAACTCGATATATTGCTTCTGAAAACGTAGGAGAACATAAAAAAAAGCCCATCTGCAAAGCAGGTGGGCTTAGCCGGATGTGATTTGTCTAGGTTTAGGAGCTAACTTCTTGTTGAGTTTTGGCTTTGCTATTAATAACACGTTCTACACTGTCTAGCAGCTCCTGAGGGCCAAACGGTTTGGTGATGTAATCATCCACACGAGCAATATGCAGGCCTAAGACGCGGTCGATGCTTTGTGCTTTGGCGGTGACGACGATGACGGGAATATCACGCATCTCTTCAGACGCTTTCATTTTTTGATACACTTCCCATCCATCCATCTCGGGCATCATCAAATCGAGCAGAACGAGGTCTGGCTGAATTTCGCTGATCTTGTTCAAGCCCTCATGACCGCCAACGGCGCCGGTCACGTCGAACTTGTTGCGGCCCAAAATGAGCTTGACCAACTCGATCATTTCTAATTCATCTTCGATGCAAACTACTTTTTTTGGTTCGTCTGCCATTACATATTTCCTTAATCAGTCAATGCTTGTGAAAATCTATGTAAACTCAACTTGCCATGACAATCACCCTGACAAAATTTATCGTCTACAAATTCTGTGACTGTCTAAAGGGTATCACAAGCCAGAATGGTTGTCTACATATTACCAAGCTTGACCATGATACAAATGAACTATTTTACAGGCTGCATTGCTGAATTTTCTCACAATTTTGTAGTCGTACTTTAGTTGAAAATGATCATATTTTCTATGTGAAAAGAGTACGGGGGAGTTTAGTATGATTGTTTGACAGGAAACGGCCGTTTTGGCATAATCCCTCCACTTCATTAATAGTAACAGGCGTTGATGGAGACGAGTAACTTGGTAATCTGGTTTAGCGAACCTGAGTTGGTGCAAGTCAGGTCCAGATGAAAAAGTGAAAATCCCTCCGGAGCTTCTGACTGAACGGCTGGTGATCGGTAATCAGTAGATCAGTAATCGGTAATCAGTTAAAGACCGATTACAGAATACCGATAACCGATTACGGAAACAAGTAGGCTCAGACGGATTCATCCCACGTTAACGGGAGTGCAGCCATTCTCAGGTGGCTGGTTGAGAGCCTAGCACATGGCATGTGCAAGGAACTTGGGTGGTACCGCGGAGACAATGCGCCTTCGTCCCAATGGTGGGATGATGGCGTTTTTTGTTTTTTGTGTAAAAGCCGATGTTTGGCTTGGAGGCTGATAATGACTGAGCTTTTGTATTTAACGGATGCGTATGTGCAAAATTTTGAAGCGGTGGTTACGGCCGTTACCGACAACGGCGTCATCCTGGACAAAACCGCTTTTTATCCCGGCGGCGGCGGCCAGCCCAACGACGTGGGCACATTGGCAGCAGATGATCAAACCTGGCAGGTGACCAAAGTGAAGAAAGCGGGAGGTGACGTCGTTCATTTTGTGGAAGGCGAGCCGCCGGCGGTGGGTACGGCCGTTACCGGCCAGCTCGATTGGGAAAGGCGTTACCAGCTCATGCGCACCCACACGGCGATGCACATCCTGTGCGGCGTGGTCTGGCGCGATTACGGCGCTTCGGTGACCGGCGGCAACATGGAGCCGCTGAAGGGGCGCATGGATTTTGAGTTTGAGACGATGCGGCAGGAGCTGGTGGCCGAGATTGAAACGGCCGTTAACAACGAGGTCGAAGCCGCGCGCGATACCCGGGTGCAAATTCTGCCTCGTGAAGAAGCGTTCCAGATTCCCGACCTGATTCGCACCAAGATCAACTTGCTGCCGGAAGGGATCAGCGAAGTGCGCACTGTGGAATTGGTTGGGCTGGATTTGCAGGCGGATGGCGGGACGCACGTGGCCAATACGAAGGAAGTCGGCCGTATGCGCATCACCGATTACAAAAGCAAAGGCAAAATCAACAAGCGCATCTACGTGGAGCTGGATTAATCCAGAGGTGGCAACAACGAATTGAAGTAAATAACGAATTTTTCATTCGTTGATTACTCAAATTCGTTGTTGTCATAGGTGTAAAATGAGATTTATCGTTAAGGAACAGGATTACGAGAAGCCAATTGGCGCCGGGCTAATGCGGTATGAAATGGATGGCGTGCCGACCGGTGCCGTAGAGCATTGGCGGCTGACCCAGGCTACCGAGGGGTACGAAGTGCTGCGTGTCGATTTGGATGGGCGGGAAGCGGCGTCGGGGCATTCGTACCTGTACCACCTGGTGCGGCGGGCGGATGGCACGCCGGAGCGGTTGGCCTATCGCTTTTGGGACCCTGGAACACAGGGAGATGGTTTGCAGGTGGAAGGTACGCTGCTTTTTTCGGAGACGGAGATTACGGGGACACGGGCGGTGAACGGCCGTACCAAAGAGGAAGACCTCGACATCGAACCCGGCACGCTGTTTTGGTTTCCCTCAGCGATTGGGTTGGGATTGGTTTTGCAGGCGAAAAAGGTGGGGGGGAATACGGCCGTAACCCTCAACGGCAACATCGGCGGCGACGAGACGCTGGCACTGCAGCAAGTGTCGGTAGACGTGCATTTTATGATTACCGACACAAAACCAATGGAGGTGGCAGGCAAAACGCTGGAAACTGTACCCACCATGGTGCGCTGGAACGACAACCAACGCATCGTCGTCCGCGACCAAAACCAGTGGCCCGTCGCCATGCAGCGCCCCAACTTTGCCGATGGCAAGCTGCTTGAGGCTATCGAAACGCGATATATTTGGTATCGGTCTGAGGGTTGAGAAGTTGAAAATGGAGAATTTGATCTACAAGAATCGAGAAAGACTTTCTGATAGACATTACATTCGAAAAGCTGATCCGAATGCAAATTATTGGTTAGATTTTTCGAGTAGAAAACTTCATGATTATATCTCTCGATTTGACAATGACTTCATGTTGATTATAGGTGGTAGCGAAGCTGAAGAAGGGGATTTCTATGCAATTCCATTTGGAATTGTAAAACATATCTTTATACCAGAATATTTTGCCTCAGATGGTCGAAAGCGTTGGATTGGGCGAGTTATCAATAACGAGCTTCGAATAAATAATTGTCCATTCACATTTGATTTAGGAAATTATTTTGGCAATCCTTATTTTCTTGATCTTAATGAGAAAATTGGAGTAAAGATGCGTGATGGTTCACCAGAGTATTTGATTGATCAGGTGCAATTGGAAAGCGACCAAAATGATTATGCAATCGAAAACAGGAAGATTGAAATTGAAGCTCGACAAAAGCAATCTAAATTTAGAAAAACAGTGTTGAATAATTTTTCTTACAAATGCTGTATTTCTGGCATTACAGAGAGTGAGCTGCTCGTTGCAAGCCATATTGTTCCTTGGTCAAAGAAGATTGAAACAAGACTTGATCCGTCGAACGGACTTTGTTTGTCTGTTTTATACGACAAGCTTTTTGATAAGGGATACATTAGTTTTGACGACGAAATGCGTGTCATAGTAACGAAATCTCGAAATCAACTTAGCCAAGACTTGCAGAAAATCTTAGCTTCCATTGAAGGTAAACTTATGCGCAAACCGAAAAGTTATTCGATCAAGAAAGAATATTTGTCCTATCACCGAGAAGAAGTATTTGAGATGATAAATGAGAATGTCAGTAGCTGATTACTATAAAAATGCTTTTACAATACTTTTGATTAATCGAATTACTGGCTCCGACACGGCCGTTTCTCACCATATCCCTACCACACCGTCGTCGGGCACCCATTAACCATTCACAATTAATTATTCACAATTCACAATTACCAACCGGAGTAAACACCATGTCTTTCAAAGACGTTTCCAACAAAGTGGACTTTGTGGAACAAGAACAAGAAATCCTGAACTTTTGGCAAGAAACCGATGCCTTCAACGAGCTGCGCCGCCTGCGCGCCACCAGCGACAAACGGTTTAGCTTCATCGACGGCCCCATCACCGCCAACAACCCGATGGGCGTACACCACGCCTGGGGGCGCACCTACAAGGACCTTTACCAGCGCTACCAGGCCATGCAGGGCAAAAACCTGCGCTGGCAAAACGGCTTCGACTGCCAGGGCCTGTGGGTCGAGGTCGAGGTGGAAAAGGAGCTGGGCTTCCAAACCAAGCGCGACATCGAGGAGTTTGGCCTGGAAAACTTTGTCAAGCTGTGTAAGGCGCGGGTGTTGAACTATGCGGCCGTTCAAACCGAACAATCTATCCGTTTGGGCTACTGGATGGATTGGAACGACCCCGACGAGCTGCGCCGCCTCAGCGCCCTCATGAAGGAAGACCCACAGCAAGAAGTGACCATCCAGGGCGCCAGCGGACCGATCACGGGCACCGTGGAGCAGGTCGTGGGCATGTTGGGCCTGGTGGACGTCGGCGGTTCCTACTTCACCTTCAGCGACGAAAACAACTACATGATCTGGCGCTTCCTCAAGATGTGCCGCGACAATGGCTGGCTCTACAAAGGACGCGACGTCATGCCCTGGTGTGCCCGCTGTGGCACCGGCATCAGCCAGCACGAGATCGTCACCGATGGCTACTTTGAAGTGACGCACGATTCTGTGTACGTGAAGTTTCCCCTGCTGGACCGCGAGAACGAGGCGCTGCTGGTCTGGACCACAACCCCCTGGACCTTGACGAGCAACGTGGCTGCGGCCGTTGGCCCAGAGCTGGATTACGTCAAAGTTCAGCATGAAGACGGCTGGACTTACTACCTGGCAGAAGAAGCCGCCAAAGAGACGCTCATCGGCAAGTACGAGGTCGTGGACAAGCTGAAAGGTGAAGACCTGGTCGGCTGGACCTATCGCGGGCCGTTTGATGAGCTGCCGGCGGCGATGACTGCTTTCACCGAGGCCAATTACACCCATCGCGTCATCCCCTGGAAAGAGGTTGGGGCCGATGAAGGAACGGGCATCGTTCACATCGCGCCGGGTTGTGGTGCCGAAGACTTCCAATTGAGCAAAGAGTACGATTTGCCCGTCATCGCCCCGCTGAATGAAAACGGCGTCTACATCGACGGCTTTGCCTGGCTGACCGGCCAGCATTCGCAGGAAGTGGCTGAGCCCATCTTTGCAAATTTGCACGAGAAAGGTTTGTATTATCGCAAGCAGCGGTACGCTCACCGCTACCCGCACTGCTGGCGCTGCGGCACGGAACTCGTTTATCGGCTTGTCGATGAATGGTTCATCAGCATGGGCGAGCTGTACGACAAGCCGCGCGAAGAAGTGACGCCTGCAGAAAAAGCGCGCAGTCTACGTTACCAGATCATGGACCGCGTAGACAAAATCAACTGGTACCCCAGCTTTGGCTATGACCGGGAGATGGATTGGCTGCGCAACATGCACGACTGGATGATCTCTAAAAAGCGGTATTGGGGCCTGGCGCTGCCCATCTGGGAATGTGAGGAATGCAGCCATTTCACCGTTGTCGGCGATGAAGATGAGCTGGAAGAACGTGCCGTTGAAGGCTGGGAGCAGTTTGAAGGGCACACGCCGCACCGGCCGTACATCGACGCGGTGAAGATCGCCTGTCCAGAGTGCGGCGGCAAGGTGAGCCGCATCAAGGACGTGGGCAATCCCTGGCTGGATGCGGGCATCGTGGCCTTCAGTACGCTGGGCTACCGGCACCATCCCGACTACTGGGAAAAATGGTATCCGGCAGACTGGATCAGCGAATCGTTCCCCGGCCAGTTCCGCAACTGGTTCTACAGCCTGCTGGCGCAAAGCACCGTTTTGGGCGACGAGCCGCCGTTCTTGAACCTGTTTGGCTACTCCACGCTGCTGGCTGAAGACGGCCGTGAGATGCACAAGTCGTGGGGCAACTCCATCGAGTTCAACGAAGCCGCCGACCAGATGGGCGCCGACACAATGCGCTGGCTCTATGCCAGCTGCAAGCCGGAGCAAAATTTGCTCTTTGGCTTCAACCGGGGCGATGAGACGCGCCGCCGCTTTCTCATCCCACTGTGGAACGTGTATTCGTTTTTGGTGACGTATGCCAATCTGGATGGCTGGACGCCAGAGGTCGGCGAGTGGCGAGTGGCGAGTGATCACGCGAATCTTCAGTCCCCCAACCGCGCCCATGCGGAGTTGGATAGCTGGATTTTGGCGCGAGTGGGTGAAACGGCCGTATCCGTACGCAACTCCCTCGACAAATACGATGCCGAAAAGGCCACCCAGGCGTTAGAAGCCCTGCTGGATGATTTGAGCAACTGGTACGTGCGCCGCAGCCGCCGCCGCTTCTGGAAAAGCGAAGCCGATGCCGACAAAAACGCCGCCTACCGCACGCTCTACCAGGTGATGGTCAAATTTATTCGCCTGCTGGCGCCGTTCATCCCCTTCACCACGGAGGTGATGTACCAAAACCTGGTGCGCAGTGTGGACGAAAACGCGCCGCTGAGCGTACACCACACGCTCTATCCGGAAGCTGACGCGGAGTCGCTAGACCGCCGCCTGCTGGACAAGATGGGTCTGGCGATCACCGCCGCCAGCCTCGGCCGTTCGGCGCGCAGTTCAGAAGATATCAAGCTGCGGCAGCCGCTGGCCAAGGCGCGGATCAATGTGGGCAGCCAGCAGGCGCAGGCCGATCTGCAGGAGCTGGCTGATGTGCTGGCTGAAGAGATCAACGTCAAGGAAATCGAGGTGGTCTCGGAGGTGGGTGAGTTGGTGAATTACAAACTGATGCCCAACAATCGCGTTTTAGGACCGAAGTTTGGTTCCGACTTCCCCAAGGTGCGGCAGGCGCTCATGGACCTCGATCCGGCCGAAGCGGCGCGTACGTTGCAAGCCGGCGAATCGTTGACGCTGGAGGTTGCCGGCGAGACGGTGACGCTGGGTGAGGATGATGTGTTGGTGCAGACGGAATCACGCGGGGGAACGGCCGTTGCCTCTGACAAAGGCGTGACGGTCGCGGTAGACACCGAACTGACACCCGCGTTGGTGCAGGAAGGCTATGCCCGCGACGTCGTGCGCCAGGTCAACAACATGCGCAAAGATGCCGGCCTGGAGATCTCCGACCGCATCGAGCTGAGCTACCAGGGTGCCAACGGCGATGTCGCCGCCGCGCTGAGCAACTTTGCCGACTACGTGCAGCAAGAAACGCTCACCGTCAACCTGCAAGCCGGCCCGATGACCAACCCGCTCTACACCCAAACCGTCGCCATCGGCGACCAGGACGTCACGCTGCAACTGCGCAAGGCCTAAATCCCCAAAACATGCTGTAGGGGCGGGACGACCGGAGAATACCGTTGAAAAACAAAACACCTTTTCTCCGGTCGCCTCGCCCATTTATTTTGCCAACCCCAACCTTGCGCCCGCGTTAATGACGCGAGATGAGGTGTTTTCCCGACCCACATTTGGGCGAGGCAGATGGTGAAATGGTTTCAGGCATTGGCAAAAGTTACTGCCATCTGCCTCGCACCGACAAAACGGCCGTCAAAATCTGAGGTTACTCAATTTGTGCTTCTTGTTGTTTTTGACGCCATTTCCCCACTATCTTCATCGCGTTTGCTGTTCCGATGTTTTCTAAAGCTTTAGTCGCATAATCACAGACACGTGGCAAACTGCTCTTCATAGTGTATGTGTCAGACAAACTGGCTTCAAGTGCTAAAATTATCTTGCCCTTCAACTTTCTGTACAACGTAGCTTGTTTATAGCTGAGATACCTTCTCCAACACCACCAAAAGCCACTTGGGTCATTGAATCAAGAGCGTTCCAAGCTTTAAGTAGATCCTTGAAAGTCTTACAGGCAGCTACAACGGAAGATAATGAATTTGTCCTTAACAGGGTTGTCTTGTACCCGAACAATATCGATATTCGGATTGCGACGACGGAGGCCACGAATTATTTTGCCATTGAAATTTTCATCGGTGGCCAATTTAATCATTTTTTTTGTCTGGCTAATAGTCGTTGGCGTAAATCAGAGGAGGGAAAGCGGGCTTCTATTTTTTCTTGCAACAGATCAGCTTCCTTTTGGCGCTTTTGTAAATATGCGTTGATTTCTTCTTGCTGGTCCAAATAGTAGCTGATGATGGCGTAAACATCTGCCAGTTTTAGCGTGTCAAAACTGTCCACAATTTCTTCGGCGCTGTCCCCGTTGAGATACGCGTAAATGATGGTATCCAGGGGGATGCGCGTGCCGGTAACGCGAAGGGTTCCGTCGCGTTCTTCTTGTAGGGGGATGGTTCTTGTGCCAATTGTTGCTGCCATCTAAATCACCTCGGCGGCATTATAGCATACACTTTTGGGAAAATTACCAAACCCGGCACAAAAAACCCTTGAGGTAAGCAGATTCTGGAAACGTGAGCAGCACCGGATGGTCCGGTCCCTGGGTGAGGGGCTGGATGATTTGCACCTGCCGATTGGCATCCACGGCCGCACCAAACAAAACCTTCTGGAACAACTCGGCGCTGACGAGGCCGGAGCAGGAGAAGGTGGCCAGCAGGCCGCCCGGCGGCAGCAGTCGTAATGCCAGCCAGTTTAAATCTTTGTAGCCGCGGCAGGCGCGCGCCACGTCGCGCTGGCTGTGGGCAAACTTGGGCGGGTCCAGCACGATGACGTCAAACGTCTGGTTAGTGTCGCGATAATGACGCAAAACCGCGAAGGCGTCACCGGCCAGGTATTCATCCTGCGGCCGTTTCCACCCATTCCGTTCTACATTCTGCTCGGCCAATGCCAGCGCATCGTAAGAACTGTCTACGTGGGTCACCTGCTGCGCCCCATTGGCGATGGCGTACAAACCAAAGCCGCCGGTGTAGGCGAAGACGTTGAGGAATGTTTTGTTGGCGACGTGGTGCGGTTGGCAAACGGCCGTACGATTCTCCCGCTGATCCAAATAAAAGCCACTTTTATGCCCGCCCAGCAAATTGACGCCAAACTGGATGCCGTTCTCCTGGATCACCACGGTTTCCGACGGTGCTTCTCCGCTGGCGACGCGCTTGAGCTCAGGCAGCCCTTCCTTCTGGCGCACGTCGGCGTCGGAACGTTCGACGATTCCTTTGGGCTGCCAGATTTGGCTCAGCGCGTCCAGAATGGGCTCTTTTTGCGCCTCAATGCCGGCGGTGAGCGACTGCATGACCAGGAAATCATCGTATTTATCAACAACGAGGCCGGGCAGGCCATCGGCTTCGGCGTTGACCAGCCGGTAGGCGGTGGTGGCCGGTTCCAGGTTGAGCTGCTGGCGGTGGCGGTTGGCTTGCTGGAGACGGCCGTACCAAAACCCGTCATCAATCTGCTCATCCACATCCCAGCTGAGCAGGCGCACCCGGATTTGCGAGTGGGGATTGAAATAGCCGGTTGATAGGAAACGGCCGTTGCTATCCAGCACCTGCACCAACGCCCCCGGCTGCGGTTCCCCCTCCACCCTGGCAATTGCCCCAGAAAACAGCCAGGGATGCCGGTTCAAGACCGATTTTTCCCTGCCGGGTTTCAAACTGAGCTGGCCGGTAATTGCTTGCATGGGATTTTACTAACTGTCATTCCCGCGCAGGCGGGAATTCAAACGCCTGGGCTCCCGCCAGCCTGCCCCCGCGAAGGCGTGGGGCGGGAGTGACAGGCGAAAGTGTTGAGGAAATTGGAGATTGACGGCTCATCAACCTCCTAAACTTGCCGGTGCCGGCTTTCGCTGTCCGGTGCTTCCGTGAGCAGTTCCAGGGCGTGGGGCAGGATGGGCAGCAGCACGTCCATGTTTTCCCGCACTGCTTTGGGATTGCCTGGCATGTTGATGATCAGCGTGCGCCCGCGAATGCCGGCGACGGCGCGGGACAGCATGGCGTGGCGGGTGATCTTCAAACTTTCGGCGCGCAGCGCTTCGGCAATGCCCGGCGTTTCCCGCTCGATGACCGATTGGGTAGCCTCCGGCGTGACGTCGCGTGGTGAAAAGCCGGTGCCGCCGCTGGTGAGAATGAGGTTTACCCCGGTATTGCACCACTGAATAAGTGTGTTGGCAATCTCCATTTTTTCATCCGGCACGACGGCACGATGGCTCACCTGCCACGGCGTTTTACTTTGAATGATCTCGGCCAGAAGTGGCCCGCTGCGATCTTCGTATTCGCCGCGCGCCCCCCGGTCTGAGACGGTTAAAATGGCTACCTGCATGGCTTACTGCGCCTTTTCGATGAGCGACAGCCAGTTGTCGTTGAGGCCGCTGTCAGTCACGCCGTAATAGAAATGAATGGTGTCATTCTCACGCATGGCCAGATCGTACCAGACGTTGTCGTTCTTTTTGCGCACGTCAAGAACGGCAATGTTGCCCTGCCAGGAAATCTCAGATGGCTTGGGCGTGCCGCTTTCCACCTCGGTGATGGCATAGTGCCACAATTTTCGGGCCGAGGAGCGCGTCACGTTTTTAATCAGATTGCCGTTTCGTAAATCGCGCACGGTATGGTAAAAAGTGCCTTCCCGTTTTTCGCTTTCCACGATTTCCACGCCGGTGCGCGGCGGCTCTACGACGGTGGTCGCCGGCTGGCCAATTTTGGGCGCCACCTGGCCGATGGGGGGCAGGGGGGGCAAAATTTCCTGGTCCTGGCTGTCTGTTTGGCCACGACCGCTTTCTACCAACTGCACAATTTCGTCGCGCACGGCCTGGCTGGTTTCCGTGTCGTCGCGAATGTAAAAAAGGTTGTCGTCGATGGCATATGGCTTGTCCTGGCCCGGCTGCACGGTGACGCGCACGATTTGTTCGCCTTGGGAAGGTAAATTGTCGATGTGAACATCCGGTTCCGGCGTGATGCGATTGCTGATAACGGCTTGCAGCCGGTCGATAGACCGGTTATGGTCGCGCACGCCGGCCGGTTTTTCTTTGGGATTGGCCGAAACGCCGATGTAAATGGTGCCGCCGTTGCCGTTGGCCATGGCGCAAACATCGCGCAACACCCGGTTTTGGTGCCCGCCGCGCTGGGCCATTGAGGCGTGGAAAGATTGGACGATAGATTCACCCTCCTCGCGGGCCAGTTGGACAAAGTCAACGGGATTGGCCGGTCCGCGATACGGCCGTGTCAAAGACAAATCGTTCCCCTTCAACACCTCGGCCAGCGCCTCAAAAGAGACTTCCGGCAGCAGCACTTCCGTCACCCGGTCGCCGATGCCCAATGATTTGGAGTTGGGGTGTTCGCGAATCAGCCGGTGGGCGTCTGAGCCTTGAATGCAGCGCATCGGGCGCGGATATTCCGGTTTGGAGCCGTCAAAAAAGCGGCGGGTGGTGTAACGGCCGCGTTTGTCCAAATCCGTCACTTCCAGAACGTGCAGATTGGGGTCTTGCGTGTAGGCAATACGCGTTTGGCCGCCAAAATCGAGACCGCGCATAGCCACGCCGTTGCTGGAATTGGCGTGGGCGGCAATGACAATGCCGCCTGCCTCGTTGATGACGCGGTAGGCGGTGAGCACATCGGCCGTAGCCCCCACCGTGGCGCTGCCCTTGCTCAGCGACTCCACCGGCACGCGCAGCGTCAGCAGCAAATGTTCCAGCAGGCTGATGGGGCTGTCCTGGGGAAAAATGCCCAGAATGTGGAAGCCGAACGTGGCTGTGAATTCAAAGCCAGGCAGCACCAATATTTTGTCCAGCAGGCGGCGATATTCGTCGAGCCGCCGCTTTTCTTCGGGGTCGAGGCGGTGCAGCTCTTCGAGCCAGAGGAGCCGCTCGACCTCTTTGCGCATAGCGGCAAAGCCGGCCACGGAGTTGTGATCGGTGAAGGCGATAATGTCCAGGCCGCGCAGCTCTGCCTGGCGCAAAATGTCCAGATAGCTGACGTTACTTTCCTGGTAATCTATGGAGCCGGGCGTATGAAGATGCAAATCCATGCGCCGCCATTGGCGTGATGGGGATTTGCCTTGAGATTTTCGTTTGCGGGAGCGGCCGTTACTCATTGGTAGCTGCTCCTTTGGCTAAAAGTTCGGTAAGTACCTCGGAGAGGGAATTGGGCGGATACGGTTTGAGCATAAAGAGATCGGCCCCGTACTCCAAAGATTCTTCTTCTTGTCGATAATCTCCGGAAGTGATGATAACGGCCGTATCCTTTTTAGCCTCTGTTTCCCCAGCCCGAACGGCCCGCAGCAGGTCCAGCCCGCTGCGCCCGCGTGCCAGGTGGCAATCAATGACAAACGCCTGGGTATCGGGTGTGGCGGCACTTTCAGCCTTCTTTTGGTCTTCACAGGTTACAACGCTGAAACCATCCAGTTCCAGCAGCATTTTTATTAAACTTGAATTGGTGTTGTCGTCATCGACAACAATAATTTTTGACATAGCTTTGTTAATCCGTACAGAGTGCCCGTTTTAGCACGTCATCCATGGTGTGTGCCAAAATAAATGACATCTCCTTTTTAATCTCGTCAGGTATTTCAGCCAAATCTGGTCCGTTTTGCTGGGGCAAAATCACGGTGTGCAGGCCGGCCCGATGGGCTGCCAGCACCTTCTCTTTGATACCCCCTACGGGCATAATTTGGCCGCGTAAAGTAATTTCTCCGGTCATGCCAGTATCGTTGCACACAGGCTTTTTGGTTAGCAGTGAAGCCAGGGCTGTGGCAATGGTGATACCAGCCGAAGGGCCATCTTTGGGGATGGCACCGGCGGGAATATGAATATGAATGTCGTGCTGTTCAAAGAAATCAGGCGGAATGCCCAACTGTTCTGCTTTGGAGCGCACGTACGTCATAGCAGCTTGGGCCGATTCTTGCATCACGTCGCCGACATGCCCGGTGATGGTAAGCCCTTTTTTGCCCGGCATTTTGGCGGCTTCGATAAATAAAATATGTCCACCGGTGCTGGTCCAGGCCAATCCGGTGGCGACGCCGGCAAAACGGGTGCGCTGCGCCGTTTCTGCCAGGAAACGAACCGGGCCCAGGAAGTCGGCCAGCTGGCTGGCTCTGATTTGAACAGGTGTGGTTACGGCCGTGTCGCGCTGTTGGGCCACCGTGGTCGCTATTTTGCGGCAGACGCGCCCTATTTGCCGCTCCAGCTCACGAACACCGGCTTCACGCGTGTAGTCACGAATAATTTGGCGGATGACGGCCGTTTCTAAACGCACCTCATCGGCCAGCAGCCCATTGCTGCGAATCTGCCTCGGCACCAAATAATTTTGGGCAATGGCTATTTTTTCAGATTCGGTGTAGCCGGCAATGCGAATGACCTCCATGCGGTCTTGCAGCGGGCTGGGAATGGTATCAAGCGTGTTGGCCGTGGTGATAAACAAGACAGAAGAGAGATCAAACGGCACGTCCAGATAATGGTCGCTAAAGGTTCGGTTTTGTTCCGGGTCCAGCACCTCCAGCAGGGCAGCAGCCGGGTCTCCCCGAAAATCGACCCCCAATTTGTCGATCTCGTCCAGAATGACGACGGGATTGTTGCTCTGGCAGCGGCGCATCATTTGCATAATGCGGCCAGGCATTGCCCCAATATAGGTGCGCCGGTGCCCTCGAATTTCGGCTTCGTCCCGCATACCACCCAAAGAAATGCGGGCAAACTGCCGCCCCATGGCGCGGGCGATGGAATGGCCTAATGACGTTTTGCCAACGCCTGGCGGGCCAACAAAGCAGAGAATCGCCCCCAAATAATCGGGATGGTAGGTGGTAACGGCCGTTGCTCCCTCTCCCTTTTGCCGACTTTGCCGCAGCCGCCGCACCGCCAAAAATTCAATAATGCGCTCTTTTACCTCTTCAAGCCCAAAATGGTCTTCGTCTAACACGGTCTGGGCATGGGCCAAATCCAGGTTATCCGTTGTCGCCTCGCTCCAGGGCAGGTTTACAAGCCATTCCAGGTAGGTACGCACCACGCCATATTCGGCTGCGGCTACAGGTAAACGGGTTAGGCGGTTTAGCTCACGATCGGCCTCTTGCCGTGCTTCTGCGGGCATTCGGGCCGCCTCAATCTTTTGGCGAAAGGTGTTGGCTTCAACTTCCCGCTCGTCGGCCTCGCCAAGCTCACGCTGAATAGCCTTGAGCTGCTCCCGCAAAAAATATTCTCGCTGCGCCTGTTCCATCTGGCCAAACGCTTCAGAGCGGATGCGCTGCCCCATTTCCATAATTTCTGTTTCTTTGCCGATGTAATGGACCAGCCAGGTGAGCTTCTCAGACAGCGTATCGAACTCTAAAAATTGTTGGGCATCGTTAAGCTCTAGCTGAAGGTAGGTGGCAATAGTGTAAACAAGCTGGAGAGGGTTTTCAATATTGAGGCTTGAAGCAAGCAAGTCACCGGGAATGCTGGGCACAAATTCAGCCAGCCGCATGAACATTTCTACCAGGTTGCGAGCCATGGCTTCTGTCTGCATGCTGTTGCTCTCATCTTCCGGCAGGGGCTCGATCTCGGCTACCAGAAACGGCTCAGTCGATACAAAGGCGGTAATGCGGAAGCGATGCAGGCCATTGACTAACATACGGATGGTGCCATCTTTACGGCGCAGTTGGCGATGCACGGCGGCAAGGGTGCCCACCGGGTAAATTTCGTCGGGGCCGGGTACGGCACGCTCCTCGTTTTGGCTGGCGCAGAGGCCAATGAAGCCGTTTTGTTGGCTGGTGCTTTCTAACAGGCGAATGGAACGAGGCTGGCCGATATTGAGGGGAACGGCCGTTTGCGGATAAACCACCAGGCCGCGCAGGGGCAAGATAGGCAGGACGTTTGGCAATTCTCCCTGGGATAGGGAACGGTCGTGCGTTACCGGACTCTCTTCACCAACCAGGTGTGTGCCCAGGTGTGTGCCCTCATTAAGCCTTTCAAAACTGTTCATTCGTTGTCAAGATTTAGTACTAATTGACCCGTTATTTGCCATCTCCCAGCGCAGCAATACCGCGAATAACGCCAATAATGGCAATGCCGGTACTGAGTAAATCTTTAGTCGAGATTTCCGGAGGGCCACCGCTGTTGCTTTCTGCAGAACGCGCCAGTAGATACGCCGTACCGGCGCCAATTAAAGCACCGGAAATGGTGCCAACAAGCAAAATTTTTGTTTTCCAATTTGGATTAGAGGTTTCAGTCATAGTTTCACTCCACGTCGTGACGATTGAGTTGTTTTCTAAGTTGGCCAAGCCAGGCTGAAATGTAAGCTGTGAGGGCATTAAAACGAATCACGGGATTGGCCAGCCTGGGCATGAGCCGGTCTGCCTTGCGGTAAACAGTACTCAATTTTTGATCAAGTTTCCACAAGAGCAGGCGTAGACGGCCGTATTTCAACTGCAAAGTCCCGGCTCCATTTTCCTTACGGGATTGTCGCTGGTAGATGAGCCCGCCAAAAATACCGGCCAGCAGCAAACCAAAGACAAGCACTACCGGCAGCATAAACAGAATCAGGATGATATCGGCAATGCCGGAAAGAAACAGGCGTGTGTCTTCATAAGGTGGCCAGATGGCAATAATGAGCAGGTAGATGAGCAGGCCAAGCAGGGCTGCCGCGAGCAAACCCAGCGGCAAATAAATGACCAGGCGGTTAAACCGTTTTAATGCGTTGGCTCGTTCTAGCTGAACGGCCGTGGGCGTAAATGGATCGATAGGTTCCCGCTGCCATTCT
Organism: uncultured Anaerolineaceae bacterium; assembly: GCA_937967805.1. Next base: position 16,463 of record CALBTC010000283.1, read on the forward strand.
GGCGGCTGTTCATCCGTTGGGTAGAATAGTTGCCTATCGTTTGAAGTTGAATTCATAGTTCTGCTTCAGGGTAAGTTACAAATGTCAAGCACCATAAGGCTGAGTTGCATTGTAACACAACTACACTTTTTATGGCATCTTATGTGAAATAAGCCAGGCGATGCAGTGAAAGAAAAGTTCCCCACACAGAGGCATGGGGAACCTGAAAACACGCGAGAATCATAAACAAAAATAATTTGTTACGGCGTTACAATTTCAAAGCTGTGGCTCAACCGGGCAACGCCCCGAATAGTTGCGGCCACAGAACAGTATCTTTCTTCCGAAAGCTCAATTGCCCGCGCTACCTTCTTGGGGTCTAAATTGATCCCTTCTACGGTGTAATGCTGATGAATTTCGGTGAATTGGTAAGGTGGGTCGCTGGCCTGTTTCCCATCGACACTCACATGTAAATTGGTCAACAACTGTCGTTGGCGACCTAATATCATCACCACATCATAAGCCGAGCAAGATGCCAGGCTCAGCAGCAGCATATCAGATGGCTTTAACCCCTTCCATTCTTGCCAGGATTCATCCTCTTGGGGCCAGGAACCGGAGACAACCACATGGCCAAAAGAGTCTCGACCAATAAACATCTGGCTTCCTTGACCAGTCCATTTCACGGCAATATTATTCATTGGGTACAGCTGCTCTCCTCAACTGGCAAAGGCGCATCGGTAACGGGATCATAACATTGACAAAAACTCACATTCTGACCAGCGTTGCTCCCTTCCCATAAAAAGTAGCGAATGGTGGTTCGGCTGCAATTTTCAACCTGGCGGGCATCTCGAATCCATTCGACGCCAACCCCGCCTGATGTCTCCTCTTGAACCAGAAAAAAACGAATATGACTTCGTGCATCACCACCTAGCTGTATTTCTCCATTTGTTGCCAAAAAAAAGGCAAATGTAGGAAAGGCCATAACCAGGAGCCAAATTAGAAGGAAAACGAAGTACCCAACTCGTTTCAACCAACGCTTCATTATTTAGCTTGGGCGGCCTCATTGGCAAGAATTGCTTTAACATAAAGTTCTGTTGTGTACTCTTTAATCATGCGGCGCGTGCCAAACATGGGCGTATTCGAGCGAATGCATTCGCGCATGATCTCCACCCATCCCCGTGGAATCCCATCCCGATCACGACTGTAGTAAAGCGGGACGATTTCCTCTTCTAGGACCTGGTAGATGAAGTTGGCATCATATTCATCCTGAAGTTCATGGTTGTCGAATTCACGTTCATCACCGATGGCCCAGCCGTTTGCCCCGTTGTAGCCTTCAACCCACCAGCCATCGAGGATGCTTAAATTCGGAATGCCGTTGATGGCCGCTTTCATGCCGCTAGTGCCGCTGGCCTCACGCGGGCGGCGCGGGTTATTCAGCCATACATCAACCCCTTGCGTCAGGTAACGGGCCATGTGCATATCATAATCCTCAATGAAGGCAATACGGCCGCCCAATTGATTGTGCTTGGCCAGATTGTAAATGTGCTGAATAAGCGATTTGCCCGGTTCGTCAGCTGGATGTGCCTTACCCGCAAAAACAATTTGCACGGGCCGGTGAATGTCCAGCAAAATGCGCTGTAAACGCTCTATATCGCGGAAGATGAGCGTGGCCCGCTTGTAGGTAGCAAAGCGACGGGCAAAACCAATCGTCAATGCTTCTGGGTCTAGCAGCGTGCCGCTGGTTAGAACCTGGGTCGGATCGTTGGTGCCGGCTACCCAACGGCGGCGCACACGCTCGCGCAGAAAGCCCATTAGCTTGCGTTTAAGGGCTAGATGAACTTCCCACATTTCGTCATCGGGCGCTTCTGCTAACCGCTGCCAGACGGCCGGGTTATCGTGCTGTTCAAGCCAGCCCGGCCCGATGTATTTATCAAAGATATTGTGAACTTCTCCAGCAATCCAGGTGGGAACATGAACGCCGTTCGTAATTGAACTGATAGGCACTTCGTCTACCGGTTTGTCTGGCCACACTTCTTGCCACATTTCGCGGGAGATTTTGCCGTGCAGCTTGCTAACCCCATTGGATTGGCCAGAAAGTCTTAAAGCAAGGACGGTCATATTGAAGGCCATTCCCCACTCTTCTTCATGCCCGCCCAAACTGAGAAACTGTTCACGGCTAATACCTAATTCATCCCAAAAGCCATTGAAATATTGTTCAACCATCTGGAAGCCGAAGGCGTCGTGGCCAGCAGGTACAGGTGTGTGGGTGGTAAAGATGGACTGCCTTTTGACAATAGCGGATGCTTCCTCGAAGCTTTTGCCTTGGGCTACCAATTCGCGAATACATTCCAGGATCAGGAATGCAGAGTGGCCTTCGTTCATGTGCCACGCAGAGGGATTGATGCCCAACGCCCGCAAAGCGCGGACGCCGCCAATGCCCAGCATGATTTCTTGGCGGATGCGGGTTTCGGAGTCACCGGAGTAGAGCCGGGCGGAGAGTTCACGATCCCACGGTTCGTTTTCATCCACGTCGGTATCGAGCAGATAAAGTGGATTGCGCCCCACCTGTACATGCCAGATGCGGGCCGAGACCGTACGGCCGCCTAAATTGATGGAAACGCGCATTTCGTGTCCATCTCCGTTTAACACCGGCAGCACAGGCGCCTGGCTGATGTCCAGCTGCTGGTAAACGGCTTCTTGCCAGCCGTGTGATGGGATGCGCTGACGGAAGTAACCTTGCGGATACATGAAGCCAACACCGACAAAGGGCAAGCCCAGGTCGCTGGCTTCTTTGGCATGGTCACCGGAAAGAATGCCTAGACCGCCGGAGTAAATGGGCAGGGAGCTGTGGAGCCCAAATTCAAAGGAGAAATAAGCGATGGTTTTGCCCGCCAGTTCGGGATAGGTTTGATAAAACCAGGAGTCATGATTTTGCATGGTTTCATCAAACAGCATCATCACTTTGTTGTAATGTCTTAAAAATGTGGAATCTTGAGCAGCTTCTTGTAATTTTAGGGGGCTTATTTCTTGGAGCATCTGCACAGGGTTGTGCAGGGTCTTGCGCCACAGCGGGTAATCGAGGCGGCGGAAAAGCCCACGCGCTTCAGGGGTCCAACTCCACCAAAGGTTGTAGGCCAATTCAGTTATTCGGCCGATTTTGTCTGGAACTTTATCATTTAAATGGTTCATCTGCTTTGATCCTTTTTTGTAAAAGGGTTTTGTCTGATTTTGGTTGATGTGTCAACTAACAGCCGCCAATTATAACACGCTTAGGCATGGTTTCAATGGCGTAAAGGACACAGATTAGTCACCTGATTCCAGTTGACCGAAAACACCAGCCTGGGACAACGGCCGTTTCGCCCGGTCCATTGCTAATTCCGCTATTTCGTTAACCAGCCATTGAAACTGTTCTTCAGTCATCAGGGTGAGATCAATATCTGGGGTGGGATAGGTGCCGTTGATAACGTAAGGCGTGTCATCTGTCATGACAAATTCGACCATGTTTACGTCGTATTGGTAAGCGCGGGTAATGCGTAAGGCACTCTCAGACAACATCTGCCCGAGTTCACTTTTGTCGTTGAGGATGTTTTGTTTGTAACGGCCGTTTTTCAGCGAATAGCGCAACGACAACACCTTTTCCTGGCCGACTACAAAGCAGTGCACATGCTCATCTGATTCAATAAGCTGCTGCAAAATTTTGGTGCGGGTGCTGCTTTCGTCGTACCGTTGAATCAGTTCATCGACGTTGTGGACACGGTGAACGCCGCGCCGCCCGCTGGCCACATTGTCTTTAAAAATGGCCGGCACGCCGACGTAATCGATAATTGCCTGCCAATCCATTGGGTATTTTAAATTGCGAAAAGTGCTGGGGGTAACGTCTTTTTCCACTTGTTTGTTGGGCAGCACAACGGTGCGCGGGCTTTTCAGGCCCAGCTGGTTGACCAGGGCGATACTGGAAAATTTGCTGTCGGCCGACAGGGTGGAGGGATTATTGATAATGTAGGTGCCCTGGATAGCAGCGAATTTTAAGTAGGCCTGGTAGTAGGGGATTTCATGGGAGATGCGGTCAATGATGACATCGTATTCGCGGGGGTCGTCCATAAAGGTGCCGCCAAGCTGAACCAGCTCGGCCGTGACGTTCTCTTCGCTGTCGTTCACCGCTTGCATAAACGCTTCAGGCCATTCCCACTCCTGCCCTATGATGAGACCAATCTTCTTTGCCGGTTCGCTCATTTATCTTCTCCAAAAGCTGTTTTATCTTTGGGTCCATTGAAAAAAGCCAACGCAGAGGCGCCAAGACGCTGAGAAATCAAGAGAAAAAATCTGTGTAATCTGCGAAATCTGTGGTTTTTTCAGAAGAGCCATCTTTATTCCGTTTTCTTGTTTCGACAGAGTGCTAGAAAACGATACCCTAAATGGAGCGTTGTGCCAAACGACTAACCCTCTTGTTTTATGTGACCATCTGCCCGCTGTTTTTGCCAAATCTGGTTTATTTGTGTGTCGTAAAGGGGAGCGGTTTGCTGCCAGGAATAGTGGGAAACGGCCGTTGCCAACCCCTTGGCCACTTCCCTAATTTCAGCACGATGGGTCAGCGCCCAACCGAGCTTTTGCGCCAGTTCTGCTTCATCGGCGTAGAGGCAAGCCTCGTGAAACTGGTCTGGCAGCAGTTCAGGGTAGCTCAACCGGCGGGGCAGCAGCGGGAACGTCTGGCAGCAGATCGCTTCCAGCAGGCTGATGCCAAAAAATTCGTGGTACGCCGTGGAAATGGTGATGTCGGCCCGCCACAGCAGGCGGCGGTAAGTGGGCAAATCGGCGTGGCCCACGTGGATGATGCGTCCGCTTAATTTGTGGAGCGCTTCGTTGAAAATGGACGGCCGTTTCCCGTACTGTTGTCCACAAAGCGCCACTTCAAATGGATGCCCTGCCTCTGCCGCAGCGTACAGCGCCGCAAAAAACGCCTCAGGATTTTTGTCATATTCCCAGCGCTGGTTCCACAAAATAAGCGGGACACGATTTGGTTGCCGCACACGCGTTCCCAGCGCCAGGCGCTGAAAATTGATGCCAACGGGCAGTACCTGGCTCTTTTTGCGCAGCTTGCCCACGGCGTTTAGCTCGTTGTACTCTGGAAAATGTTTGAGAAAGTTAGGCAGGACGTCGAAAAAGCTTTCTAAATGGTAGTGAGAATTAAAGAAAACGTGGTTGGCGGCCAGCATGGAGGCGATGTTAATGAAAGCGTAATGTTGGTCCCGTTCGCCCAACTGCCGGCGCATAGGTCCGGTACGGCCGTCTGCCGGCAAAGGGTACGTTAGCTGATTTTCATGCATGTAGAGGATGGTGGGGATGACGGCCGTTTGCGGCCGGGTCAGCGCCAAAAACGTGGTCAAATCAAGCATATCGGTGGCCAAAAGCACGTCCGGCTGCGCTTTTGCCGCCAAAAAGCGCCCGGCCAGCGTGATCGCCCCGCCGTGCATCCGCCATTTCCAAAAACGATCAGGCAAGGTGTGCAGGATTACTTCGTGTTGGCTGCTTTGCTGCCAGCCTTCAGCCCACGATTTATGGCTGCCGCCATGATAGGGAGAAACGAGATGAATACGTAACATAATTTTTGACAACTGACTTGGCCAAAGATACACTCATTGTGAAAAATGTCATAAATTAACTCGCCCTGATAAAGACATTGTAATATACTTAAAAATGATAGAATTGAAGACAAAATTCCGCTGCATTAAATTAACCAATTTTGTTTTCCGTAAACCGCGAATTGCCTGAGACTTTCTATAAACGAATTGCGGTTTACGCAACTTAAAACGGAGAATATCCTGCAAACGGCCGTTTCCTAAAGTATAAAGAACGGCTCAAGGTCGGCAAAACGTTAGACAGGTATCCACCCGGTGAGTCAACAACCGCACCAGCTCTATTGGGAATCTACTTACGCCATCACGGTAGCGTTAATGACACAATACCCGGAGCGTAACCCGGAAGATGTGGGCCTGGAAGAGTTAGCCCAGCTTGTGGAATCCTTACCTGGTTTTGACGATGACCCTGCGCTGGTAACCGAACGCATCTTGCTGGATATTCAAACCGTCTGGTACGAGGAGGCAACCAACCTATGACTGCTGATTCATCAGCCGCAGGCTCCCCTGACGTTGTTGTTCCCGAGGAATTAAGCAACAACGTTGTCATCACCAATATTGCCAAGCTGTTAGACCCCGTTTACAACTGGGGTCGCCGTAACTCCGTCTGGCCCATGGTTTTTGGCCTGGCCTGCTGCGCCATTGAGATGATTTGTACGGCCGCCAGCCGCTACGATTTGGCCCGCTTTGGCATGGAAGTTTTCCGCGCCACGCCGCGCCAATCTGACCTGATGATTGTGTCCGGCACGGTCACCAAAAAGATGGTGCCCACCATCGTGCGCCTGTACAACCAGATGCCCGAGCCGCGCTACGTGCTCAGCATGGGTGCCTGTGCCTCCGGCGGCGGTCCTTTCAAGGAAGGCTACAACGTCGTGGACGGCATTGATAAATTTGTGCCCGTAGACGTCTATGTTCCCGGCTGCCCGCCCACACCGCAAGCCCTCATTAACGGGCTAATTGCCCTGCAAGAAAAAATCGATCAGCAATCGATTGCCACCGTGCCCTGGTACCGTAAAGATGATCCTACGACTGGATTGGTGCCTGTGCCTGTTTTGGGGCCGGACCTGGTTGATTTGCGCCAATTGGACATCATCAAGGCGGAGGCAGCCAAAGCCCAGGCAGAAATGGCTGAAGCTGAGTCAGAAGAAGTGGCTGAAGCTGAGACGGCCGCATAACCTAGTAATTATGTAATTGAGTAATTGGGTAATTTGACTTTTCACTTACTTAATTACCCAATTACCCACTTACCGACTTGAAGAAGGATCACTCATGAGCGAAATGATTCTCGATGATCAATCACAAGACGACGGTACGGCCGTCAACCAAAATCCCGCCGAACGAGCCGCCGCGCTGCTTAAAGAGCGCTTCCCCGATGCCGTCACCGATGAAACCCGTGACGGCTACACCGGCTTGATGGTCTCCGCTGACAAACTGGTGGAAGTGGCCACAGCCTTGCGCGATGACATCGGCTTTGACTATCTGAGCAGCGTCACCGGCGTGGATCAACTTGACGACAATAAGCTGGAAGCCGTTTACCATACCTACAGCATCGACCAGGGCGGCGGCGCGCTGGTCCTTCACGTACAGGTAGACCGCGACAATCCCGTTATCCCGTCGCTGACCCCCATCTGGCCCGGTGCCGACTTCCAGGAGCGTGAAGCGTACGATTTGCTCGGCATTCATTTTGAGGGGCATGACGATTTGCGCCGCATTCTCACCTGGGATGGTTTTGACGGGCATCCGCTGCGCAAAGATTGGCGCGAAGTTTTCTACGAAGAAGACAACAAGCCATTTGGCAGCCGCTGGCCCGGCGGCGAGGTGTTCCGCGCCGAAGAAAAGAATCCTTATGGCAAAAATGTGCAGTATCCCAAGGGTTGGGTGCCCACCGGCGATGAGTACGATGTGGAAACAGAAATGTACACCGGCATCACCTACACTCGCGATGAAGAATCCGGCCTGAAGACCGACAAGCTGACGGTCAACATGGGGCCACAGCATCCCTCCACCCACGGCGTGTTCCGCATGGTGGTAACGCTGGACGGTGAAACGGTGGTGGACCTGAAGCCGGTGATGGGCTACCTGCACCGCAACCACGAGAAAATTGGCGAGCGCAACACATTCATCCAAAACATTCCCTACACCGACCGGCTCGATTATCTCAGCTCCATGAGCAACAATCACGGCTACGTGCTGGCCATTGAGCAACTGCTGGGTTCAGAAGTACCGGAGCGGGCGGAATGGATTCGCATTTTGATGGTGGAGCTGACCCGAATTTGTAACCATTTGTGGGCGCTGGGCTTTTTGCTAAACGACCTGGGCGCTCTGCAAACACCCATGCTTTATTTTTACCTGGAACGTGAACTGATTCTAGATTTCTTTGAAGCCGCTGCCGGTTCGCGCATGATGTGCAACTACATGCGCTTTGGTGGTCTGGCTTATGATCTGCCCGATGACGTGCGCGGCCAGGAGACGATGAGCTTTTTGGAAGAGCTGGTTTATGAGCACATCCCGGCCGTTTTGGACCAGGGTGACGGGCTGATGACCAACAATGAAATTGTGCGGTCGCGCAGCATTGGCGTGGGCGTTTTGCCGCGTGAGGCGGCCATTGCTTACAGCGCCGCCGGACCGGTGTTGCGCGCCAGCGGCGTGCAATACGACGTGCGTCGGGCTGAACCCTACTCATATTACGCAAGCCTCGATTTTGATATTCCGGTGCGCTACAACGGGGATATTTATGATCGGTACCTGATTCGCATGGATGAAATGCGGCAAAGCTTGCGCATTTTGGAGCAGGTGCTGCCGCACCTGAAGGCTACCAAAGGTGCGCCAATCATTGATGGCAAACCTCAGTATGCCATACGGATGCCCAATGCTGGTGAAGCATACGGCCGTGTCGAGAACCCCAAAGGCGAATGAGGCTATTACCTGACTACCCGCCGCCTCGAATCCAACCCGGACCGCTACCATGTGCGGGCTCCCTCCTTCATCAACCTGACCCCGCTGGGCAAGATGTGTGAAGGGCATAAAGTGGCCGACATCGTGGCCATCCTGGGCAGCATCGACATCGTTTTGGGCGAAGTAGATCGATAATTTCCTGAAAGCCACAGAGAACACTGAGCAAACAGAGTGTAGAGCTAAATTCTTATGACTCTCTGTGAACTCTGTGGCTAATCATGAGGAGAAGCTATGTACGGACTTGGCATTTTGAAGGGTATGGCAATCACGTTTAAACATTTTGTTGATTCCTACCTGGACGATATTTTTTGGGCAGCCCGCGGCGGCCGTTATTACAACAATGAAGCGCTACAGGTGCGGCAAGGCTTGAAAGGGAAAGGCGTGAAAACGGTCTTCTATCCGGAAGAAAAATTGCCCGTGCCGGAACGCTTCCGCTTTGTGCCGTTCCTGATAACTGACGATCCGCCGCCTGGGCAAAAATGGGGCAAGGATTGGTGTACCTCTTGTGGCATTTGCGCCAAAGTGTGCCCGCCGCAATGTATCTGGATCGAACGAGGTAAACTGCCAAACGGCCGTCCCAAGCCCGAACCTGAGCAGTTCTACATCGACATTGACATCTGCATGAACTGTGGCTTTTGCGCCGAGTTTTGCCCGTTTGACGCCATCAAGCTGGACCACGATTATGAATTGGCCAGCTACGACCGCACCACGGCCCACATCCACGACAAGGAGCGGCTGAGCAAGCCACTGAGCTACTGGCGCGAGATTGCCCCGCAAAAAGCGGCCGCCGAAGCCGCCATCCGCGATCATGTAGAAGAGCTAAAAGCGTGGAAAAAAGAACACGGCCGCGACGCCGATATGTCTAAAGCGCCCAAGCTGTCTGAGGAACATACCAAGCAGCTATACTATCGCGGGGAATATTACTAACTTTTCTCGCCGTTAAAAATTGTTGATTATAGTGAGCGTTGCGTATTTCATCTGACAGGGATGGGGTACGCAATTGCTTTTTAAGGAGAACATATGTTTAAACGTAAAGAAAAAGAGGGTGGGGTGACGGAAACGGCCGTTATGGACGCCCTCTCTAACGTAATCGAACCTGAACTGCATCGTGACCTTGTTTCCCTAAACATGATTCGTGATTTAAAAATCGAAGGGAATGACGTCACTTTCACTATCATGTTGACCACACCCGCCTGCCCGCTGCGCGGCAAAATGGAGTCTGATTCCCGCGCTGCCCTGGCCAATGTGCCCGACATTGGTCAAATCACGATCAACTGGGATGCCAACGTGCCGGCTGACGCCCGCATCAAGGATCAGCTCGGGCAATCGTTTCGCAACACCATTGCCGTTTCCAGCGGCAAGGGCGGCGTCGGCAAATCCACCGTGGCCGTGAATCTGGCCATTTCCCTGGCTCAATCAGGTGCACGCGTCGGTTTGCTGGATGCCGACATTTTAGGGCCAAATATCCCCATGATGATGGGCGTAGAGCAAATGCCGCCACCGCAAAACCGCAAGATGGTTCCCGCTGAAAATTTTGGCGTCAAATTTATCTCGATGGCCTTTTTGGTACAGCCGGACCAGCCGCTTATCTGGCGCGGCCCGATGCTGCACAGCGCCATCCGTCAGCTACTCACCGATGTGGAGTGGGGCGAGCTGGATTACCTCATCATTGATTTGCCGCCCGGCACCAGCGATGCCCAGCTCACCCTGGCCCAGGTGCTGCCCCTCTCTGGCACCATTGTGGTAACCCAGCCCATGCAGGTGGCTGCTTCTGATGCGTTACGCGGTTTGAAGATGTTTGAGAAGCTGGAAGTGCCCATTTTGGGCGTGGTCGAAAATATGAGCGGTGACATTTTTGGCACCGGCGCCGGCGAGAAATTGGCCACTGATTACGACACAGAGTTTTTGGGCAGCGTGCCAATGGATGCCAACGTGCGTGTGGGTGGCGATGGCGGTAAACCAACGGTTGTCGCCTTCCCCAATTCACCGGCGGCACAGGCATTTGAAGAAATTGCCCAGAAAGTGGCGGCCCGTATCAGTGTGTTGACCTTGCAAAAATCGACAAACTTTATTCCTATCGAACTGGTAGGTTGATTTCCAGTTTTTACCGATTTTTCCAGGCCAGCTCCAGAAACGGAGCTGGCTTTTTTATTAAGAAGTTGGTAAAAAGTAGCCAGGGTATGATAACATAAGCAAATCCTATAAAACATCACGCTGTCCAATTTGACGACAGTGATAACCGGCTATACAGATAGAAAATTTCTACTGCGGAGATAATACAAATGACACTTGTAGCAGAAGAGCGTACCAACGTTGTCGGGGTGCGCTTTCAGAAACTGGGCAAACTGTATCATTTTAAAGTTGGTAAACAAAATGATGATGTAGAGCCTGGCGATTATGTGATTGTAGAAACAAAGCGGGGGCGGCAACTGGGGCAGGTGATTAGCTTTATTAATCCAGAGGAGATGCACCGCCAGCGGGGAATGCGCAGTATTGAGCGCAAGGCAAACCCGCGTGATATGGTGATGAAGCAGGTGTGGGAGACCAAAGAGCTCGATGCCTTGATTAGCTGTCGAGAAAAGGCCGCCTCGCTTAAAATTCGGGACGCCAAGTTTGTTAAAGCAGAATACAGTTTTGACGGCTCCTGGTTGACCTTCCATTATGCCACCGAAAATAAGAAGCTGGACGTCAGCCGTTTGCAGCAGACATTGGGCCGCCAATTCCGCACCAAAGTGGAAATGCGTCTGATTGGGCCGCGTGATGTGGCTAAGATTATGGGTGGCTACGGTGCCTGTGGCGCGCCGCGCTGCTGTTCTACGTTTTTGACCGAATTTAGCCCCATTTCCATTCGCATGGCCAAGGCGCAGGGCATCTCGCTGAGTCCCCAGGAGATTACGGGGATGTGCGGCCGTTTACGCTGCTGCCTGGTTTATGAGTACGAACAATACGTGGAGGCGCGCAAAACATTGCCCAAGCCGGGCAAACGGGTAGGTACACCCCACGGCGATGGCAAGGTGCGCGACGTGCGCGTGCTGCGCGACTCCGTTCTGGTTCAGGTAGAGGGTGAATACTATGAAGTTTTCCGCCATGAATTAGAACCTTTGGATGAACTGGAAGCGCTGAAGAAAAAAGCCGAAGCCGGCTGCTCCAAGCATGAAAATGGTGGCTGTGACTGCGGCGCAAAACGTGGCTCCGACAAGCAAGAAGAAGGCGATGAAGAAGATGCCTGATCGGTCTGATGCCTGGGAGCTGGTTTGTGAATTTGTACAGGATGACGGCCTGCGCCGCCATATGCTGGCCGTGAGCGCCGCTATGGGCTGGTATGCCAATGAACTGAATGAAGATGTCGCCTACTGGGAAACCATTGGCCTGCTGCATGATTTTGATTGGGAAATTCATCCTGATCTGGACCGGCATCCGATGGAAGGCTCCAAAATATTGCGCGAGCGCGGCTGGGATGAAGAAACGATTCGGATAATCTTGTCTCACTATACAGAAGGGACCGGCGTTCCTCGCGAGAAACCGATCGAATTTGCCTTGCTGGCTTGTGATGAGATTACCGGGCTGGTGATTGCCACGACGCTGGTACGGCCGTCTAAAAACATCGCCGAAGTGAAACTCTCCTCGATTCGCAAAAAGTGGAAAAACGCCCGCTTTGCCGCCGGCGTGGACCGCGATCATGTGCAGGAAGTGACGGCCGATTTCAGCCGTAAATGTTTTGACGGCTCGCTGGAGCTGTGGACCCATATTCAGAACGTGCTGACCGCCATGCAGGGCAAAGCAGAGGTCTTGGATCTAGACGGCCGTCTGGCTCAACTGGAGACTTAAAAATGGCAGACGAAAACTCAAAGCAGCGTCCAGTCAGTGGGATGGTGATGGGCTCGTCGCGGCGCGACGTGATGGGGCCGATGATGGTTGCCCTATGAGTGAAGCAGAATATTTGACAGTTCAAGAAGCGCTAACGGCCGTACTTGCCGGTGTCTCTGTGCTGCCTGCGGAACGCGTGCCGCTGCTGGATGGTTTGGGCCGCGTGCTGGCCGAAAAGGTTGTGGCCCGAGACAGCCTGCCACCGTTTGCCAACTCCTCGATGGATGGCTACGCGCTCATTGCCGCCGATCTGGATGGCGCCGGCAAACAAAGCCCGGCCACGCTGCGCGTGGTTGGTGATGTGGCGGCGGGGGCTGTGCCGAACGTCACGGTGGAGCGCGGTACGGCCGTTCGCATTATGACAGGTGCACCCGTACCGCCCGGAGCCGACGCCGTCGTGCCGGTAGAAGATACCAATGAGGCGTGGCGTGACCGGGAACGGCCGTTGCCCGAGCAAATTCAGGTGACCCGCACCGTCAAGTCTGGTGATTACATTCGCCATCCTGGTGAAGACATTGAAGCCGGGCAAACGATTTTGGAGAAAGGGCATATTTTACGGCCGCAGGAAGTAGGCGTGCTGGCTTCGTTGGGCGTTAGTGAAGTTTCCGTTATTCGTCGCCCCAGGGTGGCCACATTGGCCACCGGCGATGAACTGCTGGAGATTGACGAGGCGCTGCTGCCGGGAAAAATCCGCAACAGCAACGGATACACTCAGGCAGCCCAGATTTTGGCGCTGGGAGCAGTGCCGGTGCAGTTAGGCATTGCAGGGGATACAGAAACGGCCGTGCGCCAAAAGCTCCAGGCCGGCCTGGACGCCAACGTCGATCTCTTCATCAGCTCGGCTGGTGTCTCTGTAGGGGCTTACGATGTGGTCAAGGCTGTGTTAGAGCAGGAAGGCAATATGGGTTTCTGGCGGGTGCGAATGCGCCCCGGCAAACCGCTGGCCTACGGCACATATCATGGTATTCCTTACCTGGGCCTGCCTGGCAATCCGGTTTCCGCCATGGTTTCTTTTGAGCGCTTTGCCCGCGCCGCTATTCGCAAGATGGCCGGATATACACAGTTAGATCGACCCACTGTGACGGTCACTGTGCAAGATGAGATTCATTCAGACGGCCGTGAAAGCTATATTCGTGCCGTTGTGAGCTCTGGCGAAGATGGTTACCAGGCCACGTTAACCGGCAATCAAGGCTCCCACATCATGACCTCGTTGGTGAAAGCCAACGCCTTGCTCATCGTGCCTGAAAGGGTGAAACACGTGCCTGTAGGCGATAAACTGGCTGCCTGGATGATCGATTGGCCCGAAACGGTCTTCTAATTTGGTTTTCCGATTCGAGAACAGGATGTAAATTTAGGCAAAAATAAAGCCCCGATACCGGGGCTTTTTTGTGTTTAGCCGTTGTGCTGAACCTGAAGCGTGCGGCTGAGGATATCCTCTTGCTGGTCGCGGTTTTTCTTGCCCCGCTTCCGCTTTTTCTTGCCGCCCTGCTTTTTACGGTCGGGAATCGAATCGCCCATTGCCTGACGTAAGGCAAACTCCATAGCAGTTGGCATTTCTTCTTCGAACTCTTCTTCGTATTCGTACACTTCGGCCGGCGTCGCTTCGTTCTTGGTAGATTCTGGCTTTTCCAGCAGGTTTTTGATGCTCAGATCAATGCGGCGCTTGCGTTTGCTATAACCTAACACCTGAACCTGAACCTCATCGCCTACGCTCAATACCTCGGAAGGGTGCTTTACGTAGTTATGGCTTAGTTCACTAATGTGAACCAAACCTTCACGTTCTGCGCCAATATCAACGAAGGCACCAAAATTTTCTAACCGTTTGACACTACCTGTGTAAACCTGGCCTTTGTCTAGCTCGTTCCACTCAACATCCAGCGGTGGAATCATGGAAACCATAATTTGTTCCCGCTGCGGGTCTACTTTGTCTACCCAAACCGTGACTTCATCACCCACATTCAAGACGTCAGCAACGCGATTGACATGTTCTTTACCGAGTTGGGAAATGTGGATTAAGGCATTGGGGCCAATCCCCAGATCGATAAAGGCGCCGTATAGCTCCAACCGGCTGACGGTACCTTTTAGTTTCATTTTGGGTTTAAGGTCATTGATGCTGGTTGGTGTGACCTCTGGAGCAGTAGACTCCATTGCTTCAGCATTTTCTTCACTCATGACAAGTTTCTCCTACGCAGGGAATAATGTATTGTAGATTCTGCGTTTTTAAATGTTAAATTTTTGTAGATCGTTGGGGACAAAACACAGCAAATTAAAGTAGAGTTATGCCCAGAATTGAGTCTTGATCAATTATAGCAAGGGTCTATGCCCTGTCAAAAAGAGAAGCAGATAAGAGAAAAGTCCTGACACAAGCGAATTGGTCAGGACTTTCGAAATTTGTGTGGCTAAAAATTGTGTTTAGAAGACAGCATCTTCAGCTACGGCACCGTTCTCTGATTCTACTTCAATACCCTCAAACTCGGTTGTGGGCAGTCCGGCTTCACGACGAATGAGAAATTCGAGCTCATCCAGGATTTCCGGATTTTCTGCCAGGAATACTTTGGCATTTTCGCGCCCCTGGCCCAAAAGCGTTTCACCGTAACGGAAATAAGCACCGCGCTTGTCCACAATGTTGAATTCTGTGGCCAGATCGAGCACATCGCCGGTGAGAGAAATACCCTCATTGTACATGATGTCGAATTCACATTCGGTAAAGGGGGCAGAAACTTTGTTTTTCTTCACTTTTACTCGCGTGCGGTTACCGATGACTTCGCTGCCAGACTTGATGGCCTGGATGCGGCGGATGTCTAGCCGAACCGAAGCATAGAACTTGAGTGCATTACCACCGCTGGTTGTTTCCGGGCTGCCAAACATGACGCCAATTTTAGAACGCAGTTGGTTGGTGAAAATAACAATGGTGTTAGTCTGCTTGATTACACCAGACAATTTGCGCAATGCCTGGGACATGAGACGGGCTTGCAAACCCACATGGGCATCACCCATCTCCCCTTCAATTTCAGCGCGGGGCACCAGAGCGGCAACGGAGTCCACTACCACCACATCCATCGTGCCGGAACGGATTAGAGCCTCGGCAATTTCCAGCGCTTGTTCGCCTGTATCCGGCTGGGAAACATAAAGCTCGTCTACATTGACGCCAATTTTGGCAGCATAGGTAGGGTCAAGAGCGTGTTCCATATCGACAAAGGCGCAAATGCCACCTCGTTTCTGGGCTTCGGCAATAACGTGCTGGCAGACGGTGGTTTTGCCCGACGATTCTGGTCCGTAAATTTCGATGACGCGGCCTCGGGGCAAGCCGCCAACGCCCAGGGCAATATCGAGCGAGATGGAGCCGGTGGGGATGACTTCTACCTGAAGATTGTGCGCTTCGCCCAACCGCATGATGGTGCCTTCCCCAAAACGCTTAGTAATGGAATCCAGGGTTTTTTCCAGCGTGCTGGAACGGCCGTCGCCATTGTCTGATTTTTTTGCCATGAGAACTCTCTCCTTATTTGCGCAATGCAGCAGGAAACACGGCCAGCGTCATACCAGCACTGGCTGGGCAAAAACTGCATTGATTTATGGATATTGTTGGGGTGTAACGCTGGGGAGTTTAGCACGAACGTTCTAATAAGTCAAGATCGAATCTCGGTTTTTGAACAGGCGTTCGTTTGTTGTGATTAGATTGAAAAAGAGGGCAGAATGGTTGGAAAATCAGGTAGGCTGCTCGCGGATGAGACGAAGCAGCGCGGGGATTTCTTTGCCGCCTAGCAGCAAATTCACCGCGACGTAGCTTGCTGCACCTACAGCGCCTGCCACCAACAGGTAAAGAAAGGTAGAAGTAATGAATTGACCTATGATAACAATGAGGATAGTGAGCACGGCCGTTCCCGCCAATGCCCGTCCCGCCACAATAATCAAAGGTTGAATTTCCAACCTGTTGAGCCAGAACAAAACGGCCGAGAGCAGCGTAAACGCCACCGTGCTGGCCAGCGCCAATCCCACCACGCCCAAACTATCTACCAATGCGTAAGCCACGGCCACGTTGACCAACAGCCAGCCGATGTAGGCAAACATGGGTGTGCGCGTATCGTGCTGCGCATAAAAAAGGCGGGCGACGATTTCCAATGTCGCTTCAGCCACCAGGCGCACGCTAAAGGCCAGCAAGACACTGTACACCAATCGCGTAGAAGCAGCATCAAACACGTCCCCTTCCAGCAAAAAGGCGATGGCCGGTTCACCCAGCAGCACCATGAGCGCCGCGGCGGGAATGGTGAGGGTCCAGATGATGCTGAGGGCGGTAACGGCCGTTTCCCGCATCCGCCCTCGTTCACCCGCATTAAACAACTCCGCCAGCGTGGGGAAGATGACCAGGGCAATGGCCGTGCCAAACAGCGTCTCGGGGAACTGCATCAGGGCATAGCCATAAAAATAGCCTGATGTGTTGCCTTCCGGCAGGCCGGACGTCAGGCGAATGATGAACAGGTCGGCAATTTGGACGGTGCCCAGCGTGACGATGCGTGGCCCCATCAGCCGCACAATCTCGCCCACGCCGCTTAGCTGAAAGTTGAGCGCCGGTTGGTAGCCGATACGATATTTAATGAGCGCCGGTACCTGAATTAGGATGTGCAGTACCCCACCCACCACCGTGCCCCAGGCCAGACCCATAATGCCCAGCGCCGGCACGAAAAGGAACAGACCCACGACATAACCTATGTCCAGCGCCAGCGGGGCCAGGGCAGGCAGGGCAAAATGCTGGTGGGCGTTCAACATGCTGCTAAACACGCCGCTGATGCCAAAAATGGTCGTCTGGATGAGGATGATGCGCATGATGTCGGAAGTCAGCTGTTGCAATTCTGGGGTGAACTCAGGCACCAACACAATCCGCGTCAGCCAGGGGGCAATGAGCGCGCCGACGGCGGAAACGATTCCCAGCAACAAAATAACCATTGTCAGGATGGTGTTGCCCAGTGCCATCGCTTTTTGGCGGGATTCCTGGGTGAGATATTCAGAGTAAACGGGGATAAACGCCGCCGCCAACGAACCACCGGCGATTAATACAAAAAAGACCTCCGGCAGTTGGTTGGCGGCGGTGAAGGCATCATAATCGGCGGAAGTGCCAAAGGCGCGGGCGACCAGTTGCAGGCGAATCAGGCCGGTCACTTTGCCCAGTCCCAAAAACAGGATGACCAAAACGGAAGAACGTAAAAGGTGCCGGGCGCGATCCATGCGCGGATTGTATCTTTTCGCGGTTAGGGTGCCAATTGGTCTTATAGCCTGTGGATTGGTCCACAGGCTATAATGACAAGCATGTTATCAATCGTTCATGTTTACAAAGATTACTGGCCGGTTGTCGGGGGAATTGAGAATCACATCAAGGATTTGGCCGAGGCGGAAGCGGCGCTGGGTTACGAGGTGACGGTGCTGGTGACGAATCCGGGGGGACGGCCGTCTCGCGAAACGATCAACGGCGTGCAGGTGATTCGGGCGGGACGATTGGCGACGGTGGCCTCCACGCCGCTAAGCCTCACGCTCCCTTTTTTATTGTCCAAGCTGCGCCCGGACATCACGCAGATTCATTTTCCTTATCCGGTGGGAGAGCTGAGCCAATGGCTGCTGCGGCGCAAACGGCCGTACCTCGTTGCCTATCACAGTGATGTTATCAAACAACAGCGCATTTTGCGCCTGTACAACCCGTTACTGCGCCGGGTGCTGGCCGGGGCGGCGGGCATCATTGCTGCCAGTGACAATTACGTGCAGAGTTCGCCTTATTTACGGCCGTTGGCCCCCAAATGCACCATCATCCCGTACGCGGTGGATGTGGATCGCTTTGCCGGGGCGGTACCGCTTTTTGCGCGGGACGGCCGTTTCACCCTGCTCTTCCTGGGGCGGCATCGCTACTATAAGGGGGGCGACGATTTGATTCGCGCCATGGCGCAGTTGCCTGCGGATTTATCGATACGACTACTGATGGGCGGCGATGGCCCGCTGCGGGGCGAATGGGAGCAGTTGAGCCAGGAACTGGGCGTGGCCGACAAAATCCAGTTCGTGGGCGACTTGAGCGAGGCTGACCTGCCCAAATTTTACGCCAGCGGCGACCTGTTTGTGCTGCCGGCCAACAGCCGGGCCGAAGCGTTTGGCAAGGTGCTGCAAGAGGCAATGGCCGCCGGACTGCCCTGCCTCACCACCGAACTGGGCACCGGCACCTCTTTTGTGGTGCAGGACGGCGTCACGGGCCGCGTCGTGCCGCCGCAGCAGCCGGAGACGCTGGCAGTTACTATCCAGCAGTTGGCCACCCAGCCAGACTTGTGCCAGCAAATGGGACAGGCTGGGCAGGCGCGTGCTCGGCAGGAATTTAGTTTGCGGCAGATGGTGGAAAAGGTGCAGGGGGTGTATACGGCCGTTCTTCGTAACAGGAGGGATTAGGAAAGCCGGCTTGGCGACCAATCACCACTTTGCCTGAGAGTAATTGTCCAATATGTTTTGATCTTTTGTTCGTCTGTTCCACGGGCACAATCCGCAAACGCTTGTTTCCCTTATTGATTTCCAGTGGAATTCCTGTCTCAAGCACTTCTTCCAGTAATTTGTAGATATTGGCCCGAAGCTCTGTTGGGGTAGCGGATTTACATTCATGGTCTTGAGCCTGCACTCATGTCGTCTCCTCAAAATCCCTGCTATAATCTTCCCAGCTTTCTAACCTACAAATTTGAGCTTACTCAGGAGATTGGGCCAATTTCCTCGATAGACGGCCTATCCCATAGAAAATTGGCCCAATCTTGGACAAATAGCCAAATAGCTACAAGTGCAATTTAGATAAGGAGTGACTCATGGCCCAACATCCCCTTGCCGGCAAACCCGCCCCCAGCGACATGCTTGTGAATATTCCCCGCCTGATTTCTGCCTACTACACCACCCAGCCAGACCCCACCAACATCGAGCAAAGAGTGAGCTTCGGCACCTCCGGGCATCGCGGCTCCTCATTTGCGGCCCAATTCAACGAGGACCATATTCTGGCCATCAGCCAGGCCATTTGCGAATACCGGCAGGCAAAAGGCATCGACGGCCCGCTCTATCTGGGAATGGACACCCATGCCCTTTCCGAAGCGGCTCAAGCCAGCGCCATTGAGGTGTTTGCCGCCAACGACGTTGCGCTGTTCATTCAGGCCGATTTGGGTTACACGCCCACACCGGTCATTTCCCACGCAATTTTGAACTACAACAAGAACCATACCAGCAGCCAGGCCGATGGCGTGGTGGTCACCCCGTCGCACAATCCGCCGGATGACGGCGGCTTCAAATACAATCCGCCGGAAGGCGGCCCGGCCGATACCGCCACGACCAAAATCATTCAAGACCGGGCCAATGCCATCCTTGCTGATGGGCTAAAAGACGTTAAGCGGATGACGCTGGCCAGGGCAATGCAGGCCGACAACGTGCATCACCATGATTACGTGACGCCCTTTGTGGCTGAGCTGGACCAGGTGGTCGATATGGACGCTATTGCCGGAGCTAGCTTGAAAATTGGCGTCGACCCGATGGGGGGGGCAGGGGTTGGCTACTGGGTGCCAATTGCGGAGCAGTATAAGCTAAACCTGACGGTGGTGAATACGGCCGTAGACCCCACCTTCCGCTTCATGACCGTGGACAAAGACGGTAAAATCCGCATGGATTGCTCCTCGCCGTACGCCATGGCCGGCCTGATCCGGCTCAAGGATGAATTTGATATTGCCTTTGGCAATGACCCGGATGCCGACCGGCACGGCATCGTCACCCAAAGCGCCGGACTGCTGAATCCTAACCATTACCTGGCGGTGGCTATCTGGTACTTGTTCCAGCATCGCCCCGGCTGGCCGGCGGATGCCGCCATCGGCAAAACGCTGGTCTCCAGCTCGATGATTGACCGCGTGGCCAACCATTTGGGACGGCGGCTGGCAGAAGTGCCGGTGGGCTTTAAATATTTTGTCGATGGCCTGGTGGATGGCTCCTACGGCTTCGGCGGGGAGGAGAGCGCCGGGGCTTCCTTTTTGCGGCGGGACGGCACGGTATGGACCACGGATAAAGACGGCATTATTCTCAATTTGCTGGCGGCGGAGATGACGGCCGTAACCAACCGCGACCCCGGCGAACATTACCAGGAGCTGGAGCGCCTGTTTGGCAGCCCGGTATACGAACGCAGCGACGTTCCCGCCTCCCGCGCCCAGAAAGCGCTCCTCAGCAGCCTGTCGCCGGAAATGGTGACGGCCAGCACGATGGCCGGCGACCCGATCACGGCCAAGCTGACCCATGCGCCAGGCAACGGGGCGGCTATCGGCGGCCTGAAGGTGGTCACGGAGAATGGCTGGTTTGCCGCACGGCCGTCCGGCACCGAAGAGATCTACAAAATCTACGCCGAAAGCTTTAAAGGCGCAGACCACCTGCGCCGGATTCAGGATGAAGCCAAAGAGATCGTGCAGGCGGCTTTTGGGGAGGCATAGATGGCAGGATTACGGCCGTTGGCCCATCTTTGTCTAGCGAGGCAACGAAATGTGAATGCCTTTCATTTGGTCAGACAGATGATTGATTCTCAATGCTAGGAGGTAATATGGCACATTTAAATAGCAATACGGAGTTCGTGGTCAAACCGGTGCCCTCCGGTGGCGGTCCAAGTGAGTTTCGGCAGTCTATGATGCCCCACCCACTGGTGTACCAGGAGCTTCCGCACGACCCGCATTTTGGCATCTACAATCGACGGCTGCGGTCGCTCGAATATGGTAACGTGCGCACGGAAGATCTCTACTGGCGTTTGCGACGACAGGTCGGCCTTGCGCATACCGGCGAAGTGGCAACCGAGATCCGCGGGCCAGAGGCTGAGGCAATGCTCAACCGCGTGTTAACGCGTGATGTGTCACGCGTGCCCGTGGGGCGTTGCAGCTATCAGCTCGCTTGCTTTGGCGACGGCGGAATGATCATGGACGGAGTCCTGCTTCGGTTCGCGCCCGACCGCTTTTGGTATGCCCAAGGTGATGGCGAGTTCCGCGTTTGGCTGCGTGCACACTCGGAGGGCTTCGACGTCGAAGTGTTCGATGCCAACGTTTGGATCAGCCAGGTCCAGGGTCCGCGTTCAATGGATGTGCTCGCGCATGCCTCCGACGAAGGTATGCCGGAGCGCTTTCGCTACTTCGACCTGGCCCAGATACGTATCGGCGGCCAACCCGTGGTGATCAGCCGTACGGGCTTTACCAACGAGCTGGGCTGGGAGTTTTACTTCGGGTCCGATGCCGACGCCGCTGTCATTGGGGAACGGATCATGAATGCAGGCGAATCCCATGGGATTCACACGATACCGGCCACAGCCACTAACGCCCGGCGCATTGAAGCTGGTCTCCTTTTTTCAGGTGCTGATTTTGATGACAGCGTGACGCCATTCGCTGCGGGGCTTGGGGCATTCGTCGACCTGGAAAAGGCGGACTTTATCGGTATGGAGGCACTCGCCAGGGCGGACAAGAGCCGGCTTACTTGGGGGCTGCAATGTGAAGTCAGCGTCCCTCGTCGCGGTGATACGCTTTTCCTCAATGGCGAGCCGGCTGGTCGAATTTGCAGCAGTGCCTGGTCTCCCTACCTTCAGTGTGGTGTCGCCATCGCGCGCCTGAAGGACCCGAAGCTTGGGCCGGGGGTTAAACTGCGAGTCGAATGCATTGACGGACAAACGCGTGAGGGTGAACTGTGCGAATTGCCGATGTATGACCGTGCCGGTGAGATCCCGCGCGGCAAACGCATAGATATTCCCGACATCCCGGGCAAGGAATGAGGTTGAGAGCCGACCTCAGGATCGCTCAGGGGTTAGTGGATTTTTCTCTTAACCATTTACAAATAACCGTTTACCATTAACCATTTTTCAGTTACCATTGCGGACCTATGGAAACAAAACTGTCTCGCTGGTGCGATGGCCTCATCGAGGTCGGCTGGCTCTTTGTGGTCATTGCCGTGCCGCTTTTCTTCAATATTCATTCCGACCGTGTGTTTGAACCGGATAAATTGACCCTCATGCGCTCCATTGCCGTGGTGATGGGGGCCGCCTGGCTGGTGAAATTTGTCGATCTGCGCCAATGGCAGCACGCTGTGCGCCTGCGCTGGCGCGCCGAAGATTCCTTCTGGCGCATGCCGTTTTTGCTGATCATCACCCTGTTGGTTCTGGTTTACCTTATCTCAACGCTCTTTTCCGTGACGCCAAGCGTGAGTTGGGCCGGCTCTTACCAGCGCTTGCAGGGAATGTACACCACACTGTCCTACATCGTTATTTTTGGCACGACCATTGCCACGATGCGCACCTTGGCCCAGGTGCGGCGCCTGGTCACGGCTGTTATCATCACCTCCATCCCCATAGCCTTCTATGGCCTGCTGCAGCATTTTGATCTGGACCCGCTGCCCTGGGCCGGCAACGTGACTGACCGCGTGGCAGGACACATGGGCAACGCCATCTTCATCGCCGCCTACCTCATCATGGCCGTGCCGTTGACGGTAGCCCGCATCATCGCCTCGTTCAGCAGCATCTTGAGCGATGAGGAACTCTCCAGTGCCGACGTGATGCGCTCTTCGGCCTACATTTTTGCCGTGGCTATTCAGCTGATCGCCATTTACTGGTCGGGCAGCCGGGGGCCGTGGCTGGGGCTGGGCGTGGGGCTGTTTGCCTTTATCCTGGTGGTACTGGTGGGGCTGCGTAATGCGGCCGAAAGCCAGGGGCGGTTCCGGCTGGCAGAGGCGGGGCGTGGGGCTTTATTTGTATTGGCGGGAACGGCCGTTGCCTACACCATCGTCCTGCTCATTTTACGCGGGATTACCGGGGCGGGCTATCTGGCCAGCCTGGCCGGGCCGATGGCCAGCTTTGTGGCTTTTGTTGTGGCTGTGGGATTGGTCATACTGGGCATCTTTGTGCTGGTGGCGGCACAGCGCGGCTGGCGCTGGCTCTGGTTTAGCTGGATTGTGATGTCGCTTCTGCTGGCCGCCTGGCTGGTGCTGTTTAATTTGACCAGCGAGGAATATGCTGAAATCCCCGTTGTGGGCAACGTATTTAACACGCTGAACGAATGGCGCGAGCTGCCGCGCATCGGCCGTTTGGGTGAGGTGCTGGAAGACGACACCGGCACGGGCCGGGTGCGTATCCTCATCTGGGAGGGTGTGTTGGACCTGATTCAGCCGCACGAACCGATCAACTTCCCCGATGGCAGGAGCGACAGTTTCAATTTTTTACGGCCGTTCATCGGCTATGGGCCGGAGTCGATGTACGTGGCCTACAATGGCTTTTATCCGCCGGAGCTGGCCACGCTGGAAGCGCGCAACGCCTCGCCGGACCGTTCGCATAACGAAACGTTTGACGCTCTGGTAATCACCGGCGTGTTGGGCTTTTTGGTGTGGCAGGCGCTCTATTTGAGCGTTTTTGTCTACGGTTTTCGCTGGCTGGGGGTGTTGCGCACCAAATTTGAACGTAATTTGTTGATTGGTTTGTGGATTGGCGTGGGGGTACTGACGGCCGTTGCCTTCATCATCTGGCGCGGTCCGGTCTATTTTGGGGTGGCCCTGCCTTTTGGCTCCATTGCCGGATTGGTGCTTTACCTCATTTACTACGCCCTTTTCTCTGATTCGTCTGAAGGGAGCGATGAACCTTTTGCCGCCGAACGGCTGCTGGTAGTGGCGCTGGTGGCGGCAATTTTGGCCCACTTTGTTGAGATTCACTTCGGCATCGCCATTGCCGCCACGCGCCTGCACTTCTTCTTGTACGTGGGGCTGCTCTTCATCATCACCTACTGGCTGCCCCGGCAGCAGGGCGCGACGCTTACAGAAAGTGGTGAAGAGGAAGCCCCCATCGTTTCTAAAAGAAAACGCCGCCGCGCCGCCCGTACCCGACCGGCCATGTTTTCTGGTTGGGTGGGGCCGGCGCTGCTGTATGGTTTCATGTTGGCCTTGATGCTGGGCATCATTGGCTTCTCCTTTACCACGTTTGCCCAACCGCCCGATTTTGTCTTGGAGAGCGTGGATGATTTAATGGCTGTTGATATCCTGCACCAGAGTTTTTTCCTCAACATCAAGCGCAACTTCACTGAATCGCCGTTTATTTACCTGATGGCGGTGCTTACCTGGAGCCTGGGCCTGCTCATTGCCGTGAGCGAGATGCTAAAGGATGGGGATTTGCGGGTGACGGCCGTTTCCTCCCCAATCAGCAGCAGCCAGCGAATGATTGCCACTGCTTCTTTTTTTGTGATGGGGGTTGTCTCACTACTGTACCGCCTGATCATTCCGCTTCCGGCAAATGCCGGCGCCACCGCATTGCTGGGCCAGACCTTGCTCTGGATGTGGGGGGCGCTCTGCCTGTGGGCCGGCGGCAATTTACAGTTTCGCTTCGCCAAAAATGACCGCCTGTTTGCTGCCGGCGTCGCTGTGACCGGATTGCTCTTTACCCTGCCAATTAATTTGGCCGGCGGTATCTTATCGGGGTTGTTGATTTTTGTTTTCAGTGGCGCGATGCTGTACCTGCTCTGGGACTCGAATTGGAGCAGTTTGTTGACGCCTATCGCCATCATGGCCGCGGTTTCATTTATCGTGGGCTTTCTTTACGCGCTGTTTCAGGCCAACTTGTACCGTTTTTCGCTGCTGTACCGCGCTTACGTGCCGCCGCCGGAAACGATTGAACAGCTTTTTGATTACCTTGTAGAGGAAGCGGCCCAGGCGGCCGGTTTCCTGACCTATTTTTACGTCTTTCTTTTTGGGCTGATGCTGCTGGCGGCGTTTGTGGTAAGCATGAGTAAAAAGCCCCGGCTGCGTGATGCGGGTTCGCTGAATGGGTATGCGCTGCTGGGGTTGCTGGGGTTTACGGCCGTATTCCTCATCCTCAACACCAATTTGCGCGTGGTTCAGGCCGATATCGTCTACAAGCGCGGCCGGTTTTTTGACGATCAGGCCGCCAGAACCGGCGAACCAACGGAGTGGCAAAGCGCCATTGCCATCTACCAGGATGCCATCGACCGGGCCCCAAGCGAAGATTTTTACTATCTTTTCTTGGGTCGCGCCTACCTGGAACTTTCTAACGTCACTTCTGATTTGGCCGAGCAGCAGCAGCTTTTAGCCGAAGCCGAGCAGCAGTTGTTTGCTGCCCAGGAGATCAATCCGCTGAATACCGATCACACGGCCAATCTGGCCCGGCTGAACACCCGCTGGGCCTCCGTTAGCCCCGATGAGGCGCAGCGTGGCCAGCATCTGGCTGATGCTGAGCAATATTACCAGAGCGCCCTCACCTTGAGCCCGCAAAACTCGGTCATTCGCAATGAATATGCCCGGCTGGTGCTGGCCCAGGGGCAAAATTGCCGGGGCGGTTTGGATATCTACCAGGAGTCAGCCAATATTGACCCGTTCTTCTCCGATACCTTCTTTACCTGGGCCGATGCCGCGGCAGCCTGCGCCGCTGAAAGCGAAGGGGCCACGGCCGAAGCATATTACGAAGAAGCTGTGGCGGCGCTTCAGCAAGGTTTGGCGCTGGAACCGGAAAATGCCCGCGCCTGGGTGCGCGCCGGCCAGCTTTTCCAGCAGATCGAGCGGTACGAGGAAGCGATTGACGCCTATGAACAGGCGCTGCGGATCGATCCGGAGCAGGTGGAGGTACCTGCCTGGAACGTGAAATATTTGCAGGCGCAGGCATACCGCGACATGGGCAATTTGGCACAGGCAGAGGCGTTGGCCACCGAAGCGCTGCAAATTGGACCGCCTGAGTTCCAGGGCGAGCTGCAACTGTTCATCCAGCAGCTCCAGCCAGAAACGGCCGCACCCACCTCCTTAGAAACGGAACGGCCGCTCGCCAACATCCCCCCCGCCGAACGAAACAACTATTTTGCCGCCTACCCTGATTTTGTCATTGATCAGACTAAGAATTACGAAGCGGTGATTCAAACAGAAAAGGGAGAGATACGCCTGCGTCTCTTCCCGCAGGCGTCGCCTCTGGCAGTCAACAGCTTCGTCTTTTTGGCCCAGCAGGGCTATTACGACGGCACCACCTTTCACCGCGTTATCGAAGATTTTGTGGCCCAGGGAGGCGACCCCACCGGCACGGGCGGTGGCGAACCCGGCTACCGCTTCACCGATGAAGTGGACAATGAACTGGCGTTTGATCGTCCCGGTTTGCTGGCGATGGCCAACGCCGGGGCCAACACGAACGGCGGCCAATTTTTCATCACCTACGCCCCGCTGCCGGCTTTGAACGGCCGTCACACCATCTTTGGCGAACTCATTGCCGGGGAAGACGTCTTGCAAAGCCTCACCCCCCGCGACCCCGAGCAAGCCCCAGACTTCACCGGCGACCAAATCCTGCGCATAGACATCATCGAGACGGAAGAATAATGTACCTTGCCACCAGCCATCCTTCGGCTTTGCTCAGGACAAGCCGGCTGCCAGCCACCTTGAACTCATGAACACCGTCATCGCCATTTTCCTGATGGCCCTTTCGATTACAGCCCTGAGCATTCCCTGGGTACGCCGGTTGGCCATTCGCATGGGCTTTGTTGACAGCCCGGCGCAGCGCAAGCTGCACAGCACACCGATGCCGCTGATGGGCGGCGTGGCCATCTTTGGCGGGGCAGTGCTGGCCGTTATCGCCTTTGTGCCGGAGTTTCCCAACACGGTGGCGGGCGTTTTGCTGGCGCTCACAGTGGTGGCCTTCATTGGCCTGCTGGACGATCGCTTTGAGCTGCCGGCCTGGACCAAGCTTGCGGCCCAGTTTGTGGGGTTCCTCATCCTGGCCTTTTTCGATATTCACGTCAAGCTGCCGCTGCCGGAGATTGTCAATTACGCCATCACTTTTGTCTGGCTGGCGGGCATCAGCAATGCCATCAACTTTTTAGACAACATGGATGGCCTGAGCGCCGGGGTGAGCGGCGTGGCGGCGGCGTTTATCATGCTGTTAGGATTGCAAAACGATCAATTTTTGGTGGCGGGGCTGGCTGCGGCCGTTTTGGGGGCCACCATCGGTTTTTTGCGCTTCAACTTTAAGCCGGCCCAGATTTTTATGGGAGATGCCGGGGCGCTTTTCTTAGGCTTTTTGCTGGCGCTGCTGGGGTTGCAGCTTCGTTTTCCAGCCAACAGCAGCTTTGTCACCTGGATGGTGCCGGTCTTTATTTTAGGCCTGCCCATTTTTGACACCACGCTGGTGGTCGTCTCCCGGCTGCGGCGCGGCGTGAGCCCCAACACGGCAGGCAAGGACCATCTGAGCCATCGCCTGGTGCAGCGCGGCTTTAGCCAGCGCGAAGCGGTGCTGCTGCTCTATTTGCTCACCGGCGCGGGTGGCATGATCGGCGTCTTTATCACCGAAGCCAGCATTCTGGAAGGGTATCTGATTTTTGCCACCGTGCTGCTGCTCGGCGGCGTGGCCATCTGGCAGCTAGATAAGCAGTGAAACGTGAAACCCTTCGGCAGCCTCAGGGCAGGCAGTGATGCGTGAGATGCATCATGTTGCACGCTTCACGTCTCCCTTTTCTTTAACTTTTCCTGTGAATCCTCTTCGATAGTTGTGTAAACGTGGCACTTCCGTCAGGTCGGTTTCATACTTGGGTGGTATGGTAACCGAGTACGATTCTTATTCGTTTTAGCCAGCACGTGTGAAGGGGATTCTTATGTCGTTTGATTGGCAAACTGAAGAAGATGGTGAGTGGGAAGAGCAGACGTGGCAAGATAAGCCGGCAACGGCCGTTCCTCCCCAATTCCCCTGGCGCACAATTTTAACCATCGTCATCCTGCTCTCTGTGGTGAGCGTGGTGGTTTACCGGCAGGTGACCCAACGCCTGGACGACGCAACTGCGGCCGTGGAGTCTGATATTTTTGCCTCTCACAACGTGCTGAGCCGGGCCGCCGCCAACCGGGATGCCGAGCTGGGCAAAGCGGTGCTTTCGGGCCGCGATATGGGCTGGAGCCAGGTGCAAACCGACTTAATCGCCGAGGGCCTCTTTTACGAAAATCCAGTTTTTGGCCTGGCGCTGGGGCAAGCCGATACAGCCTACGAACCGCTCTTTCGCGAAGATGACCGATTTATCGACCTTCAGCTTGACCCGGATTTAAATGGGGCTACGTTGAGCTACGCCCGCGACTTTCTGGCTTTTACCGGAGATGGTCTGGAGACGGTGACGTTGCAGCAAACGGCCGTTTACCGCCGGGGTGAAACGCGCTGGCTGCTTTCACCACCTTTGCAGGATTTTTGGGGCGAATGGCAGACCAATGAGCAAAACAATGTGACTTTCGTCTACCCGGAGCGGGATGAAGAAATCATGGCGCAGCTTACCAGTGACCTGAGCGATTTGCTGGCTGAGGCGTGTGCTGCCCTGCCGGAGATCAACTGCTCCGCTGATATCCACATTCGCTTCGACACCGACCCGGAAAGCCTGCTGGAAGCGGCCGATCCGGCCAACCTGTACCGGGCCAACCTGCGCCTGAACTTGCCCACGCCTACCCTGGTAGGATTGCCGATTAACAGAAACGGCCGTGAGGCGCTGCTTTATGCCTACGGGTCCAAGGTCGTTGCGGCACTCATTGGCCAGGCGCTGGGATATGAATGCTGCGACCGTGCCCCCATGTTCCAGGCTTTAATGATCTACCAACTGAGCGAAATGGGGCTGGCCTATTGGCCCGTTACCCAGCAAATGCAGCGTGATCTGGCCAACACAGGGGTACATACCGAGCTGTTGTTTCCCTATTGGAACAGTGAAGCATTCTCTTCCCTCAACGATGACGGGCGCTGGCAGCTCTTTGGTTTTATCGACTTTTTACTGAAGCAATATGTACCCCGCACGACGACTGTAGAGCTGATGGCCCAGATAATTGACGCGCGCGTGTATCAATCGTGGCTGGTAAGTCTGGCCGATGAACGGGAATTCAACTCATTTGACCAGGTTAACGCCATTTCACGGGATTGGTGGTTTTATGCGCTGACGCAGGGGGAGGCAACGGCCGTTTCGCGCCAGCCTGTCTCCCTCCCGGCACAGGATTTACAGGTTGGCTGCTTCGACGGCACGCCGTGGGAGGCGGGCGCGCAAACCCTTCTCTACCGCTACAAATTAGACAGCGATACCTGGGAGCAGGAATATGAATATGCTGGCCTGGCATTTTTTAATCCGCTGCCGCAAGACAATGGCGTCGTTTTGCAGCTCATTGAAGTGTCTGAAGAACAATATTGGCAGACGCTTTTATGGCAGAACGACCGCAGCGTTGAACTCATGAACGCGCCCGACATTTACTCTATTTCATTGGGGCAGATGGACCCTAACGGCCGTTTCCTGCTTTCCTACTTTGGCACTGAAGAGTTTGAAGCGGAGCCCAGCCCCCAGCTTATAGACATGGAAAGCTGCCTGGCGGGTACCTGTGACAGCACATCCATTTCCCAAACGCCGCACTGGTCGCCCGATGGCCGGCGGATGCTGCTGTCTGATATGCACCTGTTCGAAAGCTCGCAGTACACGGTAGACGGCCGTATCATCACCCTGAATCCCGGCGGTACCAACCAGGTGTCCACCCTCTGGCTGCGTGATGCCCAGGCCGATCCGGCCGAAGCGGTGGCGGTGGGCGAAGGTAGCTCGCCATTTTGGATCAACAACGAGCAGTTTGGCTACATCCGTAATGTGCCCGATGCTACCCGCCCCGTGCAGCAAGAGCTGGTTGTTGCCTCGGTAGAGAATTTGGAACCGGAGCCTGTGGTGACAACGGCCGTTCTCTCTGAAGCGTTCCCCGAAAGAACCGGCAGCAATCCGTTGATCATGCAGTATGCCATGGCCCATCCCGGCGACGAGAATTTGCTGGTGCTTATGGCTGCTACCCAGCCCCGTGATGGCTATCTTTTCCAAATTAACCGCCAGACGCAAGAGATAATGCCTCTTTTCCCGGTTGATTTGTCCCGCGGTGAACATTCGCTGGGCTTCTCGCCAGACGGCCGTTTCCTGGCCGCTACCGGCACGATTCAGCAGCAGACTACCGGCCGGGTCGATTCAAGCGACACCTTTGGCGCCCTTCACGTTTACGATTTGGAAAGAGGCGAACTGCAAACGATTCTCATCAACAGCGACATCTTCTTCCCCTCTTTCACCTTTGACTGGTCGATGGACGGCAACTGGCTGGCATTTACCCGTGACAACAACGTCATTGGTCTGCTCGCACCTGCTTATGATTTCCAGCAGATGATTATTCATGAACAAGGCAACTGCACTTCGCTCGCCTGGGTTAATCCATTGCCTGCCGACTGAGTCAAGTTGCAGATTGGTCCAATCTACATTAAAAGAGTCTGGGGCTTGACACCAAGATTGGTCCAATCTTACCAGTATTATTCCAGGGGAAATTCAACAAGTAGGATATAATTGTGGCGATGAGTAAACAACAGGTTCAGCAACAATTTGGAGCCAACGCCGCCGCTTACGCCACCAGCCCGGTTCATGCCAAGGGTTACAGCCTGAAGCGATTGGTCGAACTGACACAGCCACAGCCTGATTGGCACGTTTTGGACGTGGCTACTGCTGCCGGACATACCGCCTTTGCTTTTGCACCCCATGTGGCCAACGTTACCGCTACCGACCTGACCCCACAGATGCTCACCGTAGCGGCTGATCTGGCTGCCGAGAAAGGCGTCACCAACGTACGCTTTGAGCAGGCCGATGCCGAAGAATTGCCATATGAGGCCAAGACGTTTGATTTGGTCACTTGCCGCATTGCGCCGCATCATTTTCCAGACATTCAGCAGTTCATTGATGGGGCAGCGCGGGTGCTGAAGCCTGGTGGGTTGCTGGCCATAGTGGACAATATTGTGCCCGGCACTCACCTGCGCGGCAAAAAAGCCCGGCTCGTCAACGAGGCGGGGAAATATGTGAACGCCTTCGAGAAACTGCGCGATCCCAGCCACGGCCGTTGCTGGAGTGTTAACGAATGGGAGCATGGTTTTAGGCAGGTGGGCTTTACTGTGCAGCACCAGGAATTATTGTCTAAAGAGATGGAATTTAGCAGCTGGGCCGCCCGGATGCAGGTGTCGCCGGAAGATACCATACGGCTGAAAGCAATGCTGGTCCAAGCGCCAACGGCCGTTGCAGAGTTCTTGACGCCCCAAATGTGCAACGATAGAATCACCTTTCGTTTAACTGAATTGATTATTGTAGGCAAACTATCTTGAAGAAGAGAATAGAGACTAAATGATGCGTGAAACGTGATTTTCTCACGCATCACGTTTCACGCACTATTCTCCTCTCTGTGGCAAAAAAATATGAGCAAAAAATACCATTTCTGGATTACAGGCTGTCAAATGAACTACGCCGATGCCCGGCGTGTGGCCACCGAGCTGGAAAAGCTGGGCTATACGTCAACCGGCCGTGCCGAGGATGCTGATGTGATCGTGCTGGAAACGTGTACGGTGCGGCAGCAGTCGGAAGATAAAGCGTATGGCAAATTGCAAAATTTACGGCCGTTAAAAGAAAAAAATCCAGACAAAACCATCGCCGTCATGGGCTGCGTGGTGGGCGTGCGCGGCAATGAACACCTGGAGAAACATTTCCCCTTTGTAGACGTGTTCATGGAGCCTGCCACCGACGGCAAACCCCTCATCTCCCTGCTACGCCAGGGCGATGATCTTCAGCTTGAGCTAACCGAAACGACGCAGCGCCATGCTCTGATGGATGGCGAGGTGATTTTGCCCGCCAACCAGCAGGGTAAGCTTGTTTCTGCGCCCGTTTCCATCGTCTATGGCTGTTCCCACGCCTGCACCTTCTGCATCATCCCGCAAAAGCGGGGCATTGAGCGCAGCCGGCCCATTGGCGAGATTGCCGCCGAAGTGCGCTCTCTCGTAGCTCAGGGCGTGAAGGAAGTGGTCCTGCTGGGCCAGATCGTCGACCGCTATGGTTATGATGTGCCCGACGGACCCGATCTGGCCGACCTGCTGCGTGTGATCAACGATATCGACGGCTTGCAGCGCATTCGCTTCCTCACCAGCCACCCCAGCTATATGACCGACAAGATTTTGCGCGCCGTGGCCGAGCTACCCAAAGTGATGCCTCAAATTGAGGTGCCAATCCAGGCAGGCAACGACGAGGTGCTGGCCAATATGAAGCGCGGCTACACCCAGGCCGAATATCGCGCACTGGTGGAACGGATTCACCGGATTGTGCCGGATGCGGCCGTTCACTGTGACATCATCGTCGGTTTTCCCGGCGAAACCGAGGCCCAGTTCCAGGACACCTATGACGTGCTGGCCGATCTCAAGCTGGACAAGGTGCATCTGGCTCGCTACAGTCCGCGCCCCGGCACGGTCAGCGCCCGCCGTATGGAAGATGATGTGCCGGACGCCGAAAAGCGGCGCCGCTTCCACCTGATTGAGGCGCTGCAAAAAGAAGTCTCGCAAGAACGGAACAACCGCTGGCTGGGCGAAGTGGTTGAGGTGCTGGTGGAAGACAGGCATAAAGGCAACTGGCGTGGCCGTACTCCGCAAAACAAGCTTGTCTTCTTCGACGATCCACGCAAATTAAAAGGTGAACTGGTGCAGGTCAAAATTGAGCACGCCGGTCCCTGGAGTTTGTCTGGAACGGCCGTGGATGCCCTTTCCCAACAACCGGAGCCAGTTGAGACGATTCCGCTAACTGTTTTGTAATATCCTACACAAATTTAGCCGCGAATAATATATCAATTGATTAAAAACGAGGTGAAACGGCCGTTTCACCTCGTTTCGTACTTAAATTGTGCTATGCTCGTTAATTGATAGCATCGTTTTTTGCTATTGGTTAGCTGGCTGCGGGAAGCGGCCGTTTTGCCCCAAGAAGGAGAATATCATGGGAATTAAAGAGGATGGAATCCTGGAAGAACTGGATGAACAGCGTCCCCAGACCGCGCCGGGCTTGCTGAGTAACCAGGAAAAAGATTTGCTGATTGAACGGGCTTTCCTGGGATTGTACCGCTGGTATGTTTCTCGGTCGCAAGCGACACGTAACTGGAACCCCGATCTGGATATCGATTGGCGCCAGCTGCGCACCGACCATTCAGAAAAGTTAAACCACATCATCGAAGGTTTTTTTGCCGTGGAGCAGTACGTGCCTGATTATGTACTGACGCTGCTCAAGGTGATTCGGCGCAGCCACGGCCGTTCCCATTTTCACATCCGCTGGGGGTCCGAAGAAGAAAAACATGCCGAGCTGTGGGAAAATGCGCTTCTCTTTTCCCGGTTTCGCACGCCAAAATGGATTGAAGAGTACAAGCATACCTTGCGTGAGAAAGCGTGGGAGCTGCCCTGGGACAGCCCGCTGCACATGATTTTTTATACCGTCATCCAGGAGCGCGCCACGCAGGTCAACTACCTTAACACCGGCCTCATCGCCCAGGGCAAAACAGACAACCCCGACTTTGCCCACGATGAGGACCCAGTTTTGGCCCAAGCCTCGCAAATTATCGCTATTGATGAAGCGGCGCACTACAATTTTTTCCTGGAAGGGGCGCGTCTGTTTCTGTACTATTATCCAGCTCGTTCGCTGGAGGCGCTGCAAGAGGTGATTCAATATTTTGCCATGCCTGCCGGCGACCTCATTCCCAACTATGACCGCTTTGCCGAAATTGTGGCCAAAGCAGGCATTTA